>NZ_CP022522.1:3462500-3752500 GCF_002850255.1 Pseudoalteromonas sp. NC201
ACGATGGTTTCTATTTGCTCTAATTGGTCGTTGTCTTTATGGTATGCCACAAATATCTCTCTTGAGTTACTTTCTACTTCATCAACTTGAGTCAACCTTCCAGCCTCAATGGACTCTAACGCTAACGCTTCTGGCACAAATGCAGAGCCACCACACTGAAGAATAAGATCAAGCGCTATTCTGCCGGTGCTGGTTCTAAAATAAGGAGGGGTTGCGCCAGTGAACTGTTTTGCATGCCATAGAGAAAAAGCAGTTCCCCAATCAACATAAACATACTGGTTGTCAAAAAAGTCTTCCTTTGTTGCGTTATCAAAAGTGCTTACAGGAATAATAGCAAGATCGCTGATCGGCTTAACAACCAGTTCATCCACTTTTGGCGGATCGAACAGAACAGCGAGATCCAATGTTCTCTCTAATAATAGTCGCGTGCTTTCTTGCTGTGCTTTCACTTCAGCAACAAGCGATACTCCGGGCATAGCGGATACAATATGGTTAATCCCGAATTGTAAAAATGCGTCCCAAATATTAGCCGTGCCGCTCAATGACAATTGCTTGTGCATATTGTTTGCCAATGCAACATCTACTTTGGCGCGCTGCATCCCAGTTAAGATCATTTTGGCGTGTGGTAACAACCTTTCACCTGGCGCAGTTAACTGAATATTGTTACGCTGGCGAATAAAAAGATTCACCCCTAAACTTTGCTCAAGCTGGCGGATCCTAAAACTTACAGCTGACTGAGTGATGTATAAATTTTCTGCCGCTCGACCAAAGTGACGGGTTTTGACAACTTCGACAAAAGTTTTTAATAGATCTATGTCCATTTTTCTTCCTGACGATAAAAATTACTCGTTTAAAAAATTATAAAACTTGGTCCATACTCCAGCCAGATAATCTTAGAGGACTCAGTTATGGATCATAATTTAGCGACTTTGAAAAATGCATTTGCAAGCCCCAGAGCCTTTTATGATGACGCCAACTTCCCTAGAGGATTCGGACGCAGTGGTCACTTCACGCTACAAGAAGCCGAAATTCTTGAACGCTGTGGTGCCACATTAAGAAGCTTATACAGCAAAGCGGAAGAACCTCAAAACAGTTTCCAATCTCAGTTTGTTCAGGTGATGGAAGGGTTAATCCCCCCAACTAACGCTGTAGAAAAAGCTTGGACCAAATATTTGAAGCATACTACGTGTAAGACAAAGTTTCACACGCTATTTGGACGCTCTAAAGTTCAAAACGATGGTAGCGTGGTGATCCCGGTAGATATTGACGACGAGCTATAAGCAAAATCGCCTAAATCCAATCAAGCTTAGACGCCAACAGAGTGGCTTTATTTCTGTCGTTGGTGTCTGGGCACTTCACTTATTAACCCCATTTCAACCTCGATTACCTCATCAGCCTCTATTTGTCTCGTATTTTGTTCTTAGTCATTACCTGTTTATTAGCACAAGCATTGCAATTAAGCGCAGTTAGGTTAAGAATTAGTAAAACAGGAAATGATTGGCGAAGGTTGTGTTACGGAAAATCTTAATCATTGAAGACACCCCCACAATTGCGAAGGTGCAAAAGCATATTGCGACCACTGTGGGATACCATGTAGATATTGCAGAGTCTTTGGCCGAAGCCAAAGCATTGTTATCACAGCACGATTATTTTTGTGCCGTGGTAGACTTTGTGTTACCAGATGCGCCGCTTGGAGAAGCTATTCCCTGCACGGTTAAAGCTGATATTCCTACCATCGTGATGACTGGTAACCTTGAAAGTCAGACTCGCTCAATCGTTGAGCAATACCCCATCATCGACTATATCACCAAGGAAAATAAACAAGCCTATCATTATTTACGTCGCCAATTAGAACGCCTGCCAAGAAATGAAAATGTCAGAGTACTGGTTGTGGACGACTCTATTTCGTCGAGACACTATGTCTCAGCACTCCTCACTCGCCATAAATATCAGGTACTAGAAGCCTGTGATGGCATAGAAGCACTCGCAGTATTAAAAGACAACCCGGATATTTCAGTGATCATTACCGACAATGAAATGCCAAATATGCGAGGCGAAGAGCTATGTATCGAAATTAGGCGACTCTACACTGATGATGATAAAGCGATAATTGGTATATCTGGAGTTGAAACCGAAAATTTATCTACACGATTTTTGAAAAATGGTGCTAATGACTACCTCAGAAAGCCCTTTAACGCTGAAGAGTTTTACTGCCGCCTTAGCCAGAACGTCGATATGCTAGAACATATTCAAACGATACGCCGACAAGCAAATACAGACTATTTAACCAGCTTGCCAAATCGACGCTACTTTTTCGATACCGTAAAGAAAAGCCTAAAAGCAAGACATAAAAAGGAGCTCTACGGGCTGATCGCTATGATAGATATCGATCATTTTAAGCAAGTAAATGACAAATATGGCCATGAAGGCGGCGATGCAGTGCTTGAGTCAATTGGCCAAGCGTTTGCTCAATACTTTCCCAATGATTTAGTCGCTCGATTAGGCGGCGAAGAGTTTGCGATATATTTTAAAGATACGGTGGCTGATCATTGCAAAGAAAGACTGGAGTGCTTTAGGGAATATTTAGAGCAAAGTAGTAACGAACTGACTGAACAGCAGATCTCATTTACCGTTTCAATGGGACTTGCCGCTCAGGTGACTACGGACATAGAAAGCCTGATAAAACGAGCCGATGAGCGTTTATATCAGGCGAAAGCTTCGGGAAGAAACCGCTTAGTTCACTAAGCGCTTTCTTTTATCTCGATAAGAATCAAAGCTAAACATCACCAGCGCTCCCCAAATAAAGGCAAACGTTATTGCTCGTTCTGCATCAAAGGCTTCCCCATAAAAGAGTACCGCCAATATGAACATTAAGCTCGGCCCGATATATTGAAAAAAGCCAAGTGTCGTGTAGGGTATCCGTTTTGCTGCTGCGGTAAAGCATAACAAAGGCAAAGTTGTCACCACACCCGCACTTATCAAAAGCGTGTTGGTGTACCAATCATTATTCCAAAGGTTGCTTGTGGCACTGGGCTCAACCCACCACCAATAAGCCAGTGCAATTGGGGTGAGAATAAGGGCTTCCACCAGCAATCCAGGAAGTGACTCAACCGCTAAGGTCTTACGCAACAATCCATATATTGCAAACGATCCTGCCAGTGAAAACGCAATGACTGGGAATGAGCCAAAGCTGATTAACTGTAACACCACACCCACTATCGCTAATAACACAGCAAACTTTTGCGCCGTTCTCAACCTTTCCGATAAGAACAGCATTCCCAATAGCACGTTAAGTAATGGGTTGATGTAATAACCCAAACTCGCATCTAGCATAAAGCCGTTATTCACAGACCAAATAAATAAACCCCAGTTAAAACCCAACAGCAACGCAGTGAGTGTCAACATCGCCAGCAATTTAGGATTAGCCAATATGGCCTTAATTTTGGGCCATTGCTGCTTTGCCAGCACAATTAGTGCAATAAAAAAGACAGACCACACAACGCGATGAATGAGTATCTCAATCGCGTCAACATGGACGAGTTGCTTAAAATAGATGGGTGCAAGTCCCCACATAAAAAAGGCGAGTACAGCGAGTAAGTGGCCTTTCTTTTGTTCTTCAATCACGGGCGTTTAACCTTTGGAGGGATCAACTAAGAGGTCAATCATTATACTCATTTTTACTAATCACGGCGATGAAAGTTCGATGAATTCACAATCACAAAGTTTAAAGCCTACAAGTGCTCAAAACTTATTCAAGTCTCTTAAGATTAGATAAAAAGCAAAGACAAGGTTCAAAAAAAGCTCTAAAATGACACCGATGGATACCCTCGTAAGCACCCCAATTAACGACCCTCATTCAGTACTGAAAGATGTGTTTGGCTACAGTACGTTTAGAGATGGTCAGCTTGATATTATTCAGTCTAGCTTAGCTGGTCAGGATACGCTTGTACTACTGCCTACCGGCGGCGGTAAATCACTCTGTTACCAAGTCCCAGCAGTATTATTTGCAGGCGTGACAATTGTTATATCGCCACTTATCTCATTAATGCAAGATCAGGTCGCGCAGTTAAAAGCACAAGGCATAGCCGCTGAATATATCAACAACAGCGTCGCTTGGGAGCAGCAAAGAGATACCTATGACGCGCTTTTCCAAGGCCGTTTAAAGCTGCTGTACGTTGCACCAGAAAAGGCCTTACAACGAGACTTTATTGAACGCATATCCAACTGTAACATCAGTTTGTTTGCCATTGATGAAGCCCATTGTGTATCTCATTGGGGACATGACTTTAGACCGCACTATTTTCGTTTAAAAGAATTACGTCAACATTTTCCGTCCGTTCCGATGATGGCATTAACCGCAACGGCCGATTTAGCGACACGAAAAGATATTGTCCAGCAATTAGGTATGCAAGCACCATTTATCTATACCGGTAGCTTTGACAGACCCAATATTCGTTACACCATCGAAGAAAAGTTCAAACCCCTGTCGCAGTTGATCCGCTATTTAAAAGAGCAAAAGGGGCAAAGTGGCATAATCTACTGTGGTAGCCGTAAACGTGTTGATGATATTGCCGAAAAGCTGATTGATGCTGGGTTCAATGCTGCAGGTTATCACGCAGGTCTAGATAATGATCAGCGCCAGTTTGTACAAAACCGCTTCGCCCGAGATGACATTCAAATCGTAGTTGCAACCGTTGCTTTTGGGATGGGGATCAATAAACCCAACGTGCGATTTGTGGTTCACTATGATATTCCTAAAAGTGTAGAAGCGTATTATCAAGAAACCGGCCGTGCAGGGCGAGATAGCTTAGCAGCTGAAGCCGTTATGTACTTTGATCCTGCGGATATTCCCCGCGTTAGGCGCTTTTTTGAAGATATTCCAGACGAGCAACGTCGTAAGGTTGAAGAACAACGGTTTCAGGCGATGTCGAGCTTCGCTGAAGCGCAAACCTGTCGTCGTCAAATTTTGCTCAATTACTTCAGCGAATATCAACGTGAAGCATGCGGAAACTGTGATATTTGCCTTAACCCACCGAAACAATTTGATGGCACATTAGTTGCCCAACAAGCGTTATCGTGCGTATACCGCGCAGAACAACGCTTTGGCATTGGTTACATTGTGGATATTTTGCGTGGGGCAAATACCGCAAGGATCAGAGAACAAAATCACCATACCCTCTCAACCTATGGGATCGGGAAAGAGCACAGCAATGAATTTTGGCTGAGTATCTTACGTCAATTGATCCATCATGGTTTATTGAGTCAAGATATTACTCAAGGCGCAACGCTTAGATTAACAGAAGCCGCCCGCGCCGTACTTCGCGGCGAATATGTGCTACAACTCGCAGAACCAAGACTTGTAGCAAAGCATGTCTATCAAGATAAACTGGCTCAGTTTAATTACGATAAGAAACTATTTGCTAAGCTTCGTGCACTCAGAAAGCAGCTCGCAGATGAAGATGATGTACCACCGTATGTTGTATTTAACGACCGAACGTTGGCTGAAATGGCACAAAGAACGCCAACAACTGATAGTGAGTTTTTGCAAGTATCTGGTGTCGGTTTTACTAAGCTCAGCAAGTACGGTGCCCCTTTCATGCAGCTCATTCGCAATTATTTGGAAAGAGAATAATGACTACACTCACTTTGAATAATTCACACGAGGTGATTATCGTCAGCTGTGAAATTACACCTCAAGACGATGAATTTGAACTTTGGGGGCAAATATTCTTACATCAAGATGAGATTCAATTAATTGAATTCTCTGCTGGAGCGGATAGACATCAGTGGCGTTTTTCATATAAAAGCTGTAATTTTAATTTAAATTTTGAACATTACAGTGAGAGTGTGTGGATAGCTCCTGATGGCGTTGATGCCTTAGAACTCCTACCTTTCCTACGCCAACAACTTTCTCGTTAAGTCCACATAAAGCTCTTTAAGTCTATAAATATTATTACTTTTGTTGCAGAACTAAAGCAAGCTGCAACAATATAATCCATACTAAAGGAATATTAGACTTAAAGGCTCTGTGATGAATGTAAAGAGGATTTCGTGTAATAGTATTGTGCTAATGTGTAGCCTAAATGCAGCTGCGCAAGCTGAAAAAGTGCCTGCTGTTGATTTTGCTAATAGCTGTGGTAATGACCGAGTTGAAGCACAAAGCGACCAAAACCTTTCACGCCAGCTAGACAGCAAACAAGCCTATCCTGAGCCCGCAGAGGGTAAAAAGGTCGTCGCTATCACTCTAAAACAACTTAATGTTTTCGATACCGATAAACCTGAAGAAGACAATGCCCTATTCCGATTTGCCAACCGTTATCATATTCAAACCAAGCCCGAAGTATTAAAAAGCGTGCTCCTATTTCAGGAAGGGGATGCTTACAACCCAAGAAAACTCAGTGAATCCGAACGACTCCTTCGCAATCAGTCATACCTATATGATGCACGTATCTATGCCGTAGAAAACTGTGATGGTGATATTTTAGTTACGGTTGTAACGCGGGATCTTTGGACACTATTGCCCGATTTAAGTTTTAGTCGTAGTGGTGGGGAAAACACTTCTCGAATTGGGTTTAGAGAAAGTAATTTATTTGGCTGGGGAAAGCGCCTTTCTTTTACCCACATACAAGAGGTCGACCGCTCTGGTTATCAGTTTGTCTATGATGACCCTAATATTTTAAACTCAAGATATCGTGGTCGCGTAGAATATTCAGATAATGACGATGGTGAGCGCCACTATATCGATGTGAGCTATCCATTTTTTGCAACCGATACTCCATATAGTTATGGTTTTACGAGTTATTCCGACAAACGCGAAGAACCCATATATTCTGAAGGTGAAACAATCTCAGAGTTCAGTCAATCCACGGATGTCACGCAAGTCTACTTCGGACACTCAAAAGCGCTATCGGGCAGTTGGACTCGCCGTCTCATCGCAGGCGTTAGACATGAGCAACATACCTTCCGTGAGATAGCAGATACCACTTTACCCATTGCACAAGATAGAACGCTCACCTACCCTTATGTTCAAGCTCAGTGGTTTGAAGATTCCTATGTAAAAGTACGCAACTTCGACTCGATTTATCGTACAGAGGATCTTAATTTAGGTTGGAATATTAATGCTCTATTTGGCTATTCAGCCGAATCTTGGAGTGACGATACTGAACGTCTTGTCTATTCATTTTCTGCCAATACGGCACACTACACCTCAGATCACAGCTTGTGGCGTTTTTATTTTGATGTCAGTGGCAACTGGAACAAAGACACAGATAAAACCGAAAACCTAATAGCGAAAACGACCTTTCAATACTATTTAAATACCAGCTTGTATGAGTCTTGGTTTATCAACGCAAGCTATACCTATGGGAATAACCTGACCTTTGATAATCAAATTACGTTAGGGGGCGAAACCGGGCTTCGCGGATACCCAATAAAATATCAGCAAGGTAGTCGCAGTATGCTACTCAATATCGAAAAACGCTATTACTGGGAATATGACTTACTGCGCTTATTCAAAATTGGTGGTGCAGCTTTTTTTGATGTAGGGCGCGCGTACCACTCTCACCTGCCGATTGAAGCAGATGAATCAGTCCTAAAAAATGTCGGTATTGGCTTGCGTTTAGCACCTAGCCGAGCCAATTCAGATATCATGGTTCATATTGATTTAGCCGCACCAATTAATGGCCCGGATAACGTCGATAGCGTACAGTGGCTATTAACGGTAAAAAATCGCTTTTAACGGTGTCGCACAACAATAAACATGATATAAAGCAGAAAAAATTTCTTAGGATACGGTTTTGCATTTGTTAGATTTCGCACTCAGTCAATACAAGCTAATTGTAACTTTGGTGGCGCTATTATCCTTCCCACTATTAATGAAGGCATGTTGCAAACTCTTAGAAAAAGTAACACGCGGAAAAATAGACTCTCATCGTAAACAACGTGCCGACTTACTCGTTCGTGTACTTGTTGCCTTTGTATTCGTCTGCTTTATGCTTGTATTCTGGGGCATAGAACTTCGTGGTTTACTGGTGCTTGGTTCATCGTTATTTGCGATGCTTGGTGTTGCCATGTTTGCCGGTTGGTCATTACTTTCCAATCTGACTTCATTTTTACTTATGTTTATTCAAAACGATTATCGCGTTGGGAATTGGGTAAGAATTGTTGACGGTGCAAACTTTGTGGAAGGCTGTATTGTAGAGATGGGGTTGATGAGTGTAGTGCTACGCCATGTTGACGGCCATAAGGTCGTATATCCTAATAACTTGTTTGTCACTCGCCCCGTTATGGTGCTTAGTCAAGAACCGACTAAACCTAAACAGGTTACAACACCAAGAAGAACATTAGGCCCTAAGAAATAGGGCCTATATCGTCAATAAAGGTTTCTAGCTGTTGCTCAACAATACTATTTGCATGTGCAAAGTAAGCTAAGTGAAAAACTGCATCTCCCTCATTCACCAAAGGTAGCATTTGTTGGCCAATCACTATCCCACTACGAGGTGCGATAACTGCTTCTTCGCTTTGACCTAATGGACTGTCTATATAAGCCAAGATTTGACCTTTTGATACGCGTTCCCCCAAGTTAACTTGAGCTCGAACAATACCGTCAACGTCCGCACGCACCCAACTTGTCGCTGCCGCGATAACCGCGTCATGACGTTGTTTCCTTCGACGCCCACGCAGCATTCTGAGTTTACGCATGACATTTTCAACCCCTTGCAATCCAGCTGCAATGGCCAATGAGTCAAACCGCAACGCTTCTCCCGCTTCATAAGTGATAACAGGAATGTCCAATCCCGCCGCTTCACTTCGCAACGAGCCGTTACGCAGTCGCGCATCTATCGCAACCGGCGTACCAAACGCCATGGCCATTTCTTTGGTCATTTCGCAGGACAAGTCACCACGGATCTGCGGTAAATTAGAGCGATGAATCGCGCCGGTATGTAAATCGATAATATGTGTGCATTTTTTTACCACCAAATCGAAAAACATAGATGCCATTCGAGCCCCTAACGAGCCTTGCTCAGAACCTGGAAAACAGCGATTTAGGTCTCGTCTATCAGGTAAATAGCGAGACTTATGAATAAAGCCAAAGATATTTACGATAGGCACCGCTATCAAGGTGCCACGTAGCGTTGCCGCATCGACTGTACTTAATAGCTGACGCACAACCTCTACGCCATTCAATTCATCACCATGAATTGCGGCACAGACCAAAAGTACCGGTCCGGCCTCTGCGCCATTAACGACTTCAATCGGAATGGTCATTGGTGTGTGAGTGTAGAGCTTAGCCACTTCCAACTGGACAGTCTGCCTTTCAGCAACACCCACTCGTGTATCTAATAACGTAAAGGGTTGGTTGATTTTAACCTTTGCCACGTGTAGCAGTCCTTTTCGCCGCCGCATTCTTCTCGATAAAGGAGATAATCAGGCTAGCTATGTCTTTACCTGTTGCCTTTTCGATACCCTCAAGGCCTGGAGAAGAGTTCACTTCCATCACCAAAGGCCCACGCTCTGAACGTAACAAGTCAACACCAGCAACATTTAGGCCCATGGCCTTTGCTGCAGCAATCGCAGTGCGACGCTCTTCTGGAGTGATTTTTACCAATGTCGCTGAACCACCACGATGTAGATTTGAGCGGAACTCACCTTCTTGCGCTTGACGTTTCATCGCGGCAATAACACGGTCGCCGATAACGAAACAGCGAATGTCCGCACCACCAGCTTCTTTAATATACTCTTGCACCATAATGTTGGCTTTTAAGCCCATAAATGCTTCAATAACGCTTTCTGCAGCTTTGCGCGTCTCAGCTAACACCACACCAATTCCTTGTGTGCCTTCTAGTAGCTTGATTACAACCGGTGTGCCGCCAACCATTTCTAGTAAGTCTTTGACGTCATCTGGCTTACTGGCAAAGCCTGTGATTGGCATGCCTACGCCTTTTCTTGACAGTAACTGTAATGAACGCAACTTATCTCTTGAGCGAGTGATTGCAACAGACTCATTCAATGGGTAAACCCCCATCATTTCAAACTGCCTGAGTACCGCACAACCATAAAACGTCACAGAGGCACCAATTCGCGGAACAATCGCATCAAAGCCGCTCAACTGCTGACCCTTAAAGTGAATTTCAGGCTCGCTACTATTGATATTCATATAACAACGTAGCGCGTCAATAACCTCAACTTCATGCCCACGCTGCTCTGCCGCTTCAATTAAACGACGTGTTGAATACAAAGATTGATTCCTTGAAAGAATGCCAATTTTCATGATTTATCCGTTTTATTACTTAAGTATGACTGTTCTGGATCAACAAGGATGCGGCCTCGCATCGCCGTGCGGCCCAGTAACATTCTAAATTTCATGGTTTCTCTATTGCTTAGCGTGATTTCAATTGGCCAAGCCTGATTGCCGATAGTTAAATTTGTTTCTATTACATAACGTAGTTCTTTATGACCGCCCGAATCGGTAACAACGCGCTCATCTACTACTTTTGCTTCACTACAGACTTCATAGTCGGTATTGTCTTGTTTGGGATGGATCCAAAACCTTACCCAAAGTTCATCTTGTTCTGTTTTGAAAGGCTCAACCTTAAAGGCATGCAGACATGATGTTCTTGCTCCAGTATCTACTTTCGCTTTGATTTTTTCGATACCTAAATCGGGTAAGGAAAGCCACTCTCTCCAACCAACTGTGATCATATTATGCTCTCGTACAAAATGAGTTTGGACTTATACGCTGATTCAAGTCACTTGAAAAACAAAATAAATTTATCCTAAAGATAAAAACGCTCTGTTAAGCCGAGCACCTTAACTTACAGTAACACCAGTTACACATTTTTCAAGGTAAAGCCCTATACTGAGCTAAAGTAAAATAGAGTATTCAAACAATTTATTTCATCGCCAAGATTTTTAAATGAATTTGAAAATTAAATTATCTATGTCAGTCTTGGGACGAACTTTTTAATAGGAATTAGCTATGACTGGATTACTCCATGCGTTTGTGCTCGACGGTCAAGGCGGCGGTAGGCTTCTTTGCGATCTGAGTGAAGTAAAATCCGTAATTCACAAGGAGCCACTTTGGCTCCATTTTGACTACAGCTTCGACGAAACGACTGAATGGCTGAAGCAACAAACGTTTTTGGATGACTGGGAAAGAGAAGCGCTAACCGCAGATGAAACTCGTCCGAGAACGGCTAATGGCGATGAAGGTTTGCTAGTGTTCTTGCGTGGCGTGAACCTTAACCCCAAGCAAAGCCCCGAAGACATGGTTTCTATTCGCTGTTTTGCAAACGATAAACTACTTATCACCTGTCGTAAGCGCCATATTATGTCTGCCCAAGATATGCTGGCATCGCTTAAAAAGGGTCAGGGCGCAAAAAGTATCGGTGAGTTACTGTCTACATTGGTGATGCGACTTTCTGTGCGAATGCAAGACATCATCTGGCAAATAGAAGAACAGCTTGATGAATTTGAAGACGCGATGGAAAGCAGCGAGCAGCTGCCAAACTATCAGCAACTTTCAACATTAAGAAGACAAACCATTGGTTTAAAACGCTATCTTAAGCCACAAAAGCTTGCTATTAGCGAACTGCTATTGGCAAAGATTGCTTGGCTAGATGAAGATCATCGACACATGATTGAAGAGGCGAGCAATGCCTTAAGTCGATATATCGAAGAATTAGAGGCAGCGATTGAACGTGCACAAGTGATCCAAAATGCGATCACCAACCATCAAAATGAACAGTTAAACCAAAGAATGTACGTGATGTCCGTCGTTGCAGCGTTATTCTTACCACTTGGATTTTTAACAGGCTTGTTAGGGGTGAATATTGGCGGTATTCCTGGCACTGAATGGGGTGGCGCATTTGCCTTTTTTGTTATTATGTTGGTGGTACTAACTGGCGGTATTGGCGTGTACTTTAAACGCAAAGGCTGGTTGTAAGTAGGAGTAATCATTGGCGCTCTCGCTAGGGATCGAACCTAGAACTCAGCCTCCGGAGGGCTACGTGATATCCATTTCACCACGAGAGCGTCGCCAACATAATAATGCTAAGTGCAGACAATTGCCAGACAATGTTTGCTATATGACTAATTAGTAACCTATTTTTTAAAAAAAGCTGTACTTTGGGCAAAAAACCAGTTATTCAACTATGCTTTGAAAATAATAAAATAGACTGATATTGCTGCCCGTTCAGAAATATCGCGATACATCATTGAGGATCCCAAATATGACACCGATGACAACAGAGCAAGTTGCAGAGTTTCTTGACGTAAAGGTTGAGCGCGTAAGACGCCTCGCACGAGAAAACTTGCTAGTCGCCAAAGACACAGATGCCAATGGCGAACCTATCTTTGACAAAGCAGATGTTGAAAAATACAAAGAGTTAGCACAGCGACTGGGTGGGATTTAAACTACCCAATAGTGATGGCCAGTAATGTGATCAAGGAATATCACACACTACTGGCTCAGCTTGTAGCTAGAGTATCCACTGCTTCAGTAACTGTCTAAGCTTTTCGGGTTCTATCATTACGCCGCGCTGCTCGTACCATTGAATGCTAACAATCAAATAAATTTGGCAAAATACCGTCAGTTTAGCTTGAGCGTATGAAGGCATGGCTTGCCGCTTTAGAGAAAAGTAAGACTCAACCACCGTAAGTGCTTCTTCGACACCACAGCTAAAACTACACACCAGCGCTGCTAAATCAAAAAAGATGTCACTATGACAAGCATACTCAAAGTCGATTAACCGACCCCCCTCAGGAGTTTGAATGATATTGCTCATGACTAAGTCATTATGGCAAAACGCCTGATCCACGGGTAAAGAAGCTAAGCTTTCGATAAGCCATGCGATGTCGACCAGGTAACGCAGTTCCTTATCAATAGCCTGAACATAACCGGCTAAGTCCAGCACCTCATATACTTCAAGCTCTAAGCTATGCACCTGAATAACTTGTGCTAACAACGCAGTGTTTAACTTTGGCTCAGCACACACTTCTGGCATAAAGGTGAACAATGCCATACGAGTGCGTAGGTCGTACTGCAGTACTTTAGAAGTAATGCCTTGCTGTGCTAACTCATTCTGTGCCTTTAATGCCTCAGTAGGAATACCATGGCTATAGCATTTTAATAGGTAGCTTTCGCCCTTACTCACCATCAGGTAATTATTGTTACTCACACCCTTAGTTAGCTTTTCTAATCGCTCAGCTGAAACCTTGAATACGGTATCCACCTTTACTTTTAATTTTTCAAGCTCAGAGTGCTGCAAGCGTCTTTCCTTGCTTAACTTCATATTCTTCGTACCAACGCTTGTAGCCCCAACACGCCATCAAGGTGTAGAAAATAAATAGTACCAGCGTAGGATAGAAACCTTTAAGGTAATAAAGGTAGATGGAGGCTGCATCAATCACGACCCAATATAACCAGTTTTCAAGAATTTTCTTAGCCACTAAATAGGTCGTCACCACCGCAAAGCACGTGGTAAAGCTATCTAAATAGGCGAGATCTGCTGCCATATAATGCTTGGTGAAATACCCGAGCACAACGGAAACCACTGAAGTAATAACAATGATTGAAAGATGTTTTGATAACGACCAAGAAACAATATCACTGGGCTTGTTTTTGTCACCCTGACGCCACATCCACCAACCAACAACGGCCATGACCATATAGTAAAAGTGCAACAGTGATTCCATCACTAGTGCTCCGTTCCAGTACAGCACGGTATAGATGAAGGTGTTAATAAAGGCCACAGGCCAACACCAAATATTCTCTCGAATTGCCAGCAGTAAATAGGCGACTGCCAGCACCACAGCGATATACTCCCAACTCGACATCGCTGTGAACCCTGCAAAGGTTTCAGTAAACCAGTCCATTAATCGCAGGCACTATCAGCTGGAGATAAATCGCCTGAGATAAACTTACAAACAAAAATACATTTTCCGTAAGCTTCAAATGAGTGTTTCATTTCTTGATTCAATACTGAGGTCACTAAATCAAATTCACCAAAGACCTGAGTTGACATCGTGTTTGTGATCACCTTGATCCCTTCATGCTCATTCAGCCTATCAATAAAACCTTTAATAAAAGGGATATAGTCTTGGTGCAGTGGGTACTTGCTTATTTCAACAGAAACTTGCATGGGCGCTCCTTACAAATGGCAGCCGATTATTAATATTGCTGGTTTAGATTTTCCCCACCGGTAAAATCCGATTTTGGGGTATAGTTAATCCAGTCTTGCTGATAGATAATTTTACCTTTTTCGTCAAACTTTAGCACTATCAGAAATCGCCAAGGACCTAACTCGCGTGACGCATAATTAAAGCGATTAAAAACGCCTCTAGCAACCACGGTTCGAGTCGTGCTATCGACTACTTTATCCTCAACCACTAATACGGGTTGTTCATCCAGCACAGCAAAATTCCCAGCAGACCAATTAAAAAAAGCCGTAATCTGATCTTTACCTCGTGCCCTATGACCAAAAACCATATCTTCAAGCACGGCATCTTCGGCATAGAACTCGATAAACTGGGTAAAGTTCTGCCGCTGAGCATAGCTATTAAAGTAAGCATCGGCATGGCTGATGAATGTATTTTTCTTACTGATATTAACGGAGTTACTACAACCACTCAGTATTAATATAAAGAATAACAAGAACCGATAGCGCATCATAGCCACTCCAAAAACCGTATTAATCGAGTATAAAAAAAGCGCCTGTAGCGCTTAATTCGACGATGATAAAGTGTGTATTTTTATACTGTTACTATACCCAATGGTTTAGCGGTTTTCCACGCTCCACGGGTAAAGTCTGGAATACTCAATGATTCACTGCGATTAGCGACTGATTGAGCCGATAATGGAGAAATTACCGACCAAGCGGCACCGTCGTATACGTCTTGATCTAGCGCCTCACCATTGCGCAGGCAATAGATCATCCGCCAGAACATTAAAAAGTCCATACCACCATGACCGCCGTTGCGCTGTGCTTCTTCACCCATTTTAGTCCAAAGCGGATGGTCGTATTGTTTATACCATGAATCCATTTCGTAATCCCATTCATGGAAGCTCTTAGTACCACCTTGCTCTAACGCGATACGATTAGGGAAACCAGCAAAGACCCCATTAGTTCCTTGAATAAGATTGTGACGAGAATAAGGCCTAGGCGTGGTCGTATCATGTTGTACCATGATACTGCGTCCTTTGATGGTCTTAATCATCGTGGTATTCATATCACCCGCAATATAATGTAGTTGATTGCGTTCATGATCTGCCGGAAATTCGCGTTTTGCATAGGCTGCACGACCTAGGGCGGGAGAACTCATAGAAGTTAAGTAATCAAAACGGTCACCGCGGTTAATATTCATGTACTGAGATACGGGACCTAAACCATGAGTTGGATATAGGTTACCATCTCGCTTAGTATGCCAGTGTGTACGCCATGAGCCGGTCTTGTGCTCAATTTCCTTCATTTGCCAACGTAGCTCATGAATATATGCAGCTTCACCATGTAATAACTCACCGAATACACCTTGGCGAACCATATTCAGTACCATCAACTCATCGCGACCGTAATTGACATTTTCCATCATCATACAGTTCTTTTGCGTGCGCTCTGCGGTGTCGACTATCTGCCACATTTCTTCAACGGTCAACGCTAAAGGCACTTCAACAAACGCGTGCTTACCGCTATTCATGGTATCAATTGCCATCGGCGCGTGCCATTTCCAGGGTGTTGAAATTATAACGATGTCAATATCATCCCGGTTAAGCATTTCTTGATAAGCTAAGTCACCACCACGATACAGCGCAGGTTTCGGCAAACCTCGCTCGCGCACAAGATAGTCAGCCGATTTTTCAAGCACTTCATCATGGGTATCACAAATCGCGACAATACGTGCACCATCGATGTGACTCATGCGCTTTACATGACCATAGCCACGTTGGCCAACCCCAATAAAACCTACCCGAACCACGTCCATTTTTGGTGCTACGAGCCCAATAACAGAGCGGCCTTGTTGCTTAGGTACAACGCTGTTATTTTGATTAGAACTTGCGCACCCAGCTACTACACTCGCAGCCGCTGCCGCTCCTGCGGCTTTTAAAAAGTCGCGGCGGTTTATATTTTTCATTCTTACTCCTAAACGATACTTCTTAACAGCACTAATACTGCTCGCTATCAAGCTAACCTATCCCAATCTTAGGTTCAAAACATTGCGATAAAGCCGCAAAAAAAGCGCTTGAAGCGCTTTTTCTTAAAATATATTAAATCGTTAAATTGCTCTGATAATATTATTCAGACAATCCTCTTTTTCTAGCACACTGGAATACAACGCAAACTGGTTCTTCGCACGGTCAAGATTATGACTGGCTCTGTGGGTTGCAAAATAATTATCTCCATCTAAGTGATCTGTTAAAAATCGCAGACCTATCATGAATGGCATCACTTTTGCGCCAAGAATAAAACTATCTTTCTCTGCTTCAGTCACACTGTCTTGTAACGGTTCAATGTACCCTTGCGCCAACGCGGCAAAGATATTTTCTCTTACCTGCACATTACTCAAGTTCGTTGAGTCTTCAGCTTCTGGCGAACAGAAGGTACGCACCATATCGCCAAAATCAAATAACCAGTTACCTGGCATACAAGTATCTAAGTCAATAACGGCTCGCGCTGCATCACTCTGTGTTGAAAACAGCATGTTGTTGATTTTGGTATCGTTGTGGCAAGCTCTAAGTGGTACTTGTTTTTGTGCCTGCTGCAGCTCTTCTGCAAGCGCAAATTGCTGCTGAAAAGCAGCGATAACATCACTGCACTTGTCCGCGCGACCATGCTCATCTTTCGCTAGCACTTGGTTAAATGCATCAATACGCATCGCCAAGTTATGAAAATTTGGAATGACATGATGTAACTGCGCCGCATCAAAATCATTTAGCGCATGTGCAAACTGCCCAAAAGCGTTTGCAGCGGTTAATGCTTGCTGTTCGTTTGCCACTACGTCTTCGCTATAACTGCGGCCAATAAATGCAAGCGCACGCCAAACTTCATCATTAATATCGACTAAATATTGGCCTGAACTCGTCGCTAGATGCTTTATGATAGCGAGACTATATTCACCATTTAAGGCTTTTGCTGTTAAGTGCTGTTCAATCGCTCGCGCATTTTCAACAAGATGCAAAGGGTTTGGAAATACCGTGGTATTTAGCTTTTGTACCACCATGGTTTTGTGGTTGTCCTGCAACAGCATAGTCGTGTTGATATGACCACTACCGATCGGCTTCATTTTAGCTTCTTCACTAATGAGACCGTATTCATCAGCAAGTTGTTGCGCAACGGCTTGATACTCCATATTCACCTCAAAAGGAGTTAAGTCGGATGTAGTTGTGTGGAGATGATTATCTTCCCTGACGTGCTTCATAAATCTTTCTCGCGACAATGTCTAGTTCGCTCTTATAAGTTATACCGTACCAATGTGATTTAGCTTGGTAGACCGACACGGTTTGTCGGCCCTTATTGATACTGTGTTGGATACAATCTGGCAGATAATACTCTTTTTTGACACCGTTGTCATAATTCCTTAAAAATGCATTAAACCCGGCTTCTAATGAATCAAAAAGTGACGGTGTCACACCCCAGCAGGTCATCGAAGCCAGCGCAGAGTGTGCTATCTTACACCGCTTACCTGCAATATCACCTGACAACTCGCCGTTTTCAAAGCGAATATCTAATGCCTCTTCAACCGAGTGTAGTTGTTGCGCTTGTACCTGACAAACGCCACGGTTTACTCCACCCTGATCTGATAAGGTATTTATAATTGGGTATGCGACCATCGCCATATTGCTATGATGCTGAAAATGTTCAACAAGCTGCTCAAATGCATCTGGCCCGTAATAATCATCCGCCGTAATAACTATCGCAGGCTTATCAACGTATGGTTTTGCACACAGCAGCGCATGTCCTGTGCCCCATGGTTTTTCTCGCCCTGCCAAACAGTCGATAAATTCATTCGGAATATCGCTAAGCCGCTGCTGCACTAAAGTAATGTTCAGCGCCTTCGGCAATCGTGGCAATATCACATTTTCGATTAGGCTTCGCACTTTGTCATTGATGATCAAAATAACATCTTGCACACCAGCATGATGCGCGTCAATTATGCTCAATTCCATAATGCTTTTATCGATACTTGGCAGCTCAGCAACCTGCTTATTACCACCAAAGCGGCTTCCTAATCCACCTGCCAAAATGATCAGCTTAGGGGGTTGTTCGATTCCTATCATTGAAAAAATATCAAAACTCAAATAAGCGGGTAAGTGTACTGAGCTTTTGCGCAGAATAAAAGCAATTGCGAGGAAAGACGTCCTCGCTATTAGTGTGAACTAGCTAAACTTTTGACATAAGTACTTTATTTCTTGGTATTCAAGCAATCCTTCCTGTGCTCCTTCTCGACCAAGACCTGAAAACTTCACACCACCAAAAGGCGCTACTGGATTGGATATGATCCCTTCATTAATCCCAACCATGCCATACTCAAGCGCATGACTTACTCGCCTTATTTGATTGCCATCATTCGAATAAAAATAAGCAGCAAGCCCTTCTGGCACAGAGTTTGCCATTCTTACCACTTCATCTTCACTCTCAAAATCAATAATGCTGACAATCGGTGCAAAAATTTCTTCATGGAAGATCCGCATGGTGCTATTTACACCCGTGATAACTACCGGTGCCATAAATTGGCCGCTTTGTTTATCACCTTGATAAGCGATGCTCGCACCTTTAGCTAACGCATCTTCTAACAGCTGCTGTGCTTTTTGTTTGGCTTCAAGTGAAATGAGTGGACCAATATCAATACCCTGCTCTAGACCATTTCCCAAGGTGAGCGTGCTAACCTGCTGAGTGAGTGTATTGAGTAGTTCTGCCGAGATACCTTTCGCGACAAACACACGATTTGCGGCCACACAAGTTTGTCCTGCATTTCTGAACTTCGCTGCCATCAAACCACTTACCGCTTGCTCAACATCAGCGCTGTCGAAAACAATAAATGGTGCATTACCACCAAGCTCCATTGACGTTCTTTTCACTGTGTCGGCACATTGCTTTAACAACGCACTCCCCACTTGTGTTGATCCCGTAAACGTGAGTTTTCGCACTTGTGGTGACTCAGTAAGGTGTGCTACTAACCCTTTAGAGTCGTTAGTCACTAACACCTGAAAAGCGCCAACTTCCATTCCAGCCTGAATAGCCAGCTTTGCAAGGGCGATGGCCGCAAGAGGAGTTTTCTCAGAGGGCTTTAAAATAAAACTACAGCCTGCAGCATAAGCTGGTGCTACTTTTCTGGTGATCATCGCCAGTGGAAAATTCCACGGTGTGATCCCAAGTACAACACCAACCCCTTGCCTGATTGTAGTTAGCTCATGTGATTGAGAATGACTGGGAATAACCTGACCATAGGCGCGCTTGGCTTCTTCGCTATACCATTCAATAAATCCTGCAGCATAATCCGCCTCGGCAAGTGCCTCCTTAAGCGGTTTGCCTTGTTCCTTAGTGACGATTTCAGCCAAGGCCTGGCGATGCTCTATTACCAATTCGTACCATTTTCTAAGTACTTGACTACGGGCATGTGCTGTCGTGCTAGCGAGTTTTTCGAAGGTTTCAGCCGCTGCTTGCAGCGCTTTATCGGCAGCCTGATTATCCGCCTCCGAAACCTGAGCAAGGTGCTCTCCAGTTGCAGGATTAACCACATCGACATGCGTTTTACTATGATGTGCTTGGCCATTGATAAGTGAAAATTCGGGGTTACTGATGAGTGACATAGCGTTCCTCCTAGAAAAGCAAAAAGCCGTAGTATCAGACTACGGCTTTATTAAATTTGTCAGTAACAACCTAGGTTGTTAGCAGCACTTAATGGTCTTCATTAACGATATTGAGATTGTACTTTGGAATTTCAACCACTAAGTCTTCATCACTAATTATCGCTTGGCAACCTAAACGCGACTCAGCTTCAAGACCCCATGCTTTATCTAGCATGTCATCTTCTAACTCATCGCTTTCTTCCAGCGAGTCAAAACCTTCACGAACAACGATATGGCACGTAGTACATGCACATGACTTTTCACAGGCATGTGGAATACTAATTCCGTTTTTCAACGCCACATCGAGTACAGTTTCACCCGTTTTCGCGTCGATTGCAGCACCTTCCGGACATAACTCTTCATGGGGTAAAAAGATAATTTGTGGCATATTACACCTCGTCTACCGACTGCCCTTGCAGTGCCTTTTTAATTGATTCATCCATACGGCGTGAAGCAAAATCACTACTCGCCTGATCGACTTCTTCGATCGCCTTTTTAATCTGCTCTGGATTGTCTGCACTTTCGCGAATTTGTGCAAGTTCAGTCATTGCACCACGCAGTGTATTGAGCTCATCTTCTGCCAACAGATGACCATCCGTTGCAAGCGATGCCTCTAACGCTTCTAACACACGCAGCGCTTCAACCTGCTGCTCTTTAAGCATACGAGCGCTCATGTCTTCTTTGGCATTGCTCATCGAATCTTTTAGCATTTGCGCTACTTGGTCATCGCTCAAACCAAACGACGGTTTTACCTGGATCTCAGCCTGCACGCCTGTCGACTTTTCTTCAGCCGAAACACTCAATAGACCATCAGCGTCAACTCTAAAAGTGACTCGAATATGCGCAGCGCCTGCCGCCATTGGTGGAATGCCTTTTAGACTAAATTTAGCTAAGCTACGACAATCATCAACGAGTTCACGCTCACCTTGCAATACATGCAATGACATAGCGGTTTGACCATCTTTAAAAGTGGTAAACTCTTGTGCACGTGCAACAGGAATAGTGGTATTGCGCGGAATGATTTTTTCAACCAATCCACCCATAGTTTCTAGGCCTAAAGACAATGGCAATACATCAAGCAGTAACATATCAGAGTCAGGCTTGTTACCCACTAAAATATCAGCTTGGATAGCAGCACCTAATGCCACCACACAGTCTGGATCGATTGATGTTAGCGGCTCTTTGGCAAAGAAACTCCCGACTTCTTCACGCACCACTGGCATACGAGTCGAACCACCGACCATCACAACCTGCAAGACTTCTTCTGCTGTGACACCGGCGTCTTTTAACGCGCGGCGACAAGAGCGTAAAGTCTTTTTAACTAAAGGCATTGCCATTTCAGCAAATGCTTGACGCGTGATCGTAACAACCAACTTTTGCTCGCGAACTGGTAGCTCTACGTTTACCGTTTCATAGCTTGAAAGCGCTTCTTTACAGGCTCTTGCCTTATTGATAAACAAGCGTAGCTCTTTTGGGTTTAAATCAAATAGCTGCGTTTGCTGTTTGAAGAAATCGACCAACAGTGAATCAAAGTCATCACCACCAAGGCTAGAATCACCACCGGTTGATAATACCTCAAACACTCCTTGGTTTAAGCGTAAGATAGAAATATCAAACGTACCACCACCAAGGTCATAAACCGCGATCACGCCTTCTTGACCGGAGTCTAGGCCGTAAGCTACCGCAGCTGCAGTCGGCTCATTGAGAAGTCTTAATACTTTTAGACCAGCAAGCTCGGCTGCGTCTTTTGTACTTTGCCTTTGTGCATCATCAAAATATGCAGGTACAGTGATCACCGCGCCCATTACATCCTCACCAGCAAAGCTATCAATAGCACGTTGGTGTAATGTTTTTAAAATTTCAGCGGAGGCTTGCACTGGGCTTACAGCGCCAGCTACGGTTTCAATAGCAAGCGAACCGTTATTATCGACAAAATTATAAGGCAACTGACCATAGCTTTGTTCTATTTCAGATTGCGTTTTACCTAAAAAACGTTTTACAGAAATAAGCGTATTAGTCGGGTCTTCAGCAGAAGCAGCTTGGGCTTGTTCACCAACAATAACCTCTGAGTCGGTGTACCTTACTACCGACGGCAGCATAGGTTTACCCATAAAATCGCTAAGAGTCTTCGTTTCGCCACTTTGTACTGTTGCCACAAGAGAGTTCGTGGTACCTAAGTCAATACCAATCGCTAATTTATGCTCATGAGGTGCCGCGCTCTGCCCCGGCTCAGCAATTTGCAATAATGCCATAATGCTCTTTTCACTTTAACGTTTGTTGATGTTATACATCATCAATCGAATAATTCATCTTCGATACGTGCTAATTCGTCGCGTAACTTGTAGACAAACTTTAGCTTACGAATATTGTCTGCTGCGGCTTCTAATGTGCTCACGTCATCGCTTTGAAGCTGCTCGGCAAGGGAGGCGCTAAACTCTGTATCTAACGCTTTAATCTGTGTTTCGAACTCTGCAATCGCGCCGTCAGGATCCGCCGCATCAGGTAATTCTTCTAATGCTTCGCGCAGCTCCATCTGTTGCATTAAAAACATCGGATCTTGCAACGTTTGTTGCTCTGCACGTATGTCTACACCCTTTTCGCTTAGCATATACTCGGCGCGTTTAACTGGGTGTTTAAGTACCGCTAGCGCGTCATTGATCTCTGCGGTTTTCTGTACCGCGAGCAACTTCTCACGCTCACTTTTACCAGCAAATCTATCTGGGTGAACTGCACGCTGTAGCTCTAAATAACCTTGATTTAGTTTGTTTAAATCAACGTGATAATCAACAGGTAAATCAAATAATTCAAAATAACGCATACGCACCTAATACAGCAAAGCCCCACCAAGGCAGGGCTTTAAGCTATTCACTGTTGCAAACTATACGGTGAAGCTTTCGCCACAGCCACATTCGTCTTTCTGATTTGGGTTATTGAATTTAAACCCTTCATTCAGACCTTCTTTTGTGTAATCAAGCTCTGTGCCGTCGATATAAACTAAACTTTTTGCATCAACGATGATTTTGACATCTTTGTCTTCAAATACTTCATCGCCTTCATCTAAATCGTCGACAAATTCGAGAACATAAGCAAGACCTGAACAGCCCGTGGTTTTAATACCAACGCGCAGCCCTATGCCTTTTCCACGGTTACTCAAAAAGGCTAATACGCGATTAGCGGCTGCATCTGTTAACGTCACTGCCATAATAGTCTCTTACTTCGCTTGTTTACTCTTATAATCTGCAATCGCAGCTTGAATCGCATCTTCTGCCAAAATTGAGCAGTGGATTTTCACTGGTGGCAACTCAAGCTCAGCGCTGATATCAGTGTTTTTGATAGTGGAAGCTTCTTCTAACGATTTACCTTTCACCCACTCAGTCACAAGGGATGATGATGCAATCGCGCTACCACAACCATATGTCTTGAATTTCGCATCTTCGATGATGCCTTCTTTTGACACTTTAATTTGTAGTTTCATTACGTCGCCACATGCAGGTGCCCCCACCATGCCCGTTGCTACGCTTGGATCGTTCTTGTCTAAAGAACCTACGTTACGTGGATTCTCAACGTGGTCGATAACTTTATCACTGTAAGCCATAACTATTTCCTCACTACCTGCTTGCGGCTGGATAGTATCCAGCCAGCGGCTAAAACTTGCTTAATGGTGTGCCCATTCAACGCTATCTAAGTCGATGCCATCTTGGTGCATTTCCCAAAGCGGTGACATCTCACGTAAGCGACCAATAGAATTCTTAAGAAGATTGACGGTGTAATCGATCTCTTCTTCTGTCGTAAAACGACCAATACTGAAACGGATTGAGCTGTGTGCTAATTCGTCATTACGACCTAGAGCACGCAGTACATAAGATGGCTCTAAGCTCGCCGATGTACATGCAGAACCTGAAGAAACCGCAATGTCTTTAACTGCCATTAGTAGACTTTCACCTTCAACAAAGTTGAAGCTGATGTTTACAATGCCAGGTACTGATTGGTCGATAGCACCATTAAAATAAACTTCGTCCATATCCATTAGGCCGTCCAATAGACGCTGACGAAGCGCACTGATGTGTGCATGGTCTTTTTCAAAGTCTTGCTTAGCAATTCTAAATGCTGTGCCCATACCCACGATTTGATGAGTAGCAAGAGTACCAGAACGCATACCGCGCTCATGACCACCACCGTGCATTTGTGCTTCTAAACGCGCACGTGGCTTACGGCGTACGTACAACGCACCGATACCCTTCGGGCCATAAACTTTGTGGCCCGAAAATGACATAAAGTCTACTTTCAATGTTTGTAGGTCGATTAGTACCTTGCCAGCACTTTGCGCCGCATCAACATGGAACATGATCTTGCGCTCACGACACATCTCACCGATAGTCGCGATATCTTGAATAACACCTAGCTCGTTATTAACGTGCATTACGCTCACTAAAACAGTGTCTTCACGCATGGTTGCTTCAAGCTTTTTCAAGTCAAGTAAGCCGTTGTCTTCAACATCCATATACGTCACTTCAAAGCCTTGACGCTCAAGCTCACGGCAGGTGTCTAGTACTGCTTTGTGCTCTGTACGAACGGTGATGATGTGTTTACCTTTCTTTTTATAGAACTGCGCAGCACCTTTGATTGCAAGGTTGTTTGACTCAGTTGCACCAGATGTGAAAACGATTTCACGCGGATCAGCGTTGATTAAATCAGCGATATCATTACGCGCCTGATCAACCAGTTCTTCTGCTTGCCAACCGAAACGGTGTGAACGAGAAGCTGGATTACCAAAGTTACCATCCATTGTCAGGCACTGCATCATCTCGTCTGCAACACGCTGATCAACCGGAGCGGTTGCTGCATAATCTAGATATATCGGTAATTTCATTTATCTCTCCGCTTGACGTCAACCTAGAGTTGACAGCTCACTTGAATATTGTCTAATTGCTCGATAACACGTTTAACGTGCTTATCTTGCCGCGTTGCTACGGATTGAACATCCGCGTCGGCGACTAACTCGGCTAGGGAAATACTGTTTAAAAATTCTTCAATTCGCACACTTAAATCAGACCACAATGAATGAGTTAGACAGCGCATACCGCTTTGGCAGCCGCCGCCTTCGCCGTGACAACGTGTTGCGTCAACGGACTCGTCAACAGCATTGATCACATCACCAACGGAAATTGTGTGTGCATCACGGCCTAATAAGTAGCCGCCGCCTGGACCACGTACAGAGCTAACTAAGCCATGTTTACGTAGACGGGCAAATAATTGTTCAAGGTAAGATAGCGAAATCTCTTGTCGTTCAGAGATATCGGCTAGTGGAACAGGGCCAATACTTGCGTGTAACGCAACATCTAACATTGCTGTCACGGCGTATCTGCCTTTTGATGTCAGTTTCATGCATAACCCCCGCTAATTTACCAAGCTGCAAATTTTAATTACTTGACTAAGATAGTCAAGTATTAACCAAGCATAATAACGGCTTTAAATCTGCAACCCTCGTATGCCTACCCGAAATACCTGAGTAATTTAATCAGGTATTATGGATATTGTAATTACCTGAGTATTTTAGTCAAGTATTAGTGATGAAGATTTATGCAAGATTTCACAAAAGGAATGGTTGATATTTAGACAGTAGAAATATAACAGTATTGGCGCGCTGAATTGGCCAATACTGTTATCGTGTTTGGTTTACTTGTTAGTAGATTTATCTATCGAACTTAGGATCCCACGTAGAATATTAAGTTCTTGATCTTCCGGTCTAGCACGGTTGAACAAACGCTTTAGCTTAGTCATTACCATGCCCGGATGCTGTTTGATGATAAAGCCGGTGTCATTCAGGGTATTTTCAAGATGCTCGTAGAATAACTCCATCTGCTTTGATGATGGGTAAATCGTTTCATCCACTTCTTCTGGCTGCTTTTGTTGCGTGTCTAAGTATGTCATACGCGTTTCGTAGGCCAACGTTTGCACTGCCATCGCAAGATTAAGCGAGCTATACTCAGGATTAGCCGGAATACATACGTGATAGTTGCACAACTGCAGCTCTTCGTTCGACAAGCCACTGTTTTCTCGACCAAATACCAATGCAACTGGGCCATTCACCGATTCAGCAACCAATTTTTGTGCACACTCACGCGGGTCTACCATTGGCCACGACAAAGTGCGTGAGCGCGCACTCGTGCCAATAGTTAAAGCGCAATCAGCAATCGCCTCTTGAAGTGTATCGACTTTAGTCGCTGCACCCAACACGTCGGTTGCGCCAGCCGCCAATGCACTTGCATGGCTGTCCACTTCACATGCAAGGTCAACTAAGTAAAGCTTAGATAACCCCATCGTCTTCATCGCTCTCGCAACAGAGCCAATATTGCCAGAGTGTGAGGTGTTCACTAATACAATTCGAATATCTTCTAAAGCCATTTACACGAGTCTCAAACAAAAATAATGGCGCAGTGTAGCATATCTAATTTGCGTTTTTCCAAGCTCCACAACCAGAAATTAAAAATCTTTATGTAGCAACGAAGTACAAAAAACAACCAGAGAAATTCACAATTGGTTATTTACTTTAGAGAAAAAACCGCTAGAATACGCCGGCTCAAAATGATCCTGTTCTTTTACAACCTAAAGGTAATGCTATGCATCCAATGTTGAACATTGCGGTACGCGCTGCGCGTAACGCAGGTAAGATTATCCTACGTGCAAGTGAAGATTTATCGCGCGTTGAAGCTACTCAAAAAGGCACAAATGATTTAGTAACTAACATCGATAAAGATGCGGAATCAATCGTTCGTGACACAATTTTAAAATCTTACCCTGATCACGCTATTGTTGGTGAAGAATTTGGTCATCACGAAGGCAAAGATGCAGACTACCTTTGGGTTATCGATCCTCTAGACGGTACAACTAACTTCGTTAAAGGTATCCCTCATTATGCTGTTTCTATCGCGCTAAGAGTTAAAGGTCGCGTAGAGCAAGCTGTTGTATACGATCCAATCCGCGACGAATTATTTACTGCTTCTCGTGGCCAAGGCGCACAGCTAAACAACAAACGTATTCGTGTATCTAAGTCTATTGAATTACAAGGTACTGTGCTTGCAACAGGTTTCCCTTTCAAGCAAAAGCACCACATGGATGCCTACCTAGAAGCGTTCAAAGCATTATTCATTCATACAGCTGATATCCGCCGTGCGGGCTCTGCAGCTTTAGACATGGCATATGTTGCTGCAGGTCGTATGGATGGCTTCTTTGAAATTGGCCTTAAGCCTTGGGATACAGCAGCCGGTGAGCTGTTGGTAAAAGAAGCAGGCGGTATGGTCACTGATTTTGCAGGCGGTGCTAACTTTAACCGTAGCGGCAACATCATCTGTGGCGCGCCTAAGCTTTGCCAAGCGATTGTAAAAGAAATTCGTCCAGTATTAACTGAGTCATTGCTAAAATAATAACTCTGGCTTAGACAAAAGAGCCAAGTATTACCTTAGGCTAGTAAATAAAGAAAGAGCTACTATTTCATTATGGTGGCTCTTTTTGTTTCCACCTCCTTTCGTAAAACTTACGACGAGCCAGCCTGTCACTACCACAAAAATGGCTCTTTTCTTCTTATATCCGAATCGCTAAATGCTGTTGCCAGCAGTACATAAGCACCATATGCTAGAGCTTCACCATTTAAGCAAGGAAAAGTGATGGTAAAACTCATTATTTTTGTATTTACGGTATTCACCCCAATCGCACTTTCGCAACCAACAATTAATAATGCGCTACCCTTTCCTGATAAAAAACAACGAGCAGAGATTGCCACACAGCTATTTTCTGGAATAGAAAGCATCGATGCTATAACAATAGCACTGCGCAATAAAACCAGACGTGTAGACTGGAAAACCTACAAAGCCATAGCAAGTAAACGTATCGTAAACTCAAATAATTGGGATACCCTATACCGTGCCCTAGACAACCTACACTATGGAATTTTAAATCGTCACTCCTATTTGATAGTTGATGAAAAGGCACGCCAACAAGTCACGAACTTCCCTAAGTGGCCGAAGCTCGAAATAGGCTATACATGGCCTCAAATTAGCTTTTTCTCTACCAAAAACCAAAAGTCAATCAGACTTATAAACGAGCGTAGCATAGAAGATTTGTTTGAAGAGTTTTTCAACTTTTATTGTAATGACGTACACAAATCAGGTTGCCTGCGGCTGTTCTCCAGCTACATGAAATCGGGCTACTTCTTCTCTGGTGGCCTAGATAAACTCGTCGTTAGTTACACAGATAACAGTTCAGATGTTTTTGTAAAACTGGGGCAACAAAAAAACAAGCAACAAGCTTCTTCTAAATGTTCAGAAATGTATTTACCGCTTGGCTTAAATTTGCTCTACGATGGCAGTCAGTCATGCCTATATGAAAGCAACGGTACCTTTGTGCTTAAAATATTCTACTTTGGTAAATGGGGTTCTCACAGCAATGATATCTATTGTGACGAAGCTAAAGAACCAGGTATGTGCTTCGATATCAACGAAATAAAGCAAATTACACATCGCTCGCCGGCTAAGCCCCTAATCGTAGATATCCAGAATAATAAAGGTGGTTCAGAAAATACGCCTTGGATCGCCGCTTTGACCCGAAATGGATTCAGAGACAATTTGGTCCAGTATCGAAATACACCGCTTTTGGCAAATAAAGAGATACGGGATAGCGCGTTTTACCAAAGTAAAAAAGCCGAACGTTGGTATCAAAATATTGTCGCTGACATCACCAGTCGTGACGACTTTCTGCCTCCTCGGCCTGACTTTTGCCGCGGCTCTGCCCAGTGCGACATTCGCATGATTGACTCGTCTTCTACATCTATAAAGTACGAATCCTTAAAACTCGTAGTCAATGCTGGATGCGTTAGCTCTTGTGATGATTTTATTTGGCGAACACGCCAGTATGCAAATGCGAAAACCTTTGGACAATTGCCGGCTACCGACGGCGCCTATGCCAGATTAACTGGTTACTTATTTATCACTCAAACAGGGAAGATAATTAATGTTATCACTGGTGAAGGCGAGCACCCAGCAGGTGATAATGGAACTTTATTACTGACTTATCAGCTCCCTATTTCTAAAACAGTGAGCTTTGACGGAGAAATGTTGGAAGGAAATGCTAGCGTACTTGACAACTTATTGCCTGTCAGCAAACTGAACTATGTTAATTTGGAATTAGATAACTTGGTAAATACCTTGCGTGATTAAAGCATCCGATTAGCTAACTAGAAATACAATGAAGCCGCTATAGCCAAGATAGCGGCTTCACTGGTTTAGGAGCGTTCAGACCTACTTAATTTCCACACGGGCTGAGCGCATCACGATTTCATCGTTTAGCTCAATACCAAGCCCCGGCTCTTCTGACACTCTAAAGATACCGTTCTTAGGCTGTGGATCTTGCAAGCATAGCTCTCTGTTCCACTTTTTGATTGCGTAAGTATGGTGCTCATGGATCAGGAAATTTGGGATCGCGGTTTCCAAGTGTAATGAAGCTGCGGTTGCTACCGGGCCGCCACAGACATGCGCCTGAATACGGATATCAAAGATATCGGCGTAATCACATACCTTCTTAGTTTCCGTAAAGCCACCACATAGGCCAATATCTGGCTGCAGTACATCAATACTTTGATCTTCAAAATAAGGGCGAACACCCCAGCGATTATATAAACGTTCCCCACCAGCGATTGGCACAGAGGTCTTGTTGGCTACCTTTGCATGTAAAGAGTGGTTAAGATAATTCACAGGCTCTTCATAATACATACAATCAAATTCTTCAGCGATGTCTGCAATTTGAATGGCTGATGTCGCGCCTGGTAAGCTGTGGCATTCAAAAATAATGTCGACTTCATCACCTACCGCTTCACGTATTGCTTTCATTCTTGCACGGTATAATTTCATTTCCGCGCGCGAGATAAGCTTAGTTCTATCGTAATAGGTGTTGCCATCTTTATCGTACTGAATTGGGTCAACTTTAACCGCATCGTACCCTTCTGCAATGGCTTTGTGAGCCGCTTCAGCATATTCGTGTGGTTGAACTAGTGCTTTAAACTCGCTATCCCAATCAAACTGTAATTGTGAGGCATAGGTGCGAAGCTCAGGGTTCACTTTACCACCAAGCAACTGATAAACAGGTAGGTTTAAGGCTTTACCTTTAATATCCCAAAGCGCGGTATCTATTGCTGACATCGCCGCATATACCACAGGTCCGCCACCTAAACCCCAAAAGCTTTCTCTCAGCATACGCGACCAAAGCAGCTCGGTTTGAAAAGGGTCATGACCAATTAAAAAAGCTTCAGCCATTTCTTTGATCATACTGGCCGCAGCGCTGTGGCCGAGGTCGTATGCAAGCCCAGCTTCACCAACCCCTGAAATGCCTTCATCGGTGTGAATACGAACAAAAACGGGTGTCCAAGCAGGTCTATCTGGACAATGAATATCGAAAACTTCGACACGATTAACTTTCATGTTGACTCCTATTGAGCAAAGCTTGGGTCTAGGCGGTAAGCTTTACGAAGCATTGCGGGCCATGCTAATTGACCACCGGTGCTACCGCTATGCACGACATTCGCTTGGTTATATATGTTATCAATAATGGGTTGTGGTACAGGTACGGCTTGTTGTCCCGTTGCTTGAATCGCAACTTGAATCTCGCATGCACGCTGTAAGTCATAAAAACGCATAAAGGCATCGCCTACCGTTGGTCCAACAGTTAAACCACCATGGTTCACCAGCAGCATATGATTGGTTGTACCTAAGTCATCTTGCAAGCGCTTTTTTTCATCCATATTCACTGCTAAGCCTTCATAGCCGTGATACGACAGTGATGGTAAGGAGAACATACTATGCTGACTCAAAGGCAATAAACCACATTCTACACTTGCGACTGCGATCGTCTCTTTGGTATGGAGGTGGATAACGCAATGCGCATCTTCTCGCACCTCATGGATCGCACTGTGAATAGTAAAGCCCGCCGGATTAATCTCAAATGGCGTATCATCAAGAATATTCCCTTCAAGATCGACCTTCACCAAATTAGAAGCGGTGACTTCATCAAAGGTCAGGCCAAAGGCGTTTACTAAATAATGATCCGTACCCGGCAAACGCGCCGACATATGCGTATAAATTAGATCTCCCCAACGAAAGTGCTCAACCAGTCGATAGCAAGCGGCAAGGTCAACACGCAGCTGCCATTCTTCTGCGCTTACTTTGTCTTTTAAATTTAACTGAGGTAATTCGAACATGGGGATCCCTTATTGACTCCACATTTGGATGTATAGAAGTCTAAATTAGCTTAATTATATCTTCAACTAAAAACCACCGCGAACGGTGGTTTTTTATCATCTTTGATATCTAACTTTGGTGTTATTCAACTTTAGATAGATACTCTGCAATCGCATCGATTTCAGCGTCAGTGACATTAGCAACCATCGCTTTCATTGCTGCTGTCATACCGTTATTACGTTTACCTGATTTGATATCTTTCATTTGCGCCGCTAAATACTCTTTGCTTTGACCATTTACCTTCGGATACAGAGGCATGATCGGTGCTTTACCTTCTGCACCATGACAGGTTTGGCACATCTTTGCTGTATACAATGCTTTACCATCTGCAGCCATTGAACTTGCTGAACCTAGTGCGCAAATTGCCACCGTAGTCCCTACTAGTAGTTTTTTCATCTTGCTCATATCATTACTCTTTTTATTGACGGTTAACGTTGTAAGTCAGTGTAGACTAAAGTTTGACCTAAAGCCTAATCACTACCACATCAAATCATCTGGGACTTCAAAGTCAGCGTAAGGATCATCCTCATCACCTTGCTGATTGTCCTCAACATGGAAAACGATATACTTCTCGTCTACCTCTGCAATCTTTCTAGCAGGTTCATCTTGTAGCACGTAGAACTGCTCTTCTAATACACAAATCGCTAAACGCCCCTTTGATAGCGCTTTTTGTGTTTCGGAATTAACTTCTAACTCCTTCACCTTATTTTGATATGTGAAGTTAAAGGTCACATTACCGCGGATCTCATCTTGGTTATGGTGTTCTAAGATCTGCTTCACGCGAGCAATTTGCTCTTTATCTTTTAGCGTTTCTTGCTTCGCTTTATTTAGCTCTTCGGCACGCTTTTGCTGCTCAAGCTTTGTCTGCTCAATATGTTTTTGAAGGTCTGTTTGGTCGCTCGTTGCGCCTTTTTTCTTTTTCTTCTGCTGTTTACGCTTTTGTGTTTTTGCAACTTTCGCTTTGTGCTCAGTTGTTAGACCTGCTTTTAGCAACTGATCTTGCAGTGAACCCATCATGCAACTCCGTAAAATAGACTTTTCACTATTTTAACTCAGCAATTTAGATTGACCAGAGAGGAATCGGTCAATCTAATGTAAAACTACCAAAATTATTGTTGCGCATCGTGATTTAGCGCAAAAAATTGTCATCTAGTTTGCTTTAATTTAAGCTAACTCATCGAAATTAAAAGCCTTATTGCTTAATGCCCGTCATTCATCTATTGCTTTGCTCTGTGACCATTTTTTTTGTGCTTTACGCGCCGCAGCCGCTGCTGGCCGAGTTTGCAGAGCAATTTAATGTATCGGCGTCAGATGCGGGCATGCTGATGTCAGCAACTATGCTACCTCTGGCTATCGCGCCAATCTGCTACGGGTTATTGCTGGCAAAGTCCAATCCGCTGCGCATTTTAAAATGGACCATGCTGCTCTTGGCACTCAGCAGTTTAGCATTTGCTTCAATGACTTCGTTTTCAGGGCTCTTGTTTACTCGGTTAATTCAAGGGTTATTATTACCTGCTGCACTCACTGCGATGACGGGTTATATCGGCCAACAGTTTAGTGGCTCACAGTTGAAAAGAAACATGAGCTTGTACATCGGAAGTACCATAGCCGGAGGTTATTTTGGCCGTACACTTGCGGCCAACTTTACTGTCTGGTTTGAGTGGCAAAGTTTCTATTACCTAAACGCATTGTTATTGATTGTGCTGGCATTTAGCATTCGAGCCAGCAAGAACAAACCACCAATAATTCACGCGACAAGGATCAGAGACTACCTGGCACCACTCAAGCAATCGCGCCTAGTGAGATTATACAGCTCTGTATTTTGTATGTTTTTCTGCTTCGCGGGGCTACTCAACTTTTTACCTTTTATACTCAAGTACGACTTTAATTTAACTGATCCAAGTAAAGTGGGCTGGGTCTATACAGGCTATTTAGTTGGTGCTTTAGGGTCTATCGTTACACCTTGGCTACAAAGTAAATTTCATTCTACCTGGCGATTTTTAGCTGTGATGTTCTTCATCTATGCTACAACCATTGCGCTATTACCCGTGGCGTCTGTGTTCTTTTTTGTGGTCTTATTTACGCTATTCTGCGCCTGTATGTTTGTGATCCATTCAACCGCAGCGCCTTTAGCAAACAGTATTAGTCAGGCACCTGCAACCGTCACCAATGGCGCTTATGTTTCATTTTATTATTCCGGAGGCGTGCTGGGATCTTATCTTCCGGGTTTGATTTATGAGCAAGCTGGTATCACTTGGTTTTGTGCGTCGCTTTTTACCGTCTGTACAGTCGGCTTAGCTCTGAGTTTGAGAAACACAGTCAACCCAGTGAGGTGAGTGCCCAGTGACTTGCCAAAAGCGCTTTAAATCTTCGAGCGTTAACACCCAAGTTTTAGTATTCACTAGGGGGTGGCACTGCCATAAGTGCGCAGATTGCAGTTCACTATCAAGCCATAATTCGACTTGTTGCTCACAGTCGTTATGCAGTGTGAGTGCTGATACACAGCCTTGTTCCACTCCTAAATACTTCGCTAGTCTGTCCGTCGATGCAAAACCTAAACGTGACACCCCTTGAGATTTAGACAGCGCTTTTAGGTCGACTTGCTTATCTGCAGGAATAATAAAAAGAAAGTGTCGCTTTCCATAGTTATCTCGGAGGAAGAGATTTTTCAGTCGCGTCCCTTTTCTCTCTAACTCCAAGTTGTCAGCATCTAGACAAGTATGTAACGGTGGATGCTCATAATTGAAATAGTTGATATCTAGCTGAGCGAGCCGCTCTGCAAGTGCACTTGGATTGTTTCTGATCACAAACACTTACCTCGTAACTGAACGCTACGCTGCCGCCAGTATACATCGGTAATTTTATGACCTGCGTTACAGTAGTCCGCCTCAATCAAAGCCGGTTTTAATAAGGCGACGGCTTGCTCTTCTAACTTGAGTTTTAGAGAGGGGGAATCTTCAATACGTTCAAACTCGGCAAAACGTTTTAACTCTCTTCTTGATATTGGCTTACTTGAATCCAGCTCCATTCGAGGTGTTGCTTGTACCGTTACAATGAAAGCAAATTCTTTATCACCAGTTGGCGAAAGACGCTTATGAAGAGATTGTTTTTCGATAATAAGTTCAGGCTCATCAGACTGTGATGCACAACTCGCTAGCAGCCCAATAATGAGAATAGAAAAGATATGACGCAGAACCATAATTCGCTTAATTCGTTTTATTTTCAGTTCAGTGTAACAAAGACTATAAAAAAATAGCGAAATTTTTTGTCTGGGGTTGACGGGAATATAAAAAATGATTAAATTTCGCTTCGTCCACTGACGGAATGTGGGGCTATAGCTCAGCTGGGAGAGCGCCTGCCTTGCACGCAGGAGGTCAGCAGTTCGATCCTGCTTAGCTCCACCACTTTCCGCTCTTCTTACTTCTTACTTCTTACAAAACTCCCCCCCTAAATCGAAAAGAAAAAAGCCCAAGTCTTTCGACCCGAGCTTTGCAGTTACTTATGTCATTCTGTGTATACCACTGAGTATGATTTTTCTATCTACTCAAGCAGCATCTGTTCATTACTCTCTGATTTGGCCTTCACCATTTACTAAAAACTTTTCGGTTGTTAGCGACTCTAAGCCCATTGGTCCGTAAGCGTGCAATTTGGTGGTAGCAATACCAATCTCGGCACCTAAACCTAACGCTGAACCATCACTAAAGCGTGAAGAGGCGTTAACCATCACGACGGAAGCATCTACACCGCGTTGGAACAAATCAGCAGCTGCTTTGTCTTCCGTACAGATAACTTCGGTATGGTGACTACCAAAGCGATCAATATGTGCAAGCGCTGCATTAAAATCAGCAACCTGACGAACCGCTATTTCAAGGCTCAAGTATTCTTCGCCAAACTCGTCATCACTCAATTCAACTGCATTATCAAAATAAGCTACGGTTTGCTTACACGCATTAATTTTCACACCCCTTTCTGCTAGTGCTGCAGCAGCTTTCGGTAAAAAAGTCGGAGCGATATCTTGATGAACGATTAACCCTTCAAGTGCATTACATACACCAGTACGCTGCGTTTTACCGTTTAACAGAAGCGCCATTGCTTTATCGAGATCGGCCGCTTTATCTATATACAAGTGACACACGCCCTTAAAATGCTGGATCACTGGCACCGTACTATTCTCAGTAACGAAATTGATTAGACCCTCACCGCCACGTGGGATGATAAGGTCGATATATTCTTTTTGCTGCATCAGCTCCATTAGCAACGCGCGGTCTGGATCCGGAATAACAGAAACCAATGCGGCAGGTAGATTATGTTTTTCGAGCGCCTGATGCATCGCTTTTGCGATCTCTAAAGAACTTGATAACGCTTCTTTACCACCACGCAAAATAACACCATTACCTGATTTAAAACATAGTGCACCGGCGTCAGCGGTGACATTGGGGCGCGCCTCATAAATCATGCAGACAACACCAAGTGGCACTCGCATTTTACTGATTTTAATGCCATTTGGTCTTACACCCATGTCTCTACGTGCACCCACTGGATCGTCCAGTTGAATGATAGTCTCGATACCTTCAGCCATACTTTCAATCCGCGCTTGGTTAAGCGTTAATCTATCTATCATGGCGTCGCTAAGCTGGTTATCACGAGCAGCAGCCAAGTCAGCTTCATTGGCTTTAATAATGGCATCGCTATTATCACGGATCCCTTTTGCCATATCTGCTAACACCGCATTTTTTTGCTCTGTAGATAATAATGCTAACTGTTTCGCTGCTTTTGCAGCCTGTGATGAAATATCTGTGATTAAACTCATGTCTTATGACTTCTCCAATAATGCAATATCTTGTTCTGAAATAACGGGTCCGATACTATCTTGAATTCTTTCGCTGATCGGATTCTCTTCATGTTCAGTTAAAAAGTTTAATAGGCAGCTACTGTAATTGGTGGTTGCTTTGGCTAAGCGCTTACCATCTTTGCTCCTCACGAGCACGGTATCTCCAACAGAAAACTCACCTTTTACTTCAGTGATTTCATCGCCACTTAACTGACCCACCACTTGATTTTCGCCTGAGCCATAATCGCTATCAACGACCAGCTCACCTTGCTCTGATGCCGTGTGAGTCATCCAATGCACCGCTTCTTGCATCGGTTTATCATAGGCTGTAAATACCGTGCCTGGATTTTTTCCCGCCAACAATAATTCAAAGGTTGTTTCTTCGAAGCCGTTAACAATATAGGTATCTATACCGTGAGACGTCGCCTTTTCAGCAGCTTCAATTTTGGTCTTCATACCACCGGTACCAACCTTACTCGTTGGACAACCTGCCATATCGTAGATTTCTTCAGTGATCTCTGTCACCTCAGAGATCAGCTCTGCATCAGCATGTAAATTAGGATTTTTGTTATATAAACCACTGACATCGGAGCAAATAATTAGCCCATCTGCATCTGCAGCCCCCGCTACCATTGCAGACAAATTATCGTTATCACCCACCTTCAGATCGTCTGTGGTCACGGTGTCATTTTCATTGATAATAGGCAGTATTCCATGATCGAGTAAAGTGAATATTGTTTCACGAATACTGGTATATCTTTCCCTGTCACGCAGGTCGCCGTGAGTCAGCAATATCTGCGCCGACGGGAAGTCAAAGAAACGGTCCCACGTAGCCATCATCTCAGTTTGGCCAGCTGCCGCCATCGCTTTTTTCACCGCAATGCTCGGCTGCTCTGAATTAGGAAATAAGTGCGACCCTGCTGCGACTGAACCTGAAGAGACGAGGATCACCTCGATACCTCGGGCTCGACAACGCACGATGAATTGCGCGATGCTGAGTAAATAGCGGGATCGACACCCATCTTGCTCTGGCGCGATCAACGCACTCCCGATCTTGATTACTATACGTTTTGACTGTTTCATCGACATAAATTCCTGCATTAAATTAACCACCCACTCACGAGTTGGTACTCCAAATATCTCCTATTAGAAGACAACAGAAAGCGCAATGCATCGACCAAAAAGTCGGCAAATAGATAAAACAAACAGACGTGCGGCGGCGAAGACCTTAGTCCCATCATGTCGCCACACATGCTAAACCCAGACACAGCAACAATCGTTAACTGGCTGACATTTCACTAATAGAAGATTGATTGTGACATCAAGTACTTAACCTTTGATGTCGAGCCGTTTCCAACAGGGCCACCATGGTTTGGTGCGGCCGGAAAGGCTATACCGCAATGAATAATTGCGTAATGAGTAGATTGTGAATGACGGCGCGATTTACTCCACGCCTTGAACGTTTATTACCTTAACGTAAGCAAGGGTAAGATTGCAACCCTATCCCATGTTAATTATTTATGACCACCATAAATCAATTTTATAATACCTTATTTTCAGTAATTTATTCACTTTACCCTCATTCGCGCTGTGTTATAACTGGATGCTAGCTATACTGATAAAAATGTTGGGATAATCCAACCGGGGAGAATCTATGTCAGCAATCTACATTGCAGGTATTGCAGTATGTTCTGTAATAGCACAATGGCTTGCTTGGGCCTTTAAGGTTCCAGCAATTTTGTTTTTACTTCTTATAGGTCTTGCTTTGGGGCCATTTAGTGGCACGCTGGACCCAGATGCCTTACTCGGGGATTTACTCTTTCCCGTCGTCTCACTTTCCGTTGCTGTAATCCTCTTTGAAGGTTCACTAACCCTGCATTTTAAAGAACTCAAAGGAATTGGTAAGGTTGTACGGAATCTTTGTTCTATCGGGATGTTGGCAACCTTTGCGGTGATAGCAACGACCGCAATTTTTGTGCTGGAGCTTAACTGGCAAGTTGCCGCTGTTTTGGGCGCAGTACTTGTCGTGACTGGTCCAACAGTTATTGCCCCGATGCTGAACGCCATGCGCCCAGACAAAGACATAGACCGTATTTTACGTTGGGAAGGTATAGTCATAGACCCAATTGGTGCACTCTTTGCGGTACTCGTATTTGAAGCCGTCTCTTTAGTTGGTGGCGAAGGTATCTTCAGTCATACCCTGTGGGCGCTCGTATCAACACTTGGTGTGGGGATAAGTATTGGCGTCGCATCAGGTTACCTTACCACTTACCTAATAAGAAAAGAGTGGCTTCCTTTCGAGCTTCACAAGTTCGCCATTTTAGCGCTAGTGTTGTTTAGCTTTACGCTATCGAATCATCTGAGCCATGAGTCGGGTTTACTAGCCGTGACTATCTTTGGTATTTGGCTCGCTAACCAAGATGACTTGGAAATAGACTCAGTGTTAGAATTTAAAGAAGATCTCTCAATGATCCTGATTTCGAGCTTATTTATCTTACTCGCGGCACGACTCAAGTTAGAAGATTTAATGCTGTTAGACACTGACGTCTTTATCTTTCTAGCTGTAGTATTATTTATTGCTCGACCACTGTCGATATTCTTATCGACGTTCAATACAGACTTACCGATAAAGTCTCGTATTCTGTTAAGTTGGATAGCTCCTCGAGGTATTGTTGCTGCAGCGGTAGGCTCAGTTTTTGCGTTGAGTATGACCAAATCACAGATAGCAGATGCGGATAAAATGGTGCCGCTTATCTTCACCGTCATCATTGTCACCGTGGTACTACAAAGCCTAACGGCAACGCCTTTCGCACGTCTTTTAGGAGTGCGTCAACCAAAGCCCAATACCTTACTTATCATTGGAGCAAACCATGTAGCTAGAGCAGTAGCTAAAGGCTTAAAAGACCAAAATATTGATGTTTATCTCTCCGATCCCGCATGGGAAAACTGCAAGATGGCGAGAATGGACGGATTGCCTTGTTACTATGGTAACCCACAGTCGGAACATGCAGAGCGTTACCTCCCGTTGACCAGCTTAAAGTCAGTGCTAGCGCTTTCACCTAACCGTCATCACAACGCTTTGGGTGTACAATACTTTTCTCATTTACTTGGTGATCAATGTGTTTATTCGCTCAAATCATCCACTAACCACGCCAAGTCGAACAAAGATAGCGCCACTTTCCTTTCTCGCCAAATCTTGTTTGGCGACGAAGGTAATTACGCCAAGCTAAGTAGCATGATGGCAAAGGGCGGCAAAGTGAGCGTAACGCGGATCTCAGAAGAATTTAAATGGGAACAGTATAAAGAGGTTAACAGTGAAGCAATCCCGCTGTTTGTACTCACAGAGCAGAACAAAGATGAGGAACCCATCTTGATCCGCCCATTTACCTCTGACATGAAAAAGCTTCCAGAAGAAGGCGACCGCATATTGGCGTTGCAACCGCCTAAGTTAACGGTGCTTAAAGATCCAAATGTGAATAAAGAAAGCCAAATTGGTGCAAAGCTTAGCAGCCAGCAAATTACTTAACCTGAGATTTGGATAAGAAATAAGCTAACTTTACGAGCTTTATTTAGAAACAAGCAAAGCGGCGTCACTTACGCCGCTTTTACTTTGCACTCAAAACCTGCTGAAGTAATATCTATTGATCCAACGGAGTTAACCTGAGCCTCAGGTAATACAACCTGAACTCGGGATAAGAAGTAAGTTAATCCACTAAAATCAAAAGCGTAGTGTCACTCTAGCCAGAAGTTATTTCTTAATACAAGGCAAATTTGTGCGCCAATAGCTGGCCTATTGCAAGCAAATTTAACGCAGTAGTAAGGGATAGCAGCTGCTAGAGAACAAGTTGTTATCCCGAGTTCAGGTTATATAGGCAATCTCGCACGCTTGACCACGCTATCAGGCATTTTGTTTGCCAGTTGACCTAGTGCTACCTGAATCCGCTTATGTAGCTTTTTATCTGCAACTGCGGAATGGAACAGCCATCGATAGGCGTCTTCATAATCTCTTGGGCTACCGTGGCCTTGATTAAACACATCTACGAGTCTTAATTGAGCGTTTAAGTTGCCAAGTGCTGCTGCCTCTCTCAGATAGGTTACCGCCATCGCTTTATCTTCTTGCACTAACTGGCCAACATCATAGTAGCGACCTAATTGTTCAAGCGCCGCGGCAAGGCCCTGCTCTGCTGCCCTTTTCATATAATAAAGGCCGAGCTCAACATCTCTGTCTACACACACGGCATAAGCTAACATGTCACCATAAAGAAACTGATACGAAGGCAGCGCCATGATCTCAGCACGCGCTTCAATATCTTTAACCAGCTGGCACTCATCCGCTTTAACCCGAGCAAGGTGTTGATTTTTTTCAATGAGCGCTAGTAGCTCTTGCTGTGTATACAAAGGCACAGCTTCGATAGCCTCTTCGGCAGATACTTTGCTCTGTATACTGAGACTTAAGGAAACACTCAATGCTGAAGCTGCAAAATAACGAAGTAAGTAATTCATCGAAGACCCATCAAAGTAAAGCTGATTGTTTAACTATAGCAGGCTGCAAAGGCAAATTACTTGCTCTGCAGCAACATCGACACTCAAATTTGATTAAGCATTATTTACGCCAAAGCGAAGTCTAATTTTATCATATGAGCAAAAATTCACTTACTTATCGGCAGGAAGACAAAAACTTGTAGGGTAATAGACACAAAAAAAGCTGCCGTAGCAGCTTTTTTCTTTATCAATCGACAGCAAGATTATTCAGCAAAAGGGTTGCGAACAATCATTGTCTCAACGCGGTCAGGGCCTGTTGAGATGATATCAATTGGCACGCCAGTGATTTCTTCTAGGCGCTTGATATAGTTGATAGCGGCTTCTGGAAGCTGCTCAACAGAAGTTGCACCAAAGGTGTTTTCGCTCCAACCAGGCATTTCTTCATATACTGGAGTCACTTTCTCATAGCCTTCAGCAGCAAGAGGAGTCACATTAGTCACAGTGCCGTCTTCTAATTGGTAACCAGTACAGATTTTCACTTTTTCTAAACCATCAAGTACGTCTAGTTTAGTTAAGCAGAAACCACTGATGCTGTTGATTTGAACTGCACGGCGCATTGCCACTGCATCAAACCAACCGGTACGACGTAAACGACCAGTTGTTGCGCCAAACTCGTTGCCTTTCTCGCCTAAGTGTCTGCCAACTGGGTCTTGCTTGTCTTGACCATCGTAAAGCTCTGTAGGGAAAGGACCTGAACCAACACGAGTTGTGTAAGCTTTAACAATACCTAAAACGTAATCTAAGTGTAGCGGACCAAAACCTGCACCAGTCGCAACACCACCAGCCGTCGTGTTTGATGAGGTTACGTACGGGTAAGTACCGTGGTCAATATCAAGTAATGTACCTTGCGCACCTTCAAATAGAATATGGTCGCCAGCATTACGCGCTTGATCAAGTAGTTCAGTAACGTCAACAATCATTGACTTAAGTACTTTTGCTACTTCCATTGCATCATCGTATGTTTTCTGAAAGTCTACTGGATCTACTTTGTAGTAGTTAACCAAGGCGAAGTTGTGGAACTCTAGTACTTCTTTAAGCTTCGCAGCAAATTGCTCTGGGTTGAAAAGATCGCCAACACGTAAACCACGACGTGCAACCTTATCTTCGTACGCAGGACCAATACCACGGCCAGTTGTACCAATGGCTTTTTCACCACGCGCTAGTTCACGCGCTTGGTCTAGTGCAACGTGGTAAGGCAAGATCAAAGGACATGCTTCGCTGATCAATAGACGCTCACGTACAGGAACGCCACGCGCTTCAAGCATGTGGATTTCTTTCATTAGTGCATCCGGTGCAAGTACTACACCATTACCAATTACACATTTAACGTCTTCGCGTAGTACACCTGATGGGATCAAGTGTAGTACCGTTTTCTCACCGTTAATTACTAGTGTATGGCCAGCATTGTGTCCGCCTTGGTAGCGAACAACTAAAGAAGCCTTATCTGTAAGTAGGTCAACTACTTTACCTTTACCTTCGTCACCCCATTGGGTGCCTAATACAACGACGTTTTTACCCATTGCAAATTCACTTAGAAAAAATTAGGCGCAGATTTTACCAGAAAACCATAGTCGAAATCACCCCAATTTGCCTAATTTTTCTGCTTTCAATAAGATTGATGATGTAAAACATCAAGGCAAGTTACATAACTTGTTGAAAAGGTGGGTTAATAGCTGAAAATCAAACAACGTATTTTATTTTTATATCAAAATAGCTGTATTGTTCGGATTAATCGATAACTATCTCTTTGTTATCAAAAGTAAACTTTTATAAAATGTAAAAAGCCCAAAGGTTAACCTTTGGGCTTTTTAAAATATAGCTCAAGCTTGCTGGCGAGCCGTTAAACTTGAGTGGTTAGCCTATAGCTCTAAATCATCTTCAACTTCAGCAAGGCCTTTATCTTCACCCTCTTCAGGCATAATAACCGCTTGCGCTAGGAGCATTTCTCTTAACTTGCCTTCAATTTCATTGGCAATCTCAACATTTTCTTTTAAGAACTTAATTGAGTTTGCTTTACCTTGGCCAATTTTACTGCCGTTATAGCTAAACCAAGCACCCGCTTTATCAACCAGTTTGTGTTTCACACCTAAGTCTATCAACTCACCTTGTTTCGACGTACCTTCACCGTACATGATGATGAACTCAGCTTGCTTAAATGGTGGTGCTACTTTGTTTTTCACAACCTTAACACGAGTTTCGTTACCAACAACCTCATCACCTTCTTTCACTGAACCGATACGACGAATATCAAGACGTACAGATGCATAGAATTTAAGTGCGTTACCACCAGTTGTGGTTTCAGGGTTGCCAAACATCACACCAATCTTCATACGAATTTGGTTGATGAAAATACATAATGTGTTCGAGCGTTTGATATTAGCTGTAAGCTTACGCAATGCTTGTGACATGAGTCGAGCCTGCAAACCAACGTGTGAGTCACCCATATCGCCTTCGATTTCAGCTTTAGGGGTAAGTGCTGCTACCGAGTCAATAACAACCAAATCAACCGCACCAGAACGAACTAGCATGTCACAAATTTCAAGCGCTTGTTCACCGGTGTCAGGCTGTGATACTAATAACTCATCAACATTAACGCCTAGCTTTTCGGCATAGATTGGATCGAGTGCGTGTTCAGCATCAACGAACGCACATGTTTTTCCCATTTTTTGCGCTTCTGCAATCGCTTGCAATGTTAGCGTTGTTTTACCTGATGATTCTGGACCATAGATTTCAACAATACGACCAGTTGGTAAGCCGCCGATACCAAGTGCAATATCCAGACCTAATGAACCCGTTGAGATGGCTTCAATATCTAGCGCCTTGTTCTCACCCAGTTTCATGATTGAGCCTTTACCAAACTGACGCTCAATTTGTGATAGTGCTGCGTCTAATGCCTTTTGCTTGTTATCGTTCATTTGCTTCTCCAATTCAGCGTAATGACACCTAGTATACTGTATGAAATTACAGTATCAAGTAGAATTTTATGATTTTACCATCGCTATAGCATTTTTTAATGCAAATTCAATGGCTTGAAGTCTTATTTCGGCCCTATTCCCAGTAAATACTTGGTGAAATGCCTGAACTCTATCACTATTCGCAATAGCAAACCATACAGTACCTACGGGCTTATCAACGCTGCCTCCAGTTGGTCCAGCGATACCAGACACAGCAATGGCAACTTCAGCATGAGCTGCCTGCTGAGCACCTTTGACCATCTCCAAAACCGTTTGCTCACTCACGGCACCAAATTGCGTTAGGGTTTGTTGTGATACTCCCAATAATTCGTGCTTAGCTTGATTACTGTATGTCACAAAACAACGTTCGATATAAGCAGAGCTCCCCGGCGTATCTGTTAACGCATAACTCACCCCACCACCTGTACATGACTCTGCGGTAGTGATTGTTACGCCGTTATTCGTTAGAATAGCGCCCAATTGTGCCGCATATTCGGCTATCTCTTTGTAGTGCTCCATAGGAAAACCTTTTAGGTATCAACAATGTCGTCAGATCTATATTCAGAACACACTATAAACCAACAAACCCCAATGATGCAGCAATACCTGCGAATTAAAGCTCAGCATCAAGAAATCTTGCTGTTCTATCGCATGGGCGACTTTTATGAACTCTTCTTTGACGATGCTATCAGAGCGGCGCAGCTTCTCGATATATCTCAAACCTATCGCGGTAAAGCCGGTGGCAATCCAATTCCAATGGCAGGTGTTCCCTATCATGCAGTTGAAAACTACTTAGCTCGCTTGGTACAACTGGGTGAATCTGTTGCTATTTGTGAGCAAGTTGGCGACCCAGCGACCAGTAAAGGTCCTGTAGAACGTAAAGTTGTGCGTATTGTTACTCCAGGTACCGTCACCGACGAAGCACTATTGCAAGAACGCCAAGATAATTTACTTGCGGCGGTCTACCAACATCCAAAAAACTTAGGTTATGGCGTTGCCTACCTTGATATTAACTCGGGCCGATTTAATATCGTAGAGCTACAGACTGACGAAGCACTTAATTCCACGCTACAGCGCTTGCAGCCCGCAGAATTGTTATATCCAGAATCATTTCAGAACCTTTTAGTGCTAGAAAGCATTAAAGGCAGTCGTCGCCGTCCAGATTGGGAGTTTGATTTAGACACAGCAAAGCATTTACTTTGTCAGCAGTTTGCAACCCGTGACTTAGTCGGTTTTGGTGTCGACAATGCCAATATGGGTTTAATCGCCGCGGGTTGTGTCATGCAATACGTGAAAGACACGCAACGCACTGCATTACCTCATATTCGTGCGATCACGCTAGAAAAGAATGAGCACGCAGTGATCTTAGATGCCGCGACGCGCAAAAACTTAGAGCTGACACTGAACCTCTCTGGCGGTGTTGAAAACACCTTAGCGCAGATTTTAGACAAGTCTTCAACGGCCATGGGTTCGCGCTTACTAAAACGCCGCATTCATACGCCCGTGCGCGAACGCAAAGAGCTCAATGCTCGACTCAATGCGATTGCGAGCCTTATCGAACAACAACTATGCATGGAAGTTTACGATGCACTAAAACACATTGGCGATATTGAACGAGTCGTAGCCCGGTTAGCGTTATTTACCGCTCGTCCGCGTGATCTAACGCGCTTAAGAAGTGCATTACAAGCGTTACCGCCACTGCATGATATTTTACAAGATGCGACGGATACGAGACTTCAGTCTATTATTAGCCATTCACCTGCATTACCTAAGTTACAAGATTTGTTAGAACGAGCGGTTATCGACAATCCCCCTGTTCTCATTCGTGATGGTGGAGTAATAGCACAGGGCTACAATGCAGAGCTTGACGAGCTACGCGCATTAAGCGCAGGTGCCACGGATGTTTTAGAAAAACTTGAAGAAAGAGAGCGCGAACGCACAGGGATCTCGACATTAAAAATTGGGTATAACCGCGTTCACGGATTTTATATTGAGATCAGCCGGGCCAATTCGCACTTAGTGCCTGCGGAATACATTCGCAGACAAACACTGAAAAATAACGAACGCTACATTATTCCTGAGCTAAAAGAACATGAAGACAAAGTGCTTGGTAGCCAATCGAAAGCACTAGCACTTGAAAAGCGCCTATATGAAGAGCTCTTTGAACTCATCGCTCCTTATATTGAACAATTGCAAGTCATGGCTGCAGCGCTTGCCGATCTGGACGTATTAAACACCTTAGCCGAACGTGCTCAAACACTAGACTATTGCAAGCCCACGCTTACCGAGGGCACTGAAATTGATTTAGTGGATGGTCGCCACCCAGTCGTAGAACAAGTAAGTAAAGAACCATTCATTGCCAACCCAGTAAAACTCAACGATGAACGTAAAATGCTCATTATTACTGGACCAAATATGGGTGGTAAATCGACCTATATGCGTCAAACCGCGTTAATTGTGTTGATGGCGCATATTGGCAGCTATGTACCGGCAAGCGCAGCCACCATCGGAATTGTCGATCGTATTTTTACTCGCATTGGTGCCAGTGATGACCTTGCCTCTGGGCGCTCAACCTTTATGGTTGAAATGACCGAAACTGCAACCATTTTAAACAATGCAACCGCCCAATCATTAGTGCTAATGGACGAAATTGGTCGTGGGACAAGCACCTATGACGGTTTATCACTCGCTTATGCGACAGCGGATTATCTCGCCAGCAAAATTGCAGCAAAAACACTGTTTGCTACTCATTATTTTGAGTTAACCGAATTGGCTGAGCAGCAAGCCGGCCTTGTTAATGTGCATTTGGATGCCGTTGAACATAACGATACTATTGCCTTCAAACACACAGTGATGGAAGGGGCTGCAAGTAAGAGTTTTGGTTTACAGGTAGCAAGTCTTGCCGGCGTGCCAAAAGCAGTGATTAAGTTAGCGAAACAGAAACTCGCTTTGTTAGAGCAACATCAGAGTGTCGTTAGCGATAAGCCTGTTCATGTAGCCGCACCTGTACAGCAGAGCTTAATGCTTGCCAATGAGCCTTCTGAGGTTGAAGCGCTACTTGCAGATATGGATCCCGATGATATGACACCAAAGCAAGCTCATGCTTTGCTATATCAACTTAAATCTATGCTATAGAAAGTAAAAAGCGGCCAAAAGCCGCTTTTTTAATGTTCTCTCATAATTAGAACTTGTGGTTATACTGAAGACCAAAGATCATCGCATGGCCTTTAGAGCGATAGCCCCACTCACTGAATCTGTCAGCTTCAGTGAAAGTTTGTGTTTTACCTCTTAAAACACTGATCCCGAAATCTACAGTTGCTTGGTTAGCAAGTGTATACTCCGCACCAAATGAGTACCAAGTACGGTCTGTATCAGGAATTGAGATAGATAGATGGTTTTCATCCGCTGGTGACTCATCATATGCCATACCTGCACGTAGTTTCACCGCATTACTAAGCTGATAGTCAGCGCCAACGGCAAAACGTAATGAATTAGAGAAATTCTCTTCTTTAGTGAATACTGAACCTGCGTTACCAACTACAGCTTCAAGTTCATCAAAACTATTCCAACCTGTCCAAAGTACGCTGTAGTGTAGTGAGGTTTCTTGGTTTAATTTATGAGAACCTGAGATCTCAGCAATCGCAGGTAACGTTACATCCACTGAACCTGGTAGTGACGCGCCATTCAAGCCGCCCATCGCTGCTGGTAAGTCGTTACTAAAGTGACCATCAAATGTGATATCTGTTTCACTGCGGTAATGGAAGCCGATTAGGTTGTTTTCATCGATTTGATAAGCAACGCCTAGGTTCCAACCAAAGCCATAATCGTCACCTTCTAAGTGTACCGCCTGAGTACTGGCTGGCAAACCTGTCGTTGTCGCACCAAGGTTACGAACGATTTTAGCATCGGCATAAACTTCATTAATACCAAACGCTACGCTCCATTGCTCATCAATTTGGTAAGCAGCAGAAATACCTAAGTTAACGGTCTTAATTTCAGTTTCACCCGCGATTTGACCTGCAACATAATCCTTATCGAATTCTGTAGATAGACCAAACTGTGAATAGATACCAGCACCAATCGACCATTGGTCGTTATATTTGTGCGTTGCATAAATAGCAGGAATAATAGCACTTGGTGCGATGCTGTTGTCATTTAACGCTGATGCAGGGATACCATTGCTAGTACCTGTTCCCGTCAGGCTTACGTCCGGTTGAACATACATAGCTGCTACTGATAATTGCGTGCCTGATAGCTTACCCATCAATGCTGGATTACGTGCAACCACTGACGCATCGTCGGCTGCAGATGCTTCACCCGCATAAGCACGACCAAGGCCAGAGACGTTTTGTTCCGCAAGTTGGAAGGCGGCAGCTAGTGCTTGTGATGACGATAAAATCGCACCTGATGCGATAAGACCTAATAATACTTTGTTCATACTCTAATCCCCTGTGAACTAACCATTTCCTGAGTAATGGTTAAAAAAACCAATTCGAGTAACACTGCGCAGCCTCACTTTGACCTTGCTCACCTAGCCAATATCCAGCTATGCCACACACCCACCAAATTGGCAGAATAATAAATTCATGACACCCTACCTAAAAGTGGAGTAGAAATCTCCTTTTTTGCGACTTTTCGTTGATTAAGTGAACATATAACGAACAAATTACGCACTTTGTAAACTCATCGGATGAGATAAATTATCAAATGATAATAATTACCAATATCATTGACGTACCTTCATCCCTTATATACACTCTTCAATCTGAGTATGAGTCATTCAGTGTGTTAATCGTGCTAAGGAGAACAACATGTCGATAGCATTAATCGTTTGCGCATTGGTATTTTGCGGTCTCAGCGTATATTGCCTGTGTAAAGCAAACTACTGTGCCTGTCGCCACGCGGGAGAGTGCGATAACCCGGTCAGTCAATACTGGTTAGGTGCTATTGTTGCAGCGCTGCTATCACTGCTGCTAAGCTGTGCGGCGTTACATTCGGAAAAGGGAACATTACTGTGGATATTAATGATGGCAAGCTGTATGACTGGCGCGATGCTCTCTGCTAGATGGCAAAATCTCAAAAGACGCTGTAAAAACGCTTTCTTCCCTGTCGCGCAATCCAAACCTTAAATCAGTAATTGATCTCTTAGCAATCGTGAGAGGTTAATTTGATAATCAAGCGGCCTGACACTTGCGATCACTTTTATCTCTGACTCGCTTAAATCCAAATCTTTTGCCGTAACATGGTGGAGATGTTTGGTATTGTAAAACACTCGTACAAGAGGCGCCGTGGGTGCATGTTTATTGCCCTCGAGTACCAACCCTAATCGCTCGTTGGTCAGTTTAACAATAGTTCCTACGGGGTGAACTCCCATACACTTAATAAAACGCTGCACTAAAATAGGATCAAATTGCTTTTTACTCGACAGCAAAAAGCGTAATGCATTAATAGGCTCATCAGCCTCTTTGTGGTGCTGATCTGAGGTTATAGCGTCGTATACATCCACAATCGCCATCATTCTTGCCGCGGTGCTGAGTGCGCCGTCTTTAATCCCTCTGGGATAGCCTGTACCATCTAAGCGTTCATGATGGTTGATGATCATGTCCAGCATGATTGGCGTGATCCCAGACTCTCCTTTGCTCAACCCTAAAGACTGCGCCACATGTTTTTTGACCGCACGATATTCAAGATCGGTAAAATTGCCCGGCTTATTGATAAGCCCCTGGGGTAACTTAGCGTGACCAATGTCATGCAACATCGCCCCCATGGCTAACTGTTCAATAATGTGATGTTGCAAACCGAGGTGCTTGGCAAATACGGTGATCAGAATTGCGCAATTGGTCATATGACGCCAATTGTAGGCATCTTTGTCTTTGATCCGAGTTAAAATCGCCATCGCATTTGAATTACGCAGTACCGAATCGACGATGTCTTTACTTACCTCATTGATGAGGCTCATATCGACCTTCAAACCCGATGTTACATCTCCATAGAGGCTTTGGATCTGACGGTTATTCTTTTCAAACTTTTGCATCGCAACCGCAAATTCTTGCTGCAAAGTTTGTTCTTTACTCACCGTTTTGGCTTTGGATTTTGGCTTGCTGCGAGCGGTGGAAAGACTGCCATCCATGCCATTTTTGGCGGCAGGTTCTTCAGGGGCTTGTGGTGCGTCAGTGACCAGTTCTGCTGGCTGCTGGTATTTCTGTGGTACAGGAATATCGCTCTGCGTAAAGTCTATAGTGAGCTCCAGTACTCCTTTGTCAATCAGCTTTTGAATGATGGCTTCATCTCTGACCATTCCCCGAGATTTGATCTTAATACCCGCGTCAGACTTATGCTTGTGAACATTATCCACAAACATGCCAGGTCTAAGATCTTCAATTGGGAGGACAATCTGCATGAATCGCTTACACTACGTAGTTAGCCAATGAATATTAATACCATTGAATGAGGTGAAACACCATCTATTCAGATTAAATTCACACAAAGGTATGGTGAAATTACAACCACTCAGAAACGCTTGTTATACCAGTTTACTTAATTAAGTAATTTAATTTGAGGTATTTATGAAGTGTTGCAGAAGGGGAAACCCAACACCATATACATGCTGGGTTTTATACAGTTGCTATTCTTGGAAATAAGTTCCCCAGCCGTCGTATTCAACGCCAGCGTCTAGTGCAACCTTTTCTAACTTGTCTACGTCTTCCATGATAACGTCGGTATCCAGTTCGGCTTCTACTACAACATCAAAGCCCCAAATTTTACCGCCGTCTTCGAGCTCAAGCTCTGCTGGTTCTTCAACATCATAGCCCAATTTAAATGCCGCTAATGCTGCTGCTTCCAGCTTGTCAAAATCCTCACTTACAAAGTGATGTTCTACTTCATAAAGCGTTTCAGGGTTTGAACCGTCTTCTAGCAGTGAAGAAACGATGTCTTCACTTATCTCACGCCAGTTTTCCATTATTTTAATCTCGCTTTTGCATCTAATTCAGCTATTCTTTGAGCCATTTTAGCATGGATCTGAGCAGCGTGATCCCTTGCTGGCACTTCAGGGTCTAAATATTCCGGTTCTAGCATGTCGATATAGACCTTACCATTATTCCAACGATTGAGCTTTATCTGCTCATGCGTTGAACTCATACATACTGGGATAATAGGCACATTGGCGCTCATTGCGGTGTGAAATGCCCCGGTTTTAAATGGCAACAAACCGCGACCATAGCTTCTGGTCCCTTCAGGGAACATCCAAACCGATAGTTTTGACTCGGTGATTTTTTTTGCTGATTTGGTCAGTGTTCCTAAGGCTTTAGAACGATTGGCTCTATCAATCAAAATGTTGCCAGATAGCCAATACATTTGTCCAAAAAACGGGATCCACTTTAAACTTTTTTTTCCCATGCTGACGGTGTTTTTTGGCACCACGGCCGGCAGCGTAAAGAGATCATAATTATTTTGGTGATTTGCAACATACATCGCGGGGACAACATGCTTGGCATTTTCATGCTGCGTTATCACCAACTCAACGCCTATCAACTTTGACATATAGCCATACCATTTGGCTATCGTGTGCACATTGTTAGCATGAAAAGGGCGCACAATGCACAATAACAATCCGCAAATACCACTAACAATGATAAACACTGTTAATAAGAGAATTCGTATAATGGCAATCAATTTAACCACTCCAGAATTAAAATCTTGCGCATTATAGTAAAATAAGCGAACACTTGTAAGCTCAAAATGATGATAGTTTAGAGGCTGCCAGAGGAATCTCAGAGTATGATAGTTAAGGTACTGATCTATTTATAGAAAATAAAAATGCCGCTGAGTAGCGGCATTTGACACACGATTTATCATTTTTGCAAAATTTAACTCATTGCGTTTTGCAGCTTTTTCATTGCTGACTTTTCTAGCTGGCGTACACGCTCTGCCGACACGCTATATTTCTCAGCAAGATCTTGTAATGTTGCTTTTTCGTCAGCAAGCCAACGTGCACTTACGATATCTTGAGAGCGTTCATCAAGCGTTTTCAGTGCTGCAAATAGGCGATTATGTGACTGCTCTTGCCACTGTTCTTGCTCAACTTCTTCGGCAAGGTCGCTACTTGTGTCTGTTAAATACTGTACTGGAGAGAAGTTACCAGCTTGGCTTTCATCATCGTCAGCAGATAGGTCAAAGCCCATATCTTGGCCTGCCATACGAGACTCCATCTCGCGAACTTCTTTCTCACTTACACCAAGCTCGTTTGCAACCGTTGTCACTTCGTCTTGGTTAAACCAACCTAAACGCTTTTTATTTTTGCGTAGATTGAAGAATAATTTACGCTGCGCTTTTGTCGTCGCAACTTTAACAATACGCCAGTTCTTTAATACATATTCATGGATTTCTGCTTTAATCCAATGTACCGCAAAAGAAACAAGGCGCACACCCACGCTTGGGTCAAAACGCTTTACTGCTTTCATCAACCCAATATTTCCTTCTTGGATTAAATCAGCCTGAGGTAGGCCATAGCCCGAATAACTTTTTGCGATGTGAGCAACAAATCTCAAATGAGACATAATGAGTTGCTTAGCCGCGTTAAGATCCCCTTCTTCCTGAAGACGTGTCGCAAGTTTTTTCTCTTCCTCAGCGCCAAGCATAGGTATTGTGCTTACAGATTGAAGGTAACCTTCAACGCTTGCGCTTTGCTGCCCAGTTAGTGCTAATGCGTATAAATCTTTAGTCATGTTTCACCTCAGTGATAAACCGTTTCGTGTATATTTAGCACTCTAACATCTAGAGTGCTAAATGCAATCTACTTTATCTGATTTTTAAAATCAACCTTTTTAGAAGAACTTCAAAAATAAAATATAACCTGCTGAATAATATTAAAAATATTGAATTAACTAGGCTTCTTTTTACGATATTATTTTTTTATGACAGTGCTAAATTTAATTAGTTCTGATTGTTTGAGTGCTAAAATCTGATAGTAATTGGCAACCGACTGCTACACTTTAGCAGTCGATTGGTGTTTGTAGCGTTAAATCATACCTTTTCAGGTTCAATCTCTTTGATATAACGGTGTACAGAAAGAAAAGAGCCTACAAACCCTAAAGTAATTGCAGTGCCAAGTAGCACTAAAAGTTCATTCCCTGCCATTCCCTGAAGCACAAAGTTGCTTTGATATACCCCAACAACTGTAGATACAGCTGACTCCAGCCACCACAACATAAGGCCAACACAGATAAAGGCAACCAAACCACCGACTATGCCATACCATACACCAGTCCAAAGAAACGGAGCCTGAATAAAGGTATTGGTCGCTCCCACCAGTTTTAGCACTTGAATTTCTTCTTTCTTGTCCATGATGGATAAGCGTATGGTATTTCCAATAATCAAGATAACGGCGCTAAGCAATAGAAACCCCACGGTGATCACACTTTCTTTTAGTAACCCCAGTAGTGCATTTAGGCGCTCTAGCCATTCAATATCCAGCTTACCAAACTCGACCTCGCGCTCTTTTTCAAGTTTAGTAAGAAGCTCTGTTGCGGCTTGTGGTTTTCTAAAACGACTAACAGGCGTTACCAGCACAACATTAGGCAGCGGGTTTTCTTCTAAATAGTTAAGCGCCTGACCAAAGCCTGACATTGACTTAAATTCATCCAAAGCTTGGCTTTTACTTATCAGTACTACTTTTTCTATTTCTGGATAGAGTGCAAGTCGCTTCACCAGAGTTTGTGTCTGTGCCTCAGTCATTTCATCTTTAACGAACAATGATATTTCAGATGCCTCTTTAAACCCGCTACTTACCTGCTGTACATTTTTCACTACCACATAAAGCGTCGCGGGCAATGTCAGGCTGAGCCCCAAAACTAGAATAGTCATTAAAGAGGCCATTGGCGTACGCCACATTTCCCCAAGGCTCTGTACACCTTGACGAATAATCATCAAACAAAAAAAGTAAAAATGATGAAATATCGATTTTTTACTCTGTTCAGCCTGATTTCCTCGTCCTTTAAACAGCAAACTCATAGCGTGTCCTCCGCAAGCGGATCTTGTAGCATGCGTCCTTGATTAAGCGTGAAGCTACGGTATTTCATACGTGCTATTAACCCCAAATCATGAGTAGCGATAAGAACGGATGTACCACGGCGATTAAATTCTTCAAATAGGTTCAGAATTTCCATCGATAGTTCTGGGTCTAAGTTCCCCGTAGGTTCATCTGCAAGCAGCAAAGGCGGCGAGTTAACAATCGCTCTTGCTATGCCAACACGTTGCTGTTCACCTCCAGATAACACACTCGGATGGCACTTTGCTTTATCAAGCAAACCCACCTTGTCCAGAGCGGCATGTACTCTTTTGGTGATCTGTTTATGGTGAGTACCTTCAATAACTAAAGGTAGTGCGACGTTATCAAATACGCTGTAACGTTCGAGTAGGCGGTGGTTTTGAAAAATAATCCCAATATCTCGGCGAACAAAAGGAACTTGCCGGTTAGATACCGTATTGAGATCGACACCATTAATGTAGACACGGCCTGCTGATGGCCTTTCCATCACGCTAACCAACTTTAATAATGTACTTTTACCAGCGCCACTGTGGCCGGTTAAAAATGCGAGTTCTCCATTTGCAAGTTCAAAGCTCACTTTTTCCAGTGCTTTGTGCCCACCAGGATAAGTTTTGCTCACTTGCTCAAATTTAATCATGTTGGCCTCTTATACTTATTTTAACCATGACACTCAGTCCGTGGCATTGTAGCAATTCGGCAATCGAATAAAGCGGGCAAATTTGCCCGCTTTATTGCAACTGATGTCTCTATTTATTCTTGACTGAACAATGCCTCGATAAAATCATCACTCTTAAAGGTGCGTAAGTCATCAATGCCTTCACCTACACCAATATATCGAATTGGCACCTTAAACTGATCCGCCACAGCAAAGATAACCCCACCTTTGGCTGTACCATCAAGCTTAGTTAACGTGATACCAGTTAAGCCAACCGCTTGATTAAACAGTTTTACCTGGCTAATCGCATTCTGACCAGTTCCGGCATCAATCGTCAACATCACTTCATGTGGCGCGTCTGGGTCTAACTTTTTCATTACTCGAGCTATCTTCTCAAGCTCTTGCATTAGGTTATCTTTATTTTGTAATCGACCCGCTGTATCCGCTATTAATACATCGATATTTCTCGCTTTAGCGGCTTGGAAGGCATCAAATACCACCGACGCAGAATCAGCACCTGTGTGCTGGGCAACAACAGGGATACTGTTTCTTTCACCCCATACCTGCAACTGCTCTACCGCAGCCGCGCGGAAAGTATCGCCAGCCGCCAACATGACAGATTTACCTTCGCTTTGAAACTGTTTGGCAAGCTTACCGATTGTTGTCGTTTTACCAACGCCATTTACGCCGACCATTAAGATAACAAAAGGTTTCTTATCGGTAGGGATCTCAAGCGGTTGCTCAGCCGTTTTTAAGATCTCTGACATTTCTTTTTTCATTAGATCATATAAAGCTTCACCGTCTTTTAACTGCTTTCTATCAGCGGCATCAGTCAGGTTATCTATTAGCTTCATCGTGGTTTCAACACCAATATCAGCCGTTAGCAATTGCGTTTCTAGATCTTCGAACAGCTCATCATCGATTTTCTTGCCTTTGAATACCGAAGCAAAGCCTGAGCCGATATTGGCCTTGGTTTTCAACAAGCCTTTTTTAAGGCGGGAGAAGAAACCTTCTTTTTTCGGCTTTTCTTGTTCTTGAGCTAATTGTGCCTGACGCTCTGCTTCCTCACGCTCAGCCTGTTCTTTCGCAAGTTGTGCCTGACGTTCTGCTTCTTCACGCTCCGCCTGTTCTTTCGCAAATTGTGCCTGGCGTTCTGCTTCCTCACGTTCGGCTTGTTCTTTAGCCAATTGTGCCTGGCGTTCAGCTTCCTCACGCTCAGCTTGTTCTTTCGCAAGTTGTGCCTGACGTTCTGCTTCTTCACGCTCGGCTTGTTCTTTCGCTAATTGTGCCTGACGCTCTGCTTCTTCACGCTCAGCTTGTTCTTTCGCAAGTTGTGCCTGACGTTCTGCTTCTTCACGCTCAGCTTGTTCTTTCGCTAGTTGTACCTGACTTGTTCTTTCGCAAGTTGTGCCTGTTCTGCTTCTTCACGCTCAGCTTGTTCTTTCGCTAATTGTGCCTGACGTTCTACTTCCTCACGCTCGGCTTGTTCTTTTGCAAGTTGCGCCTGACGTTCTGCTTCCTCACGCTCGGCTTGTTCTTTAACTAGCTGTGCCTGATGTTCTGCCTCTTCACGCTCAGCTTGTTCTTTCGCTAATTGTGCCTGACGTTCCGCTTCTTCACGCTCAGCCTGTTCTTTCGCTAATTGCGCCTGACGTTCTGCTTCCTCACGCTCAGCTTGTTCTTTTGCTTGTTGCGCCTGACGCACTGATTCTTCACGCTCAGCTTGTTCTTTCGCTAATTGCGCCTGGCGTTCTGCCTCTTCACGCTCGGCTTGTTCTTTTGCTAATTGTGCCTGACGTTCCGCCTCTTCACGCTCAGCTTGTTCTTTAGCCAATTGTGCCTGGCGCTCTGCTTCTTCACGTTCAGCTTGTTCTTTCGCTAATTGCGCCTGACGTTCCGCTTCTTCACGCTCAGCCTGTTCTTTTGCTAATTGTGCCTGATGCTCAGCCTCTTCACGCTCAGCTTGTTCTTTTGCTAATTGTGCCTGACGTTCCGCTTCTTCACGCTCGGCTTGTTCTTTCGCCAATTGTGCCTGGCGTTCCGCTTCTTCACGCTCGGCTTGTTCTTTCGCCAATTGTGCCTGGCGCTCTGCTTCTTCACGTTCAGCTTGTTCTTTCGCTAATTGCGCCTGGCGTTCTGCTTCCTCACGCTCAGCTTGTTCTTTTGCTAACTGTTCTTGGCGCTCAGCTTCTTGTTGCTCTTTATCGGATTTACCAAAGCCCAACCAAGATAAAAATTTGTTTTTCTTTCCCATATTCACTTATGACCGTGTTAGATAAATTGCATAAACCCAAAGCAAAATGTTGATGATCTTGCTACCATACTCGAAAACGCCAATCCGCATCAGCTTATTGCTTTTACTTGGATTGATATCACACTTAATTTTGGGCTCGAAAGGCAAGCCGAGGATGGCAACCTTAGTGCTTAGACAAAATTGCGTGCAAGTGTACCATGTTCCGTAAGGATGAAAAATCCTGACACCAAGAACCTTTAATAAAGAAGCAAATTACGTCGCTATGAGAAAATCTAAGCCTAAGTCAAATACCAAACAGTCTGGTTTCATCCGCCTGATCAGTGGTAAGCATAAAGGTCGCAAGTTACCAGTTCATGATGTTGTGGGATTAAGACCAACAACAGATAGAATGAAAGAAACCGTTTTTAATTGGCTCATGCAGGACGTAAGAGACGCAAAAGTACTCGATTGCTTTGCCGGTGCTGGCAGTCTAGGATTTGAGGCTATTTCACGCTTCGCTGCAAGCGGAACTTTTATCGAACTGGATAAAACCGCGGCGACGCAGCTTAGCAATAATGCAACTTTACTCAAACTGGATAACGTTGAAATCATTAATACCGACGCGTTAACCATGCTGGCAAATAACCTTAAGCAACAGCAATATGACTTGGTTTTTATTGACCCACCCTTTCGCAAAGGGCTTGTGACTCCTTGTTGTGACTTACTTGAATCACAATCTTGGCTCAGCGAAGACGCACTCATCTACGTTGAATTTGAACAAGAGGCACAACCTGAAACACCAGAAAATTGGCAAGTGATTAAAGAAAAGCATGCAGGACAAGTGATCTGCCGCCTTTATCAGCGCTGAAATTCCCTCATAAAGAATGAAAAAACAGCCGCTAGCGTTTGACATGACAGGGCTGGTGTTTTTAGCTATAATTTAGGCTTTACATGCGGTCTTGCTTCAGATTACAATACCGCACCATTTTTGAACCAATTGGCTAGTTTTTAGCCAGATAGAGCTAAGCTCATTAATTAGGTAGGTGAATTTTTAATGCCAGTAATTAAAGTAAGAGAAAACGAGCCGTTTGACGTTGCACTACGTCGTTTCAAACGTTCATGTGAAAAAGCAGGTATCCTTTCTGAAGTTCGTCGTCGCGAGCACTACGAGAAGCCAACTGCTGAGCGTAAGCGCAAAAAAGCTGCAGCGGTTAAGCGTCACATGAAGAAGCTTTCTCGCGAAAACGCACGTCGCGTTAAATTATACTAATCAGTATTGGTCTTGTATCAATGAGCTTATTAGTTACGCTAAAAGACGCGCAAAAAGAAGCGATGAAAGCCAAAGAGAAACTTCGTCTTGGCGCGATTCGTGCGGTACTTGCTGAAATTAAACAGCGAGAAATCGACAACCAAACTACACTAGACGACGCAGGCATTACTGCGGTTTTAGTTAAATTGGTTAAGCAGCGTCGCGATTCTTATACCCAGTATAAAGATGCAGGGCGTGAAGACTTAGCTGATATCGAAGCTAACGAAATTAGCGTACTTGAGACATTCCTTCCTAAGCCACTTAGCGAAGATGAAATTGTCGAGCTAATTGATGCCGTGATTGCACAAACTGGTGCGTCAGGCATGCAAGACATGGGCAAAGTAATGGGTGCGATTAAAGCAGAAGCTGAAGGTCGTGCTGATATGGGTAAAGTCTCTGGTTTAATTAAGCAAAGACTTACCGCTTAAGCCCACATACAATTGTATGATTGATAAGTGAACCGAGCCTAGTGCTCGGTTTCTTCGTTTTAGGCGTCATGCGTATCAATGCAGCGCTAATAAGATACCTTAATTGAATTAAGTTGATTTTTTCTCGTTGCTACTTGATATAATACGCTCACTCACTAATACAACTTCGGAACTTAAATGAAAGGCAAAATCCCTAGACAGTTTATTGATGACTTGCTCGCAAGAGCGGACATTGTCGAGCTCATAGACGGTCGTGTGGGATTAAAAAAAGCAGGAAAAGACTATCAAGCCTGCTGTCCATTTCACAATGAAAAAACGCCTTCATTTACAGTGTCACGTGATAAACAGTTTTATCATTGCTTCGGCTGTGGTGCTAATGGCAACGCAATTTCCTTTTTAATGGAATACGACAAGCTTGAGTTTGTCGATGCTATTGAAGAATTAGCCGCCCTATTAAACTTAGAAGTACCACGCGAAAACGCCCCGCAAGGGCCGCAGCGTTCAATGGAAGAAAAAAAGTCTGATTATGACTTAATGCTCCAAGCCGCTAAGTTTTATCAGCATCAGTTAAAACATCATAGCAATGCCACTCAAGTAATTGACTACGTAAAAGGCCGCGGCCTGAGTGGCGAAACTGTACAAAAGTTTATGATTGGTTATGCACCACCTGAATGGGAGTCATTGTGTAATCAAATAGCCCGCAAGCCTGAGCACAAACAACAGCTACTTGATTTGAAATTAGCATCAGAAAAGTCAGCTGGCCGCCAATTTGACTTCTTCCGCGATCGCTTGATGTTCCCTATTCGTGATAAACGTGGTCGTGTCATCGCATTTGGCGGAAGGATAATGGGTGCAGATCAAGGCCCTAAATATCTAAACTCGCCTGAAACACGCATTTTCCATAAAAGTTTCGAACTTTATGGTTTTTATGAAGCTAAACAAGCCCATAAGCAATTAGATAAAGTGTTGATTGTGGAAGGCTATATGGACGTCGTTGCCCTTGCAGAAAAAGGCATTGATTACGCCGTTGCCGCGTTAGGCACTGCAACCACAGCTGAACATATGCAAACTTTGTTTCGAAATACCAACAGAGTGATATGCTGCTATGACGGTGACAGAGCTGGCCGCGATGCGGCTTGGCGTGCACTTGACCATGCTTTACCTAATTTAAAAGACGGTAAGTCTCTACAGTTTGTCTTTTTACCTGATGGTGAAGATCCAGACTCATTAGTACAGCAAGAAGGCAAAGACGCCTTTGAAGCGCGGCTGGACACGGCAACCGATTATACGCAAGTATTGTTTACCAAATTACGCGAGCAATGCGACCTTACAAATGATGCAGGCAAATCCAAGCTGCTTACCGATGCCATTCCACTGATCAGCAAAATACCCAGTGACTACTACCAAGAGAGTTTGTTAACTACCTTAGCTAGATTAATTGGTCGTACTCGTGAGCAACTTAGTGCTAAATTGGCAAGTAACAAACAGCAGAATAAAATTGAGCGCCAATTTAAAGTCACGCCAATGCGTCGAGCGATTGGCTTACTGCTCCAACATCCACAGCTTGCGCAAACGGTTGAGTATATGCCTGAACTCGGTGAAATGGCGATCCCAGGTATTCAGCTGCTACTGAGCTTACAAATGTTATGTCACGATAACCCGCAAATAAACACAGCGCAGTTACTTGAACATTATCGCGACCAGGTTGAATTCGATGCCTTGAAAAAGCTTGCGGTGTGGCAACATGGCGTTGCTGAAGGCAGGCTAGAAGACGAATTTAAAAATACTTTTCAATTTATTGAAGATCAGTGTTTAAATTATCGCCTAGAGACCCTATTAATAAAGGAGAAAACCGAAGGCCTAACAAATGATGAGCGGCTAGAATGCGCACTCCTTACCCAAGCGCTTAAACAGTAGAAGTTCTAGTCAATAGCAATTTTCGGTGCTATAATGTTCTATTCACTGCGTCATCAAAATTTAGCTGTTAAATAGCTGGCGCCTGTTGTATCAACTTTTCAGAGTGGAAGCAAATTTCTCTATGGATCAATCTCCTCAGTCACAACTCAAACTTCTGATTCAGAAAGGTAAAGAGCAAGGTTATTTAACTTTTGCAGAAGTTAACGATCATCTTCCACAAGACATCATAGACTCAGATCAGGTAGAAGATATCATCAGCATGATCAACGATATGGGTATTCAGGTCTCTGAAAATGCGCCTGATGCTGACGAGTTGATGATGCAAGAAACAACAACAGATGAGGATGCTGCGGAAGCAGCAGCTGCGGCTTTAGCAACAGTAGAAAAAGAAATTGGCCGCACAACTGACCCTGTTCGTATGTACATGCGTGAAATGGGTACGGTTGAACTTCTAACTCGTGAAGGCGAAATCCAAATCGCTAAGCGTATCGAGGAAGGGATCAACCAAGTACAGATTTCTGTTGCAGAATACCCTGAAGCCATTACTTATCTTCTAGAACAATGGGACAAGTACGAAGCGGAAGAAATGCGCCTAAGCGACATTGTTTCTGGTTTCTTTGATCCTAATGCTGTCGAGGAAAACGAAGCACCAATTTCAGCAACACACATCGGTTCTGAGCTAAGTGATGAAGACTTGGATGACGAAGATGATGAAGATGATGAAGATGACGACTCAGAAGAAGGCGATTCAGGCCCGGATCCTGAAGAAGCTCGCGAGCATTTTGAACATCTTCGTACGCTGTACAATGCCGCGCGAGAAATTTTTGAAAGTAAAGGTCGCTCGCACCCAGATGCGAAAGCTGCAATTCAGGAAATCGGCGATCACTTCCGTACTTTCAAGTTAGTTCCTAAGCAATTTGACCGCATGGTAAATAACATGCGCGACATGATGGATAAAGTGCGTGTTCAAGAACGCATCATCATGAAGCAAGCAGTTCAAATTGCCAAGGTACCAAAAAAGGTTTTCGTTAAGCACTTTGCTAATAACGAAACCGATACCGCATGGATCGATGCTGAAATTGCATCAGGTGAAAAACACTCAGTAAAACTTGCTGAAGTAAAACCTGAAATCGAGCGTTGTGTTAACAAGCTTAAAGCGTTTGAAGATAGCACTGGCCTTAGCATTGAGCGTATTAAAGACATCAACCGTCGCATGAGTATTGGTGAAGCAAAAGCTCGCCGTGCGAAGAAAGAAATGGTTGAAGCGAACTTACGTCTTGTAATTTCAATCGCTAAAAAGTATACCAACCGTGGTCTGCAGTTCTTGGATCTGATCCAAGAAGGTAACATCGGTCTGATGAAAGCGGTTGATAAATTTGAATACCGTCGTGGTTATAAGTTTTCAACATACGCAACGTGGTGGATCCGTCAGGCGATTACTCGCTCAATTGCGGACCAGGCAAGAACTATCCGTATTCCAGTGCATATGATTGAAACAATCAACAAACTGAATCGTATCTCTCGTCAAATGCTACAGGAAATGGGCCGTGAGCCAAGTCCTGAAGAATTGGCAGAACGTATGATGATGCCTGAAGACAAGATCCGCAAAGTGTTAAAGATCGCCAAAGAGCCAATCTCAATGGAGACGCCAATTGGTGATGATGAAGATTCACATCTTGGTGACTTTATCGAAGACACAACTATCGAGTCGCCGATTGATTCAGCAACGATGGAAAGTCTTCGTGGCGCGACCAACGAAGTACTGGCAGGTCTTACAGCTCGTGAAGCTAAAGTACTACGTATGCGTTTTGGTATCGATATGAATACAGACCACACGTTAGAAGAAGTGGGTAAACAGTTTGATGTTACACGTGAGCGTATTCGTCAGATTGAAGCTAAAGCACTACGTAAGCTGCGCCACCCTTCTCGCTCAGATCTATTAAAGAGCTTTTTAGACGTTAAGGGCTAAAAAGTAGCAAATAAGATTAAGGCCGCTATTCAGCGGCCTTTTTTATAGTAATTGGATTAAATAGGTATACACACATGGCTTGGATCCAAATCCGAATTTATTCAGATAAAGCCGATGCCGATGCGTTAAGCGATATGCTTATGGATGTCGGTTGTCCGTCTGTCACATTCATGGATAGTAAAAACAATCCCGTTTACGAACCAAAACCTGGCGAAGTCATCTTATGGCCTGAGACAACGGTGATCGGTTTATTTGAAGCGAATCATGATATGCAAGCAGTCGTTGACTTTGTCCAGTCACAATATGACAAGCCGTTAAACTACAAGCTTGAACAGCTAGAAGACAAAGACTGGGAACGCGAGTGGATGGATAATTTCCACCCAATTAAGTTTGGCGAGAGATTATGGATTTGCCCAAGCTGGCGTGATGTGCCAGATCCCAATGCCGTCAATGTGCTACTGGATCCTGGTCTTGCATTTGGTACTGGTACCCATGCCACAACCGCACTTTGCCTGCAATGGTTAGAACAACAAGACCTCAGCGGCAAAACGGTCGTTGATTTTGGCTGTGGCTCTGGGATTTTAGGCATCGCAGCAATCAAATTAGGCGCTGAGCGTGTGATTGGTATTGATATCGATCCACAAGCGCTTATCGCAAGCCGCGATAATGCCGAGCGCAATGGCGTTGCAGATAAACTAGAAGTGTATTTACCTGAAAATCAGCCGCAATTCAGTGCTGATATCGTTGTTGCTAATATTCTTGCACAGCCGCTGAGAGAGCTACACGAAATCATTCTCGGCTTCTTGGGCGACAAAGGTGCCATCGCCATGTCTGGTATTTTAGAAGAGCAAGCGCAATCTGTTGCGGATGTTTATGCGCCATTTTTAAAGCTAGACAACATTGCTCAACAGGGTGAATGGACGCGCGTCAGCGGTGTGAAAAAATAAGGCTGCTAACGTAACGCTGACAAAAGTATCAGCGAGTCAATGAAAGTTAGTAAGTTTTAACTGGTAAAGCCTGTAATTAACAGGCTTTACGCATTTTTCACAGCTTAAATTTTCGGCTCAAATTGTACCTTTAAAATTGTTTTTGCATAAATTTCGTGCAAATTATCTGGGCTCTCAGGTTGTTATCAAATGTCAACCCATAAAGTTCAAAAAAAAAGCAATTATGTTCAATTTATAACCTTTGATTTTTGCGAAAAAAACCGTAAACTTAGCGCCCCTTGAGGTAAGGCGGATTAAACTGTAGTGCGTATTGGTCCATACCAACTTGAAAACAATCTTATCGTAGCACCAATGGCTGGGATCACCGACAGACCGTTTCGACAACTGTGTCGACGTCTAGGTGCTGGGCTTGCGGTATCAGAAATGTTGTCTTCAAATCCAAAAGTGTGGAAAACCGATAAGTCGCAAAATCGCATGGATCACAGCGGTGAATCGGGCATTCGCTCGGTACAAATCGCAGGAGCAGATCCTGAGTTGATGGCGCAAGCAGCGCAATTTAATGTCGCAAACGGTGCGCAGATCATAGATATCAATATGGGCTGCCCCGCTAAGAAAGTGAACAAGAAGCTTGCAGGCTCAGCATTGTTGCAATATCCAGAGTTGGTTGACGAAATCGTCACCGCTGTGGTTGCTGCCGTTGACGTACCTGTGTCGTTAAAAATCCGTACAGGATGGGACACAGACAATCGTAACGGTGTTGAGATTGCTCGCATAGCTGAACGTCGAGGCATTGCTTCGCTAGCCGTGCATGGCCGTACAAGAGCATGTATGTATAAGGGCGAAGCTGAATACGCCACGATCAGAGAAATTAAACGTTCAGTATCTATTCCTGTGGTAGCAAACGGTGACATTACGTCTCCTGAAAAAGCGAAACAGGTGCTGGAATACACGGGCGCAGATGCCATTATGATTGGTCGAGCCGCCCAAGGTCGTCCTTGGATTTTCCGAGAAATAGACCACTATTTGCAAACCGGTGAACATTTGCCAGAACCTGAAATAGCAGAGGTTCGAGCAATATTGATGGAGCACTTAGTAAATCTTCATCAATTCTATGGTGAGCCAATGGGAGCGCGCATCGCACGCAAGCATGTATCTTGGTATTTGCAGGCCCATGACCAAGAAGGTCAATTTAGGCGAGTATTCAATGCCTTGGAGACGCCAGAAGCGCAAATCGAGGCATTAGAAGACTATTTTGAAACATTAGGGTGAATGAATTTATTCATCCTTCAGGCTAACTAAGAAAGAGACATAACGATGTTCGAACAAAATGTGACTTCTCCATTTATTACTAACGCTCATGTTCAGTCACAAGAGAAACCGCAACCTTTGCGCGATGCAGTTAAAAAAGCTGTACATCACTACCTAAAGCAGCTTAATGGTCAAGACGTACAAGACGTTTATGAGTTAGTTCTTTCTGAGCTTGAAGCACCTCTACTTGAAGAGGTTATGACTTATACTCGTGGTAACCAGACTCGTGCAGCGATCCTTTTAGGCATTAACCGTGGCACACTTCGTAAGAAGCTAAAAAAATACGGCATGAACTAAGCACTGCTAGTAAAATTTAGTTGATAAAAAAGCACCTTCAGGTGCTTTTTTATTGTTTAAAATTCAGCATCTAGCGGACATTTATCCTTTTCATATCGCACTTTTCTCATGTTTATCTCGCCTTTTAACATCGTCATCTTAACAATAATGCGCTAAAATACCGGCTTTCTAAGCTAGCCCTTAACTAATCATTGAGGAAACCTGAACCATCATGGATATACATCGTCCAATTCGTCGCGCCCTACTAAGCGTGTCAGATAAAACCGGTATCGTTGAATTCGCCACAGCACTTGCAGCTCAAGGCGTAGAAATTTTATCAACTGGCGGTACTTGCAAACTACTTGCAGACAACGGCATTAAAGTAACAGAAGTATCTGATTACACTGGCCACCCAGAAATCATGGATGGTCGCGTTAAAACGCTTCACCCAAAAGTGCACGGCGGTATCTTAGGACGTCGCGGTCAAGACGAAGACGTCATGACTGAAAATAATATTTCAGCAATCGATATGGTAGTAGTCAACTTATACCCCTTCGCACAAACTGTTGCGAAAGCTGACTGTAGCCTAGAAGATGCAATCGAAAATATCGATATTGGTGGTCCAACTATGGTTCGTGCTGCGGCTAAGAACCACAAAGACGTGACCATTGTTGTAAATGCGAATGACTACAGCCGTGTCATTGAAGAAATGAAGGCGAACTCTGGCTCTACAACATACAAGACACGTTTCGACCTTGCTATTGCGGCCTACGAGCATACCGCACAGTATGACGGCATGATTGCCAACTACTTCGGTAAAATGGTTCCGGATTATACGGAAGAAGCAGCAGAGGAAACCAAATTCCCTCGCACTATCAATATGCAATTCACTAAGAAGCAAGATATGCGTTACGGTGAAAACTCGCATCAAGACGCTGCTTTCTATGTTGAAAACAACATTGAAGAAGCATCCGTCGCGACGGCTAAACAACTTCAAGGTAAAGCGCTGTCTTATAACAATATCGCTGATACCGATGCCGCACTTGAGTGTGTTAAAGAGTTTGATAAGCCGGCTTGTGTTATCGTAAAACACGCAAACCCTTGTGGTGTTGCGGTAGATGAAAACATTCTCGCCGCCTATGACCGCGCATTTAAGACCGACCCAACTTCTGCCTTCGGTGGTATCATCGCCTTTAACCGAGAGCTAGACGGCGACACGGCGGAAGCCATCGTAGCGCGTCAGTTTGTTGAAGTTATCATCGCGCCGAGCGTATCAGAAGAAGCTGCACAAATCGTTGCTGCGAAGCAAAATGTACGTTTACTAGAATGTGGTCAGTGGTCAAACAAAACCACAGGTACTGATATTAAACGTGTTAATGGCGGTATCTTAGTACAAGATCGTGACCAAGGTATGGTTGGTTTGGACGACCTTAAGGTGGTTTCGAAACGTCAACCTACAGAGCAAGAACTAAAAGATCTACTGTTCTGCTGGAAAGTCGCTAAATTTGTTAAGTCCAACGCGATTGTTTACGCTCGTGATGGGATGACTATTGGTGTGGGCGCAGGCCAAATGAGCCGCGTATACTCTGCAAAAATCGCAGGGATTAAAGCCGCAGACGAGAACCTAGAAGTTCCAGGTTCTGTGATGGCTTCTGATGCGTTCTTCCCATTCCGTGATGGCATTGACGCCGCTGCGGCTGCGGGTATCACTGCGGTAATTCAGCCGGGTGGTTCAATGCGTGATGAAGAGGTGATTGCCGCCGCTGATGAAGCGGGAATGGCAATGGTGTTTACCGGCATGCGCCACTTCCGCCATTAATCAATAAAGCGCGAAACTTATGAGTTTCGCGCTTTTTGTTTCAGCTAATTTCCAGTATTCTGGCTACAGCATAATCATAACAGAATGAAGGAAGCTAACGATGAATCTAGGTATGAAATCTCTTATCGCTGCTGCAGTATTTACCACTTTAGTGGGCTGTAACGCGACAGAATCTAACTCCAGCCAAGCAGTACCAAGCGCGATTGCAAAAGCCGTTGCTAGCGACAATCGAGCTGAGAGCAATAGAGCCCGAGACCAATATCGCCACCCAAGTGAAACGCTTGCTTTTTTTGGCATTGAGCCATCAATGACCGTGGTAGAAATTGCACCTGGTGGTGGTTGGTATAGTGAGATTTTAGCGCCGCTGGTTAAAGGTCAAGGCACCTATTACGCAGCGCACTTCCCTGCTGATTCAGATGTTGGCTACTATCAACGCTCATTAAAAGGCTACAAAGAAAAAGTAGCAACCAACCCAGACTATAGTGAAGTAAAGATCACGGAATTTGCACCAGTGACGCACAGTAATATTGCGCCACAAGGCAGTGCAGACGTGGTACTTACCTTCCGTAACGTACATAACTGGTACATGGGTAAAGGGGATGAAGGTGTACTTAGCGCGTTCAACGCGTTTAATAAGGCACTGAAACCTGGTGGCATTTTAGGTGTGGTTGAACACCGCCTACCTGAGCACCGTCAACTTGATGATCAAAAGTCGTCAGGTTATATGAAGCAAAGTTATGTTGTTGATATCGCCAAGCAAGCTGGGTTTGAATTAGTTGCAAGCAGCGACATTAACGCCAACCCACTAGACAGCGCCAATCACCCAAAAGGCGTCTGGACTCTGCCACCTCGCTTAGCGCTAGGTGATGAAAAAGCAGCGCAATATAAAGCGATTGGGGAAAGCGACCGCATGACCTTAAAATTCAAAAAGCTTTAATAGGAAAATTTCGCCATGAATGTACTAGTCATTGGCAGCGGTGGACGTGAGCATGCGCTTGCGTTCAAAGCCGCACAAAACCCATCTGTAAAAACGGTTTTTGTAGCACCTGGTAACGCAGGTACTGCGCTTGAGCCTAAACTCGAAAACGTAGCTATCGGCGTTGAAGATATCGATGCCTTGGTCGTCTTTGCTAAAGAAAACAATGTGCAATTAACCATTGTTGGCCCTGAAGCGCCACTGGTTATCGGTGTAGTTGACCGTTTCCGTGAAGAAGGCTTAGCTATTTTTGGACCTACTCAAGCGGCAGCGCAGTTGGAAGGTTCGAAGTCGTTTACTAAAGACTTTTTAGCACGTCATGATATTCCAACAGCGGCTTATCAAACGTTTGAAGAGATTGAGCCTGCGCTTGCCTACTTGAAAGCACAAGGGGCACCTATCGTCGTTAAGGCTGATGGGCTTGCTGCTGGTAAAGGGGTCATTGTGGCAATGACCGAAGCGGAAGCGGAAGAAGCAATCCGCGATATGCTTGCGGGTAACGCTTTTGGCGAAGCGGGCAGTCGTGTGGTTATTGAAGAGTTTTTAGAAGGTGAAGAAGCCTCTTTCATCGTCATGGTTGACGGCAAAAATGTACTTCCTTTTGCCACCAGCCAAGATCACAAACGTGCATACGATGGTGATAAAGGCCCAAATACAGGTGGTATGGGTGCATACTCTCCAGCTCCTGTAGTCACGCCAGATATTCATGACCGCATCATGGCCGAAGTGATCAATCCAACGGTTGAAGGTATGGCGAAAGAAGGTCACCCTTATACAGGTTTCCTATACGCTGGTTTGATGATCACAGCGGATGGCACACCAAAAGTTATCGAGTATAACTGCCGCTTTGGCGACCCAGAAACACAACCTATCATGTTACGCCTACAATCTGATTTAGTTGAGCTGATTGAAGCGGCAAACCGTGAAGAGCTTGATCAAACATCGATTGAATTCGATCCACGAGCTGCCGTTGGTGTTGTGCTTGCAGCTAGTGGCTACCCAGGGAGCTACCCTAAGGGTGACGCTATCTCAGGTCTTCAGGTGAACTATCCTGAAGGTGAAAAAGTGTTCCATGCTGGTACTAAGCAAGATGGCGAGCATGTAGTCACCGCTGGTGGTCGAGTATTATGTGCAACGGCCCTTGGCCACACGGTAACCGAAGCGCAAAAACGCGCCTACTCTCTAGTGAAAGACATTCACTGGGATGGTGTAGAGTACCGCACAGATATCGCATATCGTGCAATCGCACGCGAAAGCTAATTCACATTAAGCTTTGCAAGGCCAGCCCGACGCTGGCCTTTTTCATTTTTACACACTGCGTTTCTAGGTTTGTAATGGTATCCTACCCTTTTATGAGCATTTTTAGGGGCAAAGATGCAAGTACAAGGTACACTCAGCAAGTTAAAGTCAGCGCTTGTTGAACCTATCCAATATCAATTACCCGTGGGTGATAACTTGGTACCACTCAATGACTACTTTGGTAAATCTGTCACCCTTACCTTCACCGGCAATATATTTTGCAGTAGCTGTGGTAAAAAAACCAAAAAGAGCTATTCGCAAGGCCACTGTTTCGTGTGTATGAGAAAACTCGCGAGCTGCGACATGTGCATTATGAAGCCAGAGACCTGCCACTATGATCAAGGCACCTGTCGTGAACCCCAATGGGGCGAAGAGAACTGTATGATCCCGCACTATGTGTATTTGGCCAATACCTCAGGTCTTAAAGTTGGGATCACTCGTCATACGCAGATCCCAACGCGTTGGGTAGACCAAGGCGCAACGCAAGCTCTGCCGATTTTTAAGGTGCAGACCCGTCACCAGTCAGGATTAGTGGAAGTGGCACTGGCTCAGTTTATTGCCGATAAGACTAACTGGCGCAATATGCTCAAAGGCATCAATCCTGAAATAGACCTCAAAGCAGAAGCTGCTAAGCTTATTCCCGAGATCCAAGCAAAGCTCGACGAACTTGCTGAACTCTTTGGTGCAACCGCCATTGAAGTGCTGGACGAGGAAGTGGTTGATCTCACTTTCCCTGTAGAGCAGCACCCGAGTAAAATCAGCTCGTTTAACTTTGATAAAGACCCTGTAGTATCAGGCGTGCTTGAAGGGATCAAAGGCCAATACCTTATCTTTGATAATGGCGTGATCAATATTCGTAAGTTTACTTCTTACGAGATTACCTTCTCTGACGAATAAAATGCATGCCAATCGTCTTCTGTAAGTGGCTTACAGAAGACGTAACCTTGGATTGTATGACAACCTAGCTTGCGCAGGTAACGTTTCTGTACAGGCTTTTCTACGCCCTCAGCTACAACTTGCAGGTTTAGCGCCTTAGCCATCGCCACAATTGCCGAAACAATTTCGCTGTTGCCATATTCATCGGGCACTTTAGCAATAAAACTAGCATCTATTTTTAGGATATCGATGGGCAGTTTAGCCAAGTAACTCAGCGCAGAATACCCTGTACCAAAGTCATCAATCGCCAGTTTTACGCCCAGCTCCTTGAGTTTTTTCAAGGTGTACTTAGCCTCAAGCAGATTACCGATAAAGCTATTTTCGGTAAGCTCAAGCTCAAGATACTTGCCGTCGACGTTGTGCTTCTTTAATGCCTGCGCAACACATTGATACAGGTCGCCTTGAGTGACATGTGACGCCGAGATATTAATCGCCAAGCGCCTAATCTCAACACCTGCGCGTTGCCATTTAGCCAAGTGCTGGCAGGCTTTATCTATTACCCACTGATCTAAGCGAATAATAAGCCCAAGTTCCTCTGCGAGTGGAATAAATTGAGCCGGCGAGATCATCCCAAGATTTGGGTCACGCCAGCGCAGCAAACACTCAACACTGGAAATACGACTACTGGTTAAGCACTGCAAGGGTTGAAAATGCAGTTCAAACTCATCATTTTCTAAGGCACTCTGAAAACGGCTTAGCATGGATAAACGCTCAAATGAACGTGCATTCATCGAAGCTTCGAATAACTGAAAGGAGTTGCGCCCTACTTCTTTGGAGCGATACATAGCAACATCGGCGTGTTTAAGCAATGTTTCCGTGTCATGACCATCTTCGGGATAAATAGCAGCCCCCATCGAGGCCGTCGCAGCCACCTGCATATCACCAAGTTGAAATGGACTCGACAATGCCATCAACATTTGGTCGGCAAACTCAATAACCTCCGACATGCCATTCACTTCGCTCAGTAGCACAACAAATTCGTCGCCCCCAAGTCGCGCTAACGTGTCACCTTCGTTTAGAATAGACTTTATCCGCTCGCTAACCTGAACCAATAATTCATCTCCGGCGCTGTGGCCAAGAGAGTCATTCACTTCCTTAAAGCGGTCTAAATCTATAAACATCACACTGAGTTTTTGCTTGTAGCGGTGCGCTGATGCCAATGCCATAGAGAGTCTGTCGTAAAATAAGCGTCGATTAGGCAGCCCAGTCAATTCATCAAAATAGGCTAAGCGAGCAATTTTTTCTTCAGCATTTTTACGCTCCGTAATGTCGCTAAAAATGGCTGCGTAGAGCATGTCGTCACTGTACGGCTCTCTGATCTCAATAATCGTAAGCCATTCAACATAAATCTCACCGCTCTTTTTACGATTGCAGATCTCGCCCTGCCACACACCTGTTTCTCTGAGCGTTTGCCACATACTCTGATAATAGCATTCATCATGTAGCCCAGAGCTCAATATGCTTGGGTTTTTCCCTAGTACTTCGTAATCTTTATAGCCGGTAAGCGCACTAAACGCTGGGTTGATCTGGATTATTTCACCTGAACTTTTGGTGATCATAATACCATCGAGAGAAGCATCAATGATGCGGTTAGCTAAATAAAGATTCTTCTCCGATTTTTGCAGTGCAATATCACGTTGTACTAGGACTTTTTCCAGCTCGCTACAATACGCAGTTTCAATTTCAGTCAAAACATTTTTAAGCGCTAATAGCCCTATCACTTGTTGCGAGTCTGGGGAAGTCACCACCAAATGGCGAATGGAGTTTACCGTCATCAGCCGGTAAGCATCGAATAGACTGTCTTTTGGCGTCATGGAGAGCATCGGATAGCTAGCTAATTGCCAGCAAGGCTGACGCCAATCAGGGTTGAGAATAATATACGCAATATCGCGCTGAGTAATAATGCCATACTCATTTAATTCACGGTTATACACCAGCACAGCGGTCAGCTTAAGCTCACGCATATTATTGATAACATCAGAGACGCAGTCTTCACTGTCTAAAATCACAATGCTCGAGTCAAAGTGCTGCTCAATTGGTCTAAAATGCAAATAATGGTCAAGCCCTTGGCTGCGCACAATATCGGATAAAGAGACCACACCACAAGGTAGATTATCCAAGTCCACCACGAGTAAATGACGGATCCCTAATTGGTGGAACTTGACCGTCGCCTCACTCAAGGTTTTATCAATTTGAATTTTTTGCACCGGTGTAGTCATCACTTCTCGGATCGGCATCTGGGCAAAGTCAGGGTCGTTAAAGTTGAGCTTAACGCAATCCGACTCAGTCCAGATACCAATAATGTCATCGGCACGGGTAATAAAGATCGAGCTCACTCTGCTCGCTCGCATTTGCGCAACCGCATCATATAGACTGGTTTGCTCATCGCAACATAACAAGCTATTGGTAAATACTTCTTTGATCTGTAACTGACGTGAATCACCAACCATAAGCACACTCTCGCAATATTATTCCAATTTGAAGTATACTGGGCGACACTTTTGATAACTTGACCAAGAACAAATTATGGCGATAAAAACCTATCCTTTATTGCTGGTATTAGACCAAAGTATAGAGTTTATCGAAGATGAAAAAGCACTAGGGGATGCAACGCATCTGCTCGATGATGCGTCACTCAAACGGTTAATTCTAGTATACCCAAACGATTGCTGCAGCAACGTACACGGTGCGCCCGTGCAGTGTATTGATTTGAAATATTTAACCGAATTAGTGCAACAATATCTCGTTGACGAAGGCCAATGTTGCGTCAGCAAAATCCAACTGAGCAATACTCAGCAGGCTTTTGATTTATTAAGTCTAAGCTAACCCGACCAGCGCTTTGATATGTGTCACGGCGCTGCGGCCTAAAGAAGAAAGATCATAGCCCCCTTCTAAGTAGGAAATAATCCCCAAACAGTCCGATGAGTTTGCAAACTCGACTACTTGCTCAGTAAACCATTGATAATCTTGTTCAACAAACTTGAGTCCGCCCATATCATCTTCTAAATGACCATCAAACCCTGCACTGATAAAAATGAGCTGAGGTTTAAATGATCGCAGCTTAGGCAACCATTGCTGCTCCACCAAGGCTTTTAAGTCTGTGCCATCCGCTCCTGCACTCAACGGGGAATTGATTAGCGTTTGATGATTCTCAATCGCGGTATTTGGATAAAAAGGGTGTTGAAACAAAGAGCAAAGTAACACGCTATGATCGTCTTTGAAAATATCTTGTGTGCCATTACCATGATGTACATCGATGTCTAATATAGCTACCCGCTCTACGCCCTTTGTCTTGGCATAAGCGGCGGCAATGGCAACATTATTAAAGACACAAAATCCCGATGAAGTACTTTGATTGGCGTGGTGTCCAGGAGGTCTAACAGAACAAAATGCAGCATCAAGTTTACCTGCAACCACTTCGTCCACCGCAAGTATTCCTGCGCCGACAGCGCGTTCAATCGCTTTCATAGAATCAGGACAAAGCCAAGTGTCGCCGTCTAACTCGGTTAACCCTTCATTAGGGATTTTATCCATTACTTCTTTGATCATGGCTTGATCATGAACCAATGCATAGTGTGACGTATCGGCTTTCAGCGCCGTTTTGTGTTCAATGGCGATATCAAGTCCAGACGCTAGCAACCTGTCAGATATCGCATCTAACCTCGCAGGACACTCAGGATGTTCCTCGGTCATTTTATGCTTGCGGCAATATGGATGAGTAATAATTGCAGTACGCATAACGAATATACATCCTATGTTAGTTTGCGACGAGGTTGATTTAAGTAGCTATCCTTTCACTATATCAAAGCCACATAATTGTGGCTTTGATACTTTGGTATATCTTAATGCTGGATTTCTTTCGCCTTTAAATCCAAGTTATGGAAATCGAAACTAAAGTCGGTTATTTCCGGATTAACAAATTCCATCGCAGCAGACTCAACCCGTTGTGATTTACCCATCACAAAATTGATGTAAGCATCAGCTTCAAGTAATGGCTCATCCCACCGTACCACAAAAGTGTTACCGGTTAGGTGCTCAAGTTTCCCCTTTAGGCGCTTCGTGTGCGTAAAATCAATGCGCAGTTCCTTATCGAGCTTTTCCACTACCACATCGCCATACCAAGCGCTATTTAGTGTTCCCGTGTAGTTGTTTAATGGTAAAGCAGGCTGTGGTTTTGCAACTTCGATTATCCCAGCTTTGGCGTATTTATCTTGTTGCGCCTTAAAGTAATCATCGGCGATGATCTGCACCCAGTCTTTATCTTCTAGGCCAAGCGCATCTTCAAACACTTCATTGATAATCGCGGAAAGTGCGGGGTATTTTTGTTGGTTTGATAAGACCACCACACCCAATTTTTTCTCTGGGATCATCGCAACTTGCGACACCATACCTAAAATCCCACCGCCGTGACCTACCTTTTTATAACCAAAGTAGTCTTCTACCGCCCAGCCAAGGCCGTACCCTCTAAACTGTTGGTGGTATACTTCTGCGGCTTTTGCTGCGGGAATACGCGTAATGTGTGGATGCCACATTTGCACTTGTTGCTCTTGGCTAAATAGCTGCTCGCCAGAAGGTAAGCGACCACCTTCAAGCTGAGTTTGTAACCACTTGGTCATGTCATCCACGTTAGACGCAATGGCACCAGCACCACGGAAATCTTCTAGGTAATTAACAAAGAACGGCGTAAGTTTGCCATCCATCGGAATATGGCCAGTCGCCCAATTACTATTGTTAGCCTGGATCCGAGAGAATCCAGCCTTTGAGTCATCCATATCCAGCTTAGTAAACATTTCCTGCTCAACAAAATCGCGCCAATCTTTGCCACTGACTCGGCTTACGACTTCTCCTGCAACAACAAACATCAAATTGTTATAAGCGTAATGGCTACGGAAACTTGAATCAGGTTTGAGATGTGAAATACCTGCTAGCAATTCTGGCATGGTTTTATCAGTATCAGGCCAGATCATAAGATCACCCGCCCCAAGACCCAACCCACTTCGATGACTCAATAAATCGCGGATAGTCATCTCTTGAGTAACATAGCTATCATAGAGCTTAAATTCTGGAATGTGTTTGGTGACTTTGTCATCCCAACTCAGTTTGCCTTGATCTATCAACATCGCCAGCGCTGCTGCCGTAAATGCTTTCGTGTTAGATGCAATACCAAACAAGGTATCCGCATTGACCTTGGCTGGCTTATTTAAATGCGTCACCCCGAAGCCCTTGGTCATCACAACCTGACCATCTTCTACGATACCAATTGCCAAACCTGGAATATTAAACTTTGTCATTGCGCTTTTTACCGCAGTTTCAACATCCTGTTGGTTTACTGCCGCGCTTGCCTGTGCACTAAGAAAACTCGCAGCAACTAGGCCTGAGGTTAATAGCCATTGTTTTATTTTCATTATTTTTCCTTGGTTTTTTGCCACAACCAATCATGATGTTACCAGTCAAGCTTTGCGATTTAACTTCGTAATATCACATTGATAGATGGCTAATTCTTGTTGTTGTCTGTCACTATTATTATCTGTAACGTGTGATTGTGCCGAAATAGCCTGTAAATAGCTGGTCGGAAACTGATGCTCCTTTGCCCCGGCCAACACATGATGTACGTACCAATCGAAAGGTAATTGATGTTCCACAAAGGTGTTAGCAATATAGCACCAGGCCTCCACCATACCGCCACCTTGCCTTTCAACAGGCAAACAATGACAGTTGTATCGCTCCCCTTCAATGTCGTCCAAACGCGCTTTTTCTCGCTCATCCAAGGCATACAAAACGCCATAAACATGGCTATTTGCTTCAGTACTTGGCGTAATACTACACTTGGCTGAACCATCGGTGCTCAACATATCAAAAGTCAGCCGATAGCCATGCAATTTCCCCACTCCAAGTAACTTCGCTTGTGGTAAGCGAGCAAGCAAACGTGCAGTCGACATATTTGAACCAAAGCTAAAGTTAATAATGTTTTTGTCACACATTAGATCACCAATCTTACTGCAAGCAGTAACATGATCACACCGATCCCGCGATCAAACCAATGTCCTGCACGACGAAAAAATTGTCTTACCGTTGTTTTTGATAAAACTAAAGATAAAAACGAAAACCAAGCCCACGTAGCCAATGCCATATAAACACCGTAAAACAACTGCACACTGCTTGGTGTGGTTGGCTCAATCACTAGGGTAAAAAGCGATAAGAAAAACAGCGTTGCTTTAGGATTTAAGGCATTGACCAAAAAACCCCGTTTTAACGCAGTCCAATTAGACTCAGTAACAGCATGTGCAGTGATATTTTCTTGCTCTGAATTGGGTTTTGCATATCGCAACGCTTGCACACCAAGGTAAGCAAGGTAAAGCGCGGCTATATATTTTACTGCTGTGAACAAGGTTTCAGATTGAGATAGCAGTAACGCAACTCCCAATAAGCAATAACTGACATGTACTAAAATACCAAGACCAACCCCAAAACTTGTCCAAAGGGCGTTTGCTCTGCCCTGCTGTACACTTTGTTTAAGCACTATCGCAAAATCGGGACCTGGACTTGCGACTGCAAAAAAATGTGCCAGCGCAATTAAAATAAACTCATCAAGATAAACGAGCATGTGCATGCTCCTGTAAGGCCAGTAAATCACCCCGCTCTGAGTTATCCATTAAGGTATTAATTTGCTTTTTCGCCTTTTTATACTGGCTCACAAGGTGTGACTTAAGGTGCTTATGACCATCTCTAACCCCTTTAAAATGACATACGAGGGCATGCACAAAAACACTCTGCTGCTCCGTCAGTGCAGCTTTTCGGTTGGCATATTGGTTGTAGCAAGAACCACATCCTCCCCTAAAGTGATATACGGTATTAGACACCATGACCCCAAAGCCAAAAAAGCTCGCGAGCACATCACAAGCAGCGTCTAATTGCGCTTCCCCACCCGGAGGTAACACGCCACGCTGTAAAATTAAAACTTTTGCCATGACACCTGCATAACTGGCAATCAGATCTTGAGGCTGATTTATTTGGTTAGGATTATAAGAAATCAAAATAGGCGCAGCCGATTCAGCGATAACCGCTTGCTCACCGCGCCAACGCCCTGCAATGTTTAGCTTAGTCATGCTGGTCGACGCGAGCATGCGTTCAGGCGCAACCAAAGTGATTGGCCACTGTTGTAACCCCGCGTAGGACTTTACGCGGGAGAAAACCACCGCCGCCATCTCTTCAATACTGGATACCGGCTCAGGAAAACAACTGGGAGTCGGAGTAATGATCTGCGTTTCATTTAAAAAGTACTCGCCATCAAAGTGCTCAAATGCCCAAACAAAGGTGTCAATTAACCATTGGGTTTCTTCATCGCTAAGCAAAGGTGATACTTTAAATAAGGACAGCATGCTAATAATTCACTCTTTTCTGGAATAACCCCTGATAAATAGCATAAACTCTGAGCCTAATGCAAAAACATGGAGTTTCACATGCCACACTTTATTCTTGAACACTCAGCTAATTTGCCAATTGAAACCGAGGCGTTAGTATCGCAGGTGCAGCAATTTGCCTGTGCATGTGGCTTGTTTGATCCAACTTCCGTCAAAACCCGTGCTGTTGCTTTTGAGCATTTTCAGTTAGGTGATGGCAAACAAGGGTTTATTCACCTGCAGATCCATATGATGGCTGGTAGAACATTAGAGCAAAAACAAATGCTCACGGAAGGTGCTCTGAAGCTTTTGCTCGCAAAGGTCGGGGAGCATTTTGCGCTCAGTGTCCATTGCTATGATTTATTATCCGATATTTATCGCAAAAACTAATTTATTATTCGAGTTATTTAACTATGAAATTTCCATGTAGATTGGAGAAATTTTTGAGCCACGTTGCAGAGATACCACGCAGCAAGGTCAAAATTAATATTAAAAAAGGTCTCGTTACCGTCAATGGCAATATCGTCAAAAAAGGCGACATCCAAGTCACCCCAGCAGACCACATTACTTTTGATGGCGAACGCCTAGAGTATTTGGGTTTACGCTACTATATGCTAAACAAACCACAAGGTTATGTATGTGCAAATAGTGATGAATTACACCCAACAGTATTCGATTTAATTGAAGAACCTAACTTAAAAGATTTTCATGTTGCAGGTCGACTGGACATCGATACCACGGGTTTAGTACTGCTCACTAACGATGGTGATTGGTCTCATCAAATCACCTCGCCGAAGAAACAAAAGTTTAAAACCTATGTACTAGAAAGTCGCGACGAACTCACTGAAGAAGCGCTAACACAGCTTGAACAAGGCGTTGAACTACATGGTGAAAAACAAGCAACCCTGCCAGCAAAAGCGGAGCTTATTGATAAATTTGCACTACGCTTATCTATTTGCGAAGGAAAATATCATCAAGTAAAACGCATGCTTGCCGCAGTTGGCAACCAAGTAGTTGAACTTCATAGAGAAAATATTGCAGGGATCGAACTTGATCCAACCCTTGCTGAGGGCGAATACCGCCCATTAACTGATGAAGAAATAAGCATAATTAATGCAAGTTAGTCATCGTCTTTAGGTAGTATGAGTAAATATCATCTCAAAATCGCCTCCTTAGGGCATTAACCTACTTACAACTTCCCCCTAAACATGCTAAATCATGTAGTGAGAGTATTTTTAGGGGGCGATCCTGTGTTTTCTAGTTTCACATTAAAAGCAAAAATAATTACCTTTGCCGCCGCAATATTTGTTTCATTACTTGCCGTTGCCTTTGTAGGTCTTCAAGCTCTGCGCCATGCCAGTGAAAGCGATAATATTGCGCGTATCAACCAATTAATGAAAAGCACCGTTAATATTGTTAAACAGTTTGAGCGCTTTGCAGAGCAAGGGGAACTGACTGAGCAACAAGCAAAAGAGATGGCAATTCAGGTTTTAAGAGAAAATAAATACCATGACTCTGAGTATGTGTATGTTGTTAATGACAAAATGGACTTCGTAGCAACACCTCATGACCCCCAACTGCATAACACCAGCTTTAATGACTTTGAAGATGCTGACGGCAAAAGCATAGGCAGCATGGTGAAGCGCTTAGTCGGTAACCAATTTGATCGGATCATTACCTACAATTGGACTTCACTGCGAGATGGAGAAGTTGTCGACCTGACTTCAGTGGTACAAAAAACACCAGGGTTTGGCTGGTATGTCGGCACAGGTATTAGCTACAAAGAAGTAAACGATCGTTATTGGGACACCGCAATCTGGTTAGTCGCACTTTCTTTAGCGGTTGCCGTTGCATTGACCACCGCACTTGCGCGGTTTGGACTGTCTTTGAATAACAAACTTGGTGCTGAAATCAATGATGTGCTCGAAATCGTAAAACATGTTTCAAGAGGAAACCTAACTACACCTATCAATACTGCTGACTGCCAAGATTATAGTATTCTCGCAGCCATGGACTATATGCAAGGCGGATTAAAAGGAGTAGTTGAAGGGCTTAAAGAAGCAACTAAGGCGCTACAAAACCAAACATCAGACAGTGAGGTACGCTCAGTAGAACTTGAGAATCTAACTCGTAGTTTAAATGCAGAAACTCAAATGGTGGCTTCAGCAATTACCGAACTCACAGCATCAGCACAAACCGTTGTCGAACATGCGGAGCAAGCTGCGGATTCAGTTCAAGAGGCTGAAAAGCAAGGTAATGCTGCCGACAAACTGACAGCTCAAGCAGCAACTGAAATTGCATTATTAGAGCAACAAATTGACAGCGCTGGTAATAATATTCAAGTACTAGATGAAGAAGTATCTAATATCGCTAATGTACTTACCGTTATCCAATCTATCGCCGAGCAAACCAATTTATTAGCCCTCAATGCTGCAATAGAAGCTGCTCGAGCTGGAGAGCAAGGACGAGGCTTTGCTGTCGTAGCGGACGAGGTCAGACAGCTTGCTCAGCGCACTCAAACCAGTACAGAAGAGATCCGTACCATGATCACTAAACTGCAAAGTGCAACTCAAGATGCGAAGGCTTCTGTAAGCTTGAGCATTGCAACAAGCGAAAAAACGGTGAGTATGTCATCTAAGGCATCTCAAGCGCTTGTACAAGTCGCCGATTCTTTAAAATCTATATCGCAGATGAGTCATCAAATAGCTCAAGCAGCCAAAGAACAGTTGGATGCAGGAGAAGATACAGCCAAACGTGTCGTTGTTATCTCTGACACGGCCTCACAGACGGCAAGTGTGTCTGAAAAAGCACATAAAGCGACTGATACAATTAAATCTTTATCTGGAAATCTAGAGATTGAGATGGCCAAATTCAAAGTGTAATAAGTCAACTTTATTCTTATTTTTCATACAATTAGCCAAGTGTAAATTTATATAAACTGTTAATTGAAAAATTTCTTTAATTTTTCATTCACCTTGTGTTTATTTGGTGTTAAGTTTGTACCCACAGAGAGTTTCAGTTTTAGTAGTCTCAAGAGACTTCTTTGTTTGTTATAATTGCAATAATATATGCAACCTAAAGTTTGAATGCTTGATTGCGTAGAGATCAAGCAAACTTAATAAGGACTATGATAATGCAAAAACTAAATTTGAAAGAATGTAAAAAAGTTTCTGGTGGTGGTATTTGGATGCCAGATGAACCAGCAGCTAACAGTGCTGAAGCTAATGCAAATACCAAATCTAGCAAAGCCAATTAAAGATTATTGTTAGTTATGGAAAGAAAATTCGCACTCGGAGACTTACTACTACCATATGTCTTAGTTGTAGTAGGAGTCTTCATTATACACGATGTTAATTTTCACTTTTTTCTGACGTACACGGCACTTATATCTCTCTGTTTTGGTGTGGGATTACGACTGAAGGATGTGAACATATGTATTCTGTCCATCTTATGCCTGACTCCCTTTGTTCTTGAAACACTCGTGTTTTCAACCGGATTAATTAGCCTATCATCTTCCCCTGAGAATAGATTATTTCAGAATAGTTTGATTTTCGGCATTCACCTAATTATCGAGTTAATAGTGCTCGCCCCACTCACTTACCGGACAGAATTAACCAAAAAACTTTTCCCAAGATATAAAATTAAATACACCTTTGCGGATAATATATTTCCATGGTTGGCTATCTTAGGAGCTTTGTTCACATTCGCTACTATTGTCGAAAATTACCTAAGAAATGGTAAAGGCTATGATGTGACTTTCTTTTTCTACTCTTCCGATATTGCAGGATATATTCTGTACTCAGCAAAATGTGGAATTATGATAGCTTTAACAGCCCTAACATACAAAGAAGAGTACGATTACGCACTCCCAAGCTTGCGCAAGAAACGCTAGTAGTTTTTTGCAAAGTAAGGGTTATTCAATTTGATGCCTTCACCTTCAGGCGGTAACACTAAACGATATTTTTGTTTTAATCGTTTTAATTCACCAGACTCTTTAAGCTTAGCAAGCCCCTCCTCGAGTGCATAAGCAAGTTTTGGCTTGTCTTTATTCACAAAGAAGTAAAAAGCGGTTGAATACTCAAGGTGAAAATCAGGTACGATCATGAGGTTTTCGTTATTTTGTGCGATCAATTCTGAATTTGCCTCAATCACCGAGCGTGGAAAATAATCCGCTTTTTTATCCGCGATTAAATTAAACATGGTTTGATAATCGGAAATAGGCCTGACCTTCAGACCGTTATAACTAAGAATTTTAGTATCGGGCCAATCGTGTCCTTGTACCGCGGTAAAGCGCTTTAATTCATCAAGCGAACGAACCGTTTTTATGGCTGGATAAACATCTTTATGAACAATCAGCACGCGTTTACCAATAAGTCCATCATACAGTGGGACTTTAATGGGAATAGCGATTTGCTCGCGTGCGGGGCTGGTCATAGACCAGTGTAAATCAACCTTACCTCGGCTTAGTGCCATTAACGTACGCTGTTGATGAGGATGGATCTTGATGTGTTCGATTTGAGCTGAGTACTTAGCAGCAGCCAGTGCCTTTTCTAGTAATTCATAAAGATAAAGATCGCGATCGTACAAGGTTCGCGCTTCTTTCGCGACATAGATTAACTCGGGGGATTGCGCTGCAATACAAGCACTTTGAAACACCAGAGCAGAGATAGTTACACCCAACTTTAACTTCATCGCACAACCCTCTTTAGGGGAAATAATACTACAATCAAAAGTATTTTTACGGATTGCTATTACTATTGCGTAATTAAAAATATAGTCAACCTGCATTTTCCAGTCGTACAGTCGATACCGTAGGCTTACGACGGTTACAGACAAATAAATAGCTATTACGATAGCGCTTTGCTTCTTTCTTAGCATCTGTTGCTAAAGCTGCAACTTGATGCGAATTAATACAGTGTTGTAAATCTGGTCTCACTAAGCCAATCGATAAAGTGAGTAAAGGTACAAATTGCTTTTGCCCTTCACGATTTGTTGCCCAGTAACCGCCAGCACTAACATGCTCGGGAGTAAAAAAGGCTTTTGATTTAAGCTCAAACTGAGTGATGATCTCATGACACAACACTTCTGCATCATTATTATCGAACACCACCATAAAGTCGTCGCCCCCGATATGCCCAACAAAACTTGAGCTCTGTGCACATACATCAACTGTCACCTCGGCAAGTAGCTTAATCACACTATCACCACTTGCATATCCATATAAATCATTAAACTGCTTAAAATGATTAAGGTCGATATATGCTAGAGAAAAGTCATGATGTGAACGTAACCTTTGCTCTATTGCCTCATTTATCGCGACATTGCCCGGCAACATGGTTAATGGGTTGGCATGTTGAGCATGACGAATTTTTTCTTCTGTGATGTGCTTGAGTATGTCTCTCAAGGGCGCTAAGCCAAGATAACGACCATCTCTAGTAATAATGATATGACGTCGAATATCAAATTCATGGTCGGTTATTTGTTTACTCACCGTATCAAGCTCTTGCTGCTCATCCACCACTAACGGCTGTTTATCCATCAACTTAATCACTGATTTCTTATCGAAGAGTGCATGACCATATGGTGCCGCAAACACCTCAGTCAGTTGATCTCTGTGTAGCAGCCCTACAGGCTCTCTAGCATCATTAACCACAGCAAGGCTGGTTAGCTTACGATCTTGTTCAAACAACCTATGAGCATCGATACATTGCGTACATTCATGGATAGCATTGGCCTCTTTGGCAAGCCAGCCGATTGCCATCGACTGCTCAAATTGATTGAAGGCCGTTTTGGATTCCGTGTGTAAAAGTTTAAACAGTGCGAGTTCAGTGGGAGGTTTGCGAGTTGGCTTAGCAAGTAAGAAACCCTGCGCAATCACTATACCGAGCTGCTCAATAAGCTTCAGCTCTTCAATTCGCTCAATTCCCTCGGCAATTACTTGAGTACTGGTGGCTTTAGCAAGCTCGATAATGGACTTTAAAAACTCGCGTTTCACCACACTTTGGTCACAATGGTCGATGAAGTATCTGTCGACTTTGACGTAGTCAGGGCATAACTCCGACCACTTCTTGAGACCAGAATAACCCGCTCCCAAATCATCAATCGCAATTTGAAATCCAAGTTCTCGATAATGGGTAATTGTAGTTAGTAGCAGATTCGCGTCATCTACTTTGTCTTGCTCAGTCACTTCAATGACGACACGCTTGGGATCGAGCCCATACACTTCTGTAAGATGTCTGGTTTCGCCCTTTGGGTGGCTCGGATCAAGTAACGCTTTTGGACTAACGTTTAAAAATAACTTACCAGGAAGGTTGAGTGAGACGAACTGCTTAATAGCGGCTTCACGACAGATAATCTCCAGTTCTGACAAACGCTCCTGCTTACTCGCAATCGCAAAAAGCTTGTCTGGAGATTCCAACAATGAGCCGGACATGCCACGACTTAATGCTTCAAACCCTAAGATTTGCCGTTTCGCAAGATCGTAGATAGGCTGAAACAGAGTAAATACAGCTTTTTCTTTTATTATTGTATTAAGTACTAACGTGCGCGAAGGATCCACAGCATTAAACTCACTGTAAAAGTATAATCGCGCACGGTAGCAACAGAGTATGACAGATATATGTCAATCGGGTGAAATGTACCCAATTTGCAATTGAATGATTTTCAACCGCTTACTTTAGCGCCCGCTCTACCTGATCAAAGTGTGCAATCACTTCCACAATTTCCATCTCTGCACTCTTATAGTCTTCTGCGCCACTAAAGCCTTTCATCGCAATCGCTTGAACCGTTGCTGGATGCACTAATAAATCTTTTGCATGGTAGCAAACTGGGTCATCAAACTTGGGTAATTTGCCATCTGCGTGATAACCCGTTTCAATCTCTTCAAGTGGTAAAGTAGGAATGATATCCGCAGCCTTATCCAAGGCATCTAGATAAGTCTGGCACTGAGGGTACTTAGCCACAAACTCATTTAGCAAAGTTCTAGAAAGCGTCACAAGATCGGCGGATTGTGTTTCAAGTGCTGCAGCATCTTTCTCGATACGAATATCTGCAAGTAAGGCCTCTGCTTGAACTTTGTATTGTGCTAAAGATGAAGTTGCTTCTGTAGTTACAGATCCGGTTTGTTGCTCAAGCTCAGGTTGCTTAGAACATGCGGTCATTAATGTCAGTGCACCAACCGCCATCGCAAATTTGTACATAAGTATCTCCTTTATTGATAACGATTATCATTATATAGTAATGTAATATTTTAGAAACAATAAAATGACGTTTTACAGGCAACAAAAAAGCGGCCAAAAAGCCGCTTTCGATTATTACATCAAATTCCATGATTAAGGCATAGCGTCTAGGTCTGCACCTTCTTTTTCAACTTCTACCGGGATCAAATCTTCTTTGCTAACGCCCATTGCTACTGCAACTGAACTCGCCACATAAACAGAAGAATAGGTACCGATAAATACACCGAACAGCAGGGCCGTCGCAAAACCATGAATGGTTTGACCGCCCCATACAAATAGCGCTATCAATACAAGGATAGTCGTGATTGAGGTCACTAATGTACGATTAAGCGTTTGTGTCAGTGAAATGTTGATGATCTCTAAGGTGTCATCAATACGTACTTTACGGAAGTTTTCACGAATACGGTCAGACACAACAATAGTATCGTTAAGTGAGTAACCTATTACCGCCAATATTGCCGCCAAAATAGTTAAGTCAAACTCCAGACCTAAGATTGAGAACAGCCCCATTGTCAGTACAACATCGTGGAAAAGTGCAAATACCGCACCTACTGCAAAGCGCCATTCAAAACGAAAAGCAACGTAAATCAAGATACAGATAAGCGCGGTTAGCATCGCCAAGCCACCCTGCTCTTTGAGATCTTCACCAACACTTGGACCTACGAATTCAATGCGGCGCATCACCACACTTTCATCCGCTTGTTTCAGCGCGGAGATGAGTTGGTTACCTAATACTTCAGCTTTCACGTCGTCCCCACGAGGGGCGAGTCGTACTAATACCTCTTGGCTTGAACCAAAAAGTTGCACAGAGGCATCGGCAAAACCGCTCTCGGCTAATACACTACGTACCTTTGCTAAGTCTGCTGGCTGCGAGAATCCAACTTCAACTGCCGTCCCACCAGTAAAGTCCAAACCAAAGTTTAGTCCTTTCACCATAAACGAGCCGATTGAAGCCAAGATCAACAATGCCGAAAAAGCCATGGAAAGCTTTCTTGCCGACATAAAACGGATTGTGCCTTTTAAGTTTAATAATTGCATGTCCGTCTCCTAGATTGATAGCTTTGTGATACGTCTGCCACCGATGATGGCATTAATAACTGCACGCGTACCAACAATCGCTGTAAACATCGAGGTAATGATACCGATAGCTAGGGTTACCGCGAAGCCTGCAATTGGGCCTGTACCGACAGAGAATAGGATCACAGCTGCAATTAAAGTGGTGATATTTGCATCAAAAATCGTACTAAATGCACTATCGTAACCATGGTGAACGGCTTGCTGTGGACTGCGGCCTTCCGCTATTTCTTCCCGAATACGCTCAAAGATAAGTACGTTAGCATCAACGGCCATACCTACAGTTAATACGATACCGGCAATACCTGGCAGCGTCAGCGTCGCGCCTGGGATCATCGACATCACACCCACAATCATGATGAGGTTAGCCGCAAGCGCCAAGTTTGCTACCAGACCAAAGCCTTTGTAGTACAGCAACATAAAGGCAAGAACAAAAGCAAAACCAAGCACAACCGCAGTCATACCCGCTTCGATATTTTCCTGACCAAGGCTTGGACCTACAGTACGTTCTTCAACGATTTGAATTGGCGCAACCAGTGCACCTGCACGTAGTAGCAAGCTTAAGTTATGCGCTTCTGCTGGGCTATCAATACCGGTAATACGGAAAGAGCTGTTTAAACGCGCTTGAATCGTGGCAACGTTAATCACTTCTTCCACTTTGATTGGTGGTAACGCTTTGCCATTTTCATCTTTCTTGCCAGATGGTTTGTATTCGATGAAAACCGTCGCCATACGCTTGCCGATGGCGCGTTTAGTAAAGGCATTCATTTTTGCCCCACCTTTGCTATCAAGTTTGATATTCACCTGAGGGCGCTGATATTCATCCATACCAGATTGCGCACCTGTGATATGCGTACCTTCAAGAATAACGCGCTTTTTAAGCACGACAGGATAACCATCTTTATGCGGGATCACTTCCGTGCCAGGAGGAATACGACCTTGTGCTGCTGCACGCACATCGGCATTTTCGTCTACTTCACGGAACTCAAGCGTCGCCGTGGCACCGAGAATTTCTTTCGCGCGAGCCGTGTCCTGAACACCTGGAAGTTGAACAATTATGCGCTCACCACCTTGACGTTGAACATTTGGTTCAGCAACACCTAGTTGGTTAATACGGTTACGAATAATGGTTTCGTTTTGCTTGATAGCGTATTCGCGCAGCTCTTTATATTTAAGGTCGCTAAGGCTTGAGAAGAAAGCAAGGCTATCGCTGCTATCATTGATAAAGTCGTTACCTGGATAACGCTTTTTCAAGAAGCTCATTGCCGCGTCTTTGTCCTCTTCCGAACGCATCGTTACTTGTACACGTTCACTATTAGAAACCCGACGCACCGAGCGATAACGCAATTTTTCTTCACGTAAATCACTCTTAAAATCTTGCTCCATTTGCTCAAGTGCATTGTCCATCGCCGTGACCATATCCACTTCCATAGTGAAGTGAACACCACCACTTAAATCTAGACCAAGCTTCATTGGATTTGCACCTAAGTCTTTTAACCACTCAGGTTGCGCCGGAGACATATTGATTGCTGAAATGTAATCATCGCTTAAGCTATTACGCAAAATATCTTGTGCTTTAAGCTGATCTTCAACATTTTTGAAGCGGACAAGGATTTGACCGTCTTCTAACACAGAAGATTTTACGGCAAGGTTGTTCTTTTGTAGGGTTTCGTTAACTTGATCTAATACACTGAGCGTCGCATCAGCACCTTTTGTGCCAGACACTTGTATGGCCGGATCGCGACCATACAAGTTAGGTGTGGCATAAAGAATACCGATAGCCAACACAGCGAGAACAAGTAAGTACTTCCACATTGGAAACTTGTTTAACACTGGGCTATCCCTTTATTGTTATTCTTATAGAGATTTCATTGTACCTTTAGGTAACACAGCTGAAACCGCTGACTTTTGCACTGTTACTTCAGTTTGGTCGTTTAGTGCGATTACAACAAAGTCTTTATCATCAGCAACTTTAGTGATTTTACCCACAAGTCCACCTTGAGTTAGTACTTCGTCACCTTTGCCTAATGCACCCATTAGGTCTTTGTGTTCTTTAACACGCTTAGCTTGTGGACGGTAAATTAAAAAATAAAATACCAGACCAAAAATACCTAACATGATTAGCATTTCCATGCCACCACCAGCAGGTGCAGCTGCTGCGGTGCTAGCATGCGCGTTTGAGATAAAAAAGCTCATTTCACTTCCTCGTTTATAAATTAATTATTTTCTGTCAAACCAACGTCAGCCAACTCTGGCACCGCAATGCCACGGCGCGCATAAAAGTCTTCGACAAATTCATCAAATGTACCTTCAGATAAGGCGTTTCTCATTCCTTCCATCAGACGTTGATAATAACGTAAGTTATGGATGGTATTGAGTCGAGCGCCTAGAATTTCATTACACTTATCTAGGTGATGTAAGTACGCTCGAGAGTAATTCTTACAAGTGTGGCAATCACACTCCGCATCTAGTGGGCTAGTATCTGTTTTGTGTGCTGCATTGCGGATTTTTACCACGCCACCTGTCACAAACAAGTGACCATTACGAGCGTTACGCGTTGGCATTACACAGTCAAACATGTCGATACCGCGACGTACCGCTTCAACCAAATCTTCTGGTTTTCCAACGCCCATTAAGTAACGTGGCTTGTTTTCTGGCATTTTATAGGCACATTGGTCAAGAATATTGATCATGTCTTCTTTTGGCTCACCAACTGATAAACCACCAAGTGCATAACCATCAAAACCGATTTCTTCTAAGCCCTTTTGCGACTCGGCACGAAGCTCTGGGTACATACCGCCCTGAATAATGCCGAATAGCGCTGAAGGATTGTCAGCATGTGCATCTTTGGAGCGCTTAGCCCAACGTAAGCTTAGCTCCATCGAGTCTTTTGCTTCTTTTTCTGTCGCTGGATACGGCGTACATTCGTCAAAAATCATGACGATATCTGACCCTAAGTCGCGCTGTACTTCCATCGCTTTTTCTGGAGACAACATGATTTTCTCACCATTAACTGGTGACTTGAACAACACACCTTCTTCCGAAATTTTACGCATTGCACCAAGACTAAATACTTGGAAGCCGCCTGAATCGGTCAGAATCGGTTTATCCCAGTTCATAAAATCATGCAGATCGCCGTGCTGTTTGATGATCTCTGTGCCAGGTCTTAGCATCAAGTGGAAGGTATTTCCTAAACAGATATGTGCGCCCGTTTCTTTGAGCTCATCAGGGGTCATGCCTTTTACTGTGCCGTAAGTACCAACAGGCATAAATGCAGGCATTTCTACCACACCACGGTCAAAAATCAAGCGACCTCGGCGAGCCTTACCCTGTTTGCTATCTAATTCAAATTTCATTGTTACCTCGTTGTCGGAAAAACAGTCCAACTTTGACTAAAAAACGTGCTAAGCCAATGCTTAGGGCAGTGATCTTTCGATTCTACCAAGATTACTAGCGCAATTCTAATATTGGGATAAAAAACACAAAGTCCATATCGAGCTTGCAACTTTACAGCCATAAAACGCAAAATGCCCAGCAACACTGGGCATTTTAATAGCTGTATGGCGTGAGTTACTTATCTTGCTTTTGCAAGAACATCGCATCACCGTAACTAAAGAAGCGGTATTTCTGTTCAATGGCGGTTTGGTAAGCCTTCATAATATGCTGTTGCCCTGCAAACGCACTCACTAACATGATTAGCGTTGATTCTGGTAAGTGAAAGTTAGTCACCATTGCATCTACCACGTTAAAACGGTAGCCCGGATAAATAAAAATATCGGTATCGCCGTAAAGTGGAGCAATTTCACCGCCGTTTGCTTTAGCCGCAGACTCAAGTGAGCGCACCGACGTAGTACCTACCGCGATGACGCGTCCTCCTCTGGCTTTTGCCGCTTTGATTGCCTCCACGACTTCTGCTGAGACCTCGATATATTCTGAGTGCATAACATGCTCTTCCACCGAATCGACTCGCACCGGCTGGAACGTACCTGCGCCCACGTGTAAAGTAACAAAGGCCATCTCAACACCTTTGTCTTTTAGCGTGGCCATCAATTCATCATCAAAGTGCAGTCCGGCGGTAGGTGCAGCGACTGCGCCTGGTTTCTCACCATACACAGTCTGATAACGCTCTTTATCTTCTTCATCATCCGGTCTGTCGATATAAGGAGGTAAAGGCATATGGCCAATTTTATCTAAAATAGCCAATACATTTTCTTCGCCCTCGAATCTCAACTCAAATAATTCACCGTGGCGCTGAACCATTTCTGCGGTTGCTTGGCCTTCAAGCTCAATTTTAGTACCAGGTTTTGGCGACTTGCTCGCTCTTACATGAGCAAGCACAGTCCGCTCATCTACAACGCGCTCAACCAATACTTCTAGTTTTCCACCACTGGCTTTTTGACCAAACATACGCGCAGGAATAACTTTAGTGTTATTGAAGATGATTAAGTCTTCTGGATTAATGAGTGCCAAAATATCTCTAAATACTTTGTGTTCTATTTCACCACTATTGCCATTTAAGGTAAGAAGACGACTGCTAGAGCGTTCCTTCATTGGGTGTCTGGCAATCAACTCATCAGGAAGATCAAAACTAAAGTCTGCTACGCGCATGGAAAGGCCTCATTTCTAAAAGTGCGCCAAGTCTAGTGCGGTGTTTTGGCGAAATCAAGTGCTTGTAACCTTGCGTAAATACCTTTAACCTAGCGAGTCTAAAACGGTAATCACCATGTAAAATTTTGTACGGTGTGCACCTTTGTTTAGTACGTTCTTTATTCTTTACGTTTAAACAATAACTTATCGCTATCGGCTATGATTACCGAGCAAAGTTCGTGTCACTGTTTGATTATTATCAAGCAGCGGTTAAGTACGATTTGCTAACTTTAAGACAAGCCCAATGATTGTGTCGCAGTATCTGGTGAGGTTTTTTTATTGTGTCTAGACAACTAACGTTGCTCATTGTTAACGCCAGTGCTCACGAGCGTCAAACCTTGACTAAAACTCTTAGTGCATTAGATGTCTTTACTATCATTGCCAAATCCGACTCTCAAGATGCCCTAAGCTTACTAAAGACGCAAGCTGTAGATCTAGTGATCACCGGCTTGGATGTTGGCAAAATTGACGGCTGGCGATTCTCGCGCATGATCCGCTCAGGTCTGCTGGCAACGCCCAAAAATACACCCATCGTACTTATTCCACCGACTTATTGTGAACGAATAGCCGAAACCACCGCTCGTAGCTACAGTATTGATGCCGTGCTACCATTTGAACGTCAAGACATGTTGCCGCAAATTTTGGCCAATGTGTTGTCAACGCATTTAGATAAAAGCAGCCGCCTCAACTTGCTCTTGTTAGAGCCCAACCAACAACGTGCGCAAAAAATATGTGAGCACCTATCGCACAATTTCGTTTGCACACATGTAAGCTCGGCGGCCAGCGCTTTATCACTATTTCTACAAGATCATTACGCCATTGTTTTAATGGACACTACGTCTGATTTATCAGGTTCCGCAGAAAGCTTAGTCGAAAGTATTCTCAAACATCGTCCAAGCCAAGCCATTGTAACCATTATTGACAAACGCGATGCCGACCATGCCGAACAACTATTATTGTTAGGTGTTACCGACTTTGTTCGAGCACCATACGATATGCCCTTTTTAAGCAAAGTATGCGACCATGCAGCGCGGCGAGAAGATTTTATGGTGAGCTATGCCGAGTTTGCTAATAAAGTCGAGCAACTCAGTCGCAGTGAAAGTCGCTATAAAGATTTGTTTTCTGCACACCAACGGATTTTACTCCACCTGAGAACAGTTGTCGTTGAATTGGAATTGGAAGGCGCAATCCGCTTTATAAACCCAGCATGGGAATACCTCTCAGGCTTTGGTATTAAGTCAAGCCTCAATACCCAGCTCCGCGATTATATTGCCAAAGATGAGTTGCCGACCTTCAACAAAGTCATTCAAGAAATTCAAAATGGAGTCAGGCAACATGCGCAATTAGAGCTGCAACTCTGCCACAAAGCAGGACATCTAGTGTGGGTCGAGTGTCGCCTACAACTTATCAAGAATACCTCAAGTTCGGTCGCAATAACTGCAACACTCGATAATATTCACGAACGCAAGCAAGCTGAACTGCAACTCAGACACTTAGCATTGCATGATACGCTTACCGGCTTACACAACCGCTACTACTTCGACCAACAACTGAATCAGCTGTGCAATGAAGTAAAGTCTGCACAAGAGATAGAACATGCACTAATTTACATCGACTTAGATCACTTTAAGATCATCAATGACAGTAAAGGCCATCAGCAAGGAGATATTGTACTCAAAGAAGTATCTGAGTTGTTTGGTGACAAAATAGGTGAAGAGCATCTCACTTTCCGTATTGGTGGAGACGAATTTGCTGTACTGCTTAAGCACACCAATTTACTTGATGCTCATATGTGCGCTGAAAGCATTTGCATGGCTATCGAAGAACATAAATTTCACTTTGAAGATAATGCATACTCACTCAGTTGTTCTATCGGGTTAACGCAAATTACCAATGAAAATGCGGATCCCAGTGAGTGTTTGAAACAAGCTGACATAGCCCTTTATATCGCCAAGAATCTCGGCCGCAACTTGGTTCATTGTTATAATAAAGAAGATGAACAAAACCAAACACTGCAAACCGGTTTAGAATGGGGCCATAGTGTTAGGCAAGCGCTTCAGAACGACAGCATAGAACTCCATTATCAACCGATCTGGGATTTCAAAAAACAACAAATAGCCTATTACGAAGCACTGCTTAGATTAAAGATTAACGGTGAGACAGTTTACCCAAATCAGTTTATTCCTGCATTAGAGCTACTTAATGATACATTTTTGATGGATCAATGTGTGATCAGAACAGCCATTAAAGCACTGGCTGAACATGAGATTTTGAGCCAAGTGGCGATTAATTTATCTGCTCATTCATTTTTAGATGAACGACTGCAACCCCACATTCAGGCCTGTTTAAAAGAGCATCAAGTTTCAGCTAATCGCGTTATTTTTGAAATCACAGAATCTGCCAGTATTAATAACCTCAACGCAACCCAGACAATGATTAAAAATCTGAACGATCTTGGTTGTCATTTCGCTATTGATGATTTCGGGACAGGCTTCAGCACTTTTAGCTACCTAAAACAGCTACCCGCACAGCATGTTAAAATAGATGGCTCCTTTGTTCGAGACATGCTCAACGACCCAATTGACCTGGCGCTGGTCAAAGCTGTAAACGATATTAGTCACTCGTTAGATAAGTGTTCAGTTGCCGAATATGTCGAAAACAAAGAAATATTTCAACAACTTAAGGAAATAGGTGTGGACTATGGACAGGGTTACTTTATCTCTAGACCGCTCCCTATTGAACAACTAGCGAGCAGTGCAAAAACTATTTTATCTCTAAAAACAGCGTAGTAACATTTTTATACTAAAGGTTACTTTTACTTCTTGCAAAGTCCACTATAATTAAAGATACCAGTTTAAAATGTCACCAAATTTTAAGGTAACACCTTAATTTTATAGACATTCAAAGGATTGAGTTACATCTTGCTATGGACTTCAAGGGGTAAATTATGCTGTCATTATCACTGTTTTTACTACTTGCAAACTTGCTCATTGCTTATCAATGTTACCGCTATGCCAACACAAAAGGATACCCGGTAAAATTGTTCACAGGGCTCGGTTTGCTACCCTACTTTAATCTAGTGGTTTGGGTTTACTTACTCTTTTTACCAAATTTAACTACTGCAAAAAACATCGAGCAGGCTTAATAGCTCCTTTTTAAAACAAAACAGCATGCAGCCATGCTGTTTTTTGTGTTGTCATTTTCTTGCCCCCAAGTTCGAAGAAGGCGCTTTTTATCCCAAAATTAGGCTAACTAAAAGCGATAGCTAGTTACTATCTCAGCAAGCCGCTTAGCCGTTTTCTCACCTTTTACACATTGCTGCACCAAGGATTTTGGATAAACAAACACCTGTTTATTGTTTGGGTTGCTGAGTTCATTGTAAATAAAGCTTATATGCTCATCTCTAGGTAAACTTCTTAAACCTGCACCATAGTCACATAAACTTCGGGCTAAGCTGGTTACTAGCATTTTTTCAAGCGCCTGCTGCTTTTCTGCTTTCTCTTTCGCTCGTTTGACCCGAGAAGCTTCAAGACTTGCTTTCAGCTTATCCTTAAGGTCTTTTAATTCCGAATCCTTAAGTGAAAGCTTTTCTATGCGTTTCTCAACTTCTCTCAATGACTCCGTAAATTCTTTTACTTGATCATCACTTTCGTGCCTTTTCGCAAACTCCAGCTCCGCTTTTTGGCGTTCAAGTTCCCTCAATTGAATTCTATTCTCTCTTTCTTGCTCTACGGCTTCGCGGACCTTCTCGGCTCCTGCTCTCACTTTCTCAGCTGCATCCGAATAAGCTTGAGAAAAAGCTTCAGCTATCGGCTGTGAAATCTCAATCTCCGCGATGTCCATATCAAATTCCGGCAGTTCAAACTCCCCTATTGCAGCCACATCATCGAGATTATCGATATGAGAGATCCACTCTAAACGGTGCCGGCGTTTTAATGCCAGTTCAAACACAACTCCCTGATCTTTTAAATAATAGCCAGAAACACTACGAACTTGATCTTGTGTATCATGCTGTAGTGCACTCATTAATACCCGCTCAAAAATAGCAACCTCACGCTTTAGCGCTTCATCAACAACTTGGGCCTGAGCAAAGCTTGTAGCAATGGCTGCGACAGCGCCAAAACAAAGTGGAATTAACTTCATGGTTTACCTCGATACTGTGCTAAATTTTGTGTCGGTGTTTGCTCTACTTGCTCTGCCAATTCATTCAATTGCAGCCTAAGTAGGGCTTGATCTTGCGCTCTTTGTGCTTGGATCAGATCAACGAGATTATTCATTGCCAAACTGCGCTCTTTACGATTTTGTTCAACCACTTGCGTTGCTAACTTGGCAAGCGTAGCTTGATCTATTGGCTTAGTCTCATCAAGTTTTGCAAGCATGGCCTGCATAGCGCTTTGCTGCTGTGCCAGTTGTGTTTGTTGAGCACTCAACTGTTGATGTAAGCCTAAGTTCTGTAGCCAAAGTCCTGACACACCAAGCCCAACGACCAGCCAAGCTGCGACGGCAGCCACTGGCCAAGCGCGAGTTTGATGCTGCAAAGTGAGCTGTGGGGGTGGCGCCTGCTCTTCGAAGCTAGCAGCTCGCTGTTGCCAAGTAATAGCAGCACTCATCATTTCTCGATATTCACTATCTGCCTGAAGTTCGGCCAACTCTGCCTCAGACAGCACTTTGCCATCTAACCACTGCTCAAATAAGTGTGCTAATTTAGCCATGATTTTGCACCTCTAGTTGCCCTTTCATCTTACCTAACGCACTGTATAGCCTAGCCTTCACCGTATTACTTGATAACTCAAGCTGCAGCGCAATTTCATCAAAGGTGTAATGCTGGAAAAACTTTAGCTCCACGACAATGCGCTGCTCAAATGGTAGTTGTTTCAGCGCGATATATATCTCTTCATTACTTTGTTGTTGCGCTATTTTGCTGTCAGGTCCGTGTTGCGGCGTCTCAGGTTCTTTACCTTCAATCGATTCAAACTTATGTTTTCGCATGTGATCCACTATCCTTGCATGGGTGATTTTAAATACCCAAGTCGAGAACTTAGCATCACCATTAAAGGTATGCAGATTTCGATACATACTTAAAAATACATCTTGAGCTATATCTAGCGCGTCTTGCGGGTTACCAACCAGCCTCAAGCATTGGTTATACACACGGCTATGATGCTGGGCGCAAAGCTTTGACCATGCTCTTTGATTACCTTGCAGTGCTCTTTTTATTAATTGTTTTTCGCTATTAAAAAACACGCAGTTCACTCATCCAATCTTCTCACTAACTATTAATCGTAGCGGCTGCAAAAAAAGTTGTTCAGACGGGAAAGTTTTTTGAAAAAAAAGCACCGAGGGGGTGCTTCTTATCATTACTATGGCTGACATTGGCCGCTGATGTAGCCACCAACAAAGTCGCTAAACAGTCTAAAATCTCTGATCCGCCCCGTAGTACGACGCCAAATTAAGCCAATCTCACGATATGCATGATCTTGTGGTGGCATAGCCACTAAAGGTTTCCCTTCCAAAATCCCTGCATTGATCGCCATTTGAGGTAAAAACGTTACGCCATTTTTATATTCCACCATACTTAATAAAGTATGTAGGTTTGCCGCCTCAAATGGATTAATGCACGCGCTACGGTTTAAGTGGCAAGCGCTAAGAGCATGTCCCGTCATACAGTGCTCTTTTTCGAGTAAAAATACACTTTGCTCAGGTAACAGGTTAAAGTCCTCAATCGGCTCTGGTACGCTGTACTCGGTATGGCGAACCAAGCTAAAGTGATCTTTTGCAAGCACTTGAGTATGAAACTTATCGGTTCTATATGGCAGCGCTAACATGGCCATATCAATATGGCCATGCTCTAATTTGTCCAGTAAGTTATCACTGGTATCTTCAACCAGTACCAAATTAAGTGCTGCAAACTCCTTTTTACACGCCTGATAAAGTGGCGCAGCAATAAAACTCGCAATGGTGGGAATGATCCCTAACGTCAACTTGCCAGATAATGGATTTTTATAGCTTTTAGTCAGCTCTTTAACGCTCATGGTGTCGTCGATAATTTTCCGCGCTCGTTCAACCACTTCCTCACCAATATCGGTAAACATTAGGCTGCGATTTTCGCGTTCAATTAGCTGACATCCCAATGTCTCTTCAAGGTTTTGTATCGCGCTACTTAGCGTCGATTGGCCGATAAAGCATGCTTCCGCTGCACGACCAAAATGTTGGTGCTGATGTACCGCAAGCAGGTATTGTAGTTGTTTGATACTAGGTAAATTCGTCACAAGCTTTACTCTTAATTTTCAACAGCACAAATAAAAAGACCCCAACACCAAAGGTGCTGAGATCTTTTCAAGCTAAAAGTCTGTCTTTTTGAAAAGTGCGGTTTATTTTTATACGCCGAACACTAATCTCAAAATATAGAATATAACAATAGCAAGGGCAGCACCAACTGGCAATGTAATTACCCAAGAAACTACGATGTTACGAATAACACCCATGTTTAATGCCGCAATACCACGTGCCATACCCACACCCAATACCGCACCAACTAAGGTTTGAGTTGTAGAGATTGGTAGGCCTGTGCCTGATGCGATTACGACTGTTGAAGCAGCTGCAAGCTCTGCTGCGAAGCCACGGCTAGGAGTAAGATGCGTGATGCCTTCACCGATGGTCTTGATAACTTTCTTACCAAGAATCGCAAGACCCGCAACAATACCTAAACCACCTAGCGGTAAGATCCACCAAGCGAGTGCCGCTTTCTTAGCAATTTCACCGTCGTTTTCAACAATGTTTACCACTGCAGCTAATGGACCAATTGCGTTAGCAACGTCATTCGAACCATGCGCGAATGCCATACAACATGCTGTTAGTACCATAAGGATAGCGAATACTTTTTCAACATTGTTGAACTGCATTTGCTTGTCTGCATTAGGATCCATTTTCAGCTTAGAAATCGCAATCTTACCGATAATAGCAATGATAATAGCGATACCGATAGCAAGCGCAAAACCTTCGAATGTGCCAAGCTTGATACCAATATGCTTAAGACCTTTTTTGATTGTAACCAAAGACATAACAAAGCCCGCTAGACCCATGTAAATAGGCACAAAGCGTTTGGCGTTTTCTAGTGGCTTATTTGTATCAAAAATGAGCTTTTGGGCACTCATAAAGATGAGGTAAGCAATAAAGCCAGAGATGGCAGGGGTGACAATCCAGCTCCCAACAATGCCAGCAACTTTGCCCCATTGGATTGCTTCGCTGCCCACAGCTACTAGCGCAAAACCAATGATTGCACCTATGATTGAGTGCGTCGTAGATACCGGCCAACCTAGCATTGAAGCCATTAATAACCATGCGCCTGCAGCAAAAAGCGCGGAGATCATTCCTAATATCATCAGTTCAGGAATATCAATGAAAGGGGTTGAATCTATAATCCCTTTTCGGATCGTTGATGTTACCTCACCACCTGCAAGATAAGCACCAGCGAATTCAAAGATCATAGCAATGATAATTGCTTGTTTGATGGTAAGTGCTTTTGAACCTACCGAAGTACCCATAGCATTCGCAACATCGTTTGCGCCAATACCATAAGCCATAAAGAAACCAACTGCTGCGGCAATTAAAACCAATACTGTGCCGTAGGATGCAATGATATCCATAAGAAACCTTACTTTATTTTAAAAGATCGATTTTTATTAACGAGCTAACATCAGCTCAAGACGTGAACCAACGCGCTCTGCGATATCTGCAAGCCCACCGACCCATTCGATGATCTTGTATAAAAACATCGCATCAATTGGGTTAAGCTCGCTTTCAACAGCGCGTAACTCTCGACGAATTTTAATTTGCATATCGTCGGTATCTTGCTCGATGGCATCGAGCTCAACTAGCATTTTTTCAACTAAAGTGACTTCACGGCCTCTAAAGCCTGTCTCAAGCAGTTCATCAAACTCATTAATCGCTTCTGATGCTTGTTTAGTTGCGTCCACACAACGAGTGACGTAAGCAAGAAAGTCTTTTTGAATGGATTCAGGGATGACCATTTCACGACCGATAACGCGACCTGCGATATCTTTCGCTTTATTGGCTATCTTATCTTGGTGGGTGATAAGTTCCAGTAAGTCAGTCCGTTCTACTGGCATGAATAAACCACGAGGCAAATGTAAACGTACTTCACGTTTTAGTTCATCTGCTTCACGCTCTAGGTTGCGGATTTCAATGCGAATTGCATCCGCTTCTGTCCACTCCCCTTTGAAGACATGGTTAAAAAATGGGATCAAAGCCGCACTGGCTTGATGGACTATTTTTATATGCTCTTCAATTGGCTTAATAGGAGATTTAGCAAATACTCCTAAAAACGCGTTACTAGGCATAACTGACCCTTAAATCATATTTGTATGCATGTGCAAAGTGTAATTTTACAGCATTGAGCGCTGTTGTGAACGGTTTTATTGCAAGTTTAGATGAACTTACTATGAAATTGCGCGCCGAAAGCGCGCAACTAATTGATAAGCATCACAAGGTTTTTGCGATATCTTCTTGAGATGTATGACGAATATCTTTGCCATTTACGAAATAAATCACATATTCCGCAATATTTTGACAACGATCGCCGATACGCTCTAATGAGCGCACAGACCAAATTAAATCCATAATTTTTGGAATCGAGCGTGGGTCTTCCATCATGTAGGTCATAATTTGGCGTGTTACTGCTTCGTATTCACGGTCCACTTTGGCATCAGCTTTATGCACTTCAAATGCCTTTTGCGCGTCCATCCGGGCAAACGCATCGAGCACATCATGCAGCATTTGTGACACTTGGCGACCCATATTGTCAATATTCACCAATAGATCCTGCTGATCTTTGGTAAACGAATCCAATGCAACTTTAGCAATACGCTCCGCTTCGTCTCCGATACGTTCAAGATCTGCAATCGTTTTTGCGATGGCAACAACCAAACGCAAGTCACTGGCTGCAGGCTGCCTTTTCGCGATGATACGTGTACATTCTTCGTCAATATTCACTTCCATCGCATTGACTTTGTAGTCGTTCTGACTGACTTTTTTCGCTTTTTCAGCATCATTGTGATTAACCGCATCAAGCGCAGTGTTTAATTGCTGCTCTACCAATCCACCCATACTGAGTACGTGATTTCTCACGTTTTCTAGCTCTTCATTAAAGCGGCCAGAAATGTGCTTATTAATATTGTGTTCCATTATATTCTCCTCGCAAGCTCGCCTTAACCGTAACGACCTGTAATATAGTCTTCTGTTTTCTTCTTAGACGGCGTGGTGAATAAGGTATTGGTATCTGCATACTCAATTAACTCACCCATGTACATAAACGCAGTTTGATCAGATACACGCGCAGCTTGTTGCATGTTATGTGTAACGATAACTACAGTATACTTGTTTTTCAGGTCGTTAATGAGTTCTTCGATAACCAATGTTGAAATCGGATCGAGTGCTGATGTTGGTTCATCAAGTAACAATACTTCTGGTTCAATCGCGATAGAGCGAGCAATCACCAAACGCTGCTGCTGACCACCAGATAAACCAAATGCACTGTCGTGAAGTCGGTCTTTTACTTCATCCCAAAGTGCGGCGCCACGGAGTGACTTTTCAACCACTTCGTCTAACTTGCGCTTATCTTTGATACCTTGCAGACGCAGACCATAAACCACATTCTCATAAATAGACTTAGGAAAAGGGTTTGGTCTTTGGAATACCATACCTACGTTACGGCGCAGTGCCGCAACATCTACGCTCTTGTCATAAATGTTCTGTCCTTGAAGGTTGATTTCTCCTTCAATACGACAGCTATCAACAAGGTCGTTCATACGGTTAATACAACGCAGTAACGTTGACTTACCACAACCTGATGGACCGATAAACGCGGTTACCTGCCCTTTTGGGATCAACATATTAACGTTGCTAAGGGCTTGTTTATCACCATAGTAAAGATCTAGGTTTTTGATCTCTAGTGCGGTGAGTTCTGGACTTAAGTTTGCTAAATCAAGCTTGTTATTGCCGTTTGCTTGATTGACTTCTGGCGCTACTGTAATCATGTTTTTACCTATTAAAAATCTTTACTATTAATGCTCTAACGATCTGAATTTTTCGCGTAAGTGGTTACGAATACCAATCGCTGTGATATTCAGTGCAATAATCACCGTAACCAGTAGGAACGCGGTTGCATAAACCAAAGGTCTAGCAGCTTCAACATTCGGGCTTTGGAAGCCAACATCATAAATATGGAACCCTAAGTGCATAAACTTACGATCCAAGTGAATATAGGGGAAGTTTCCGTCTAGTGGTAGTGTAGGTGCCATCTTTACTACACCAACCAACATCAGAGGAGCTACCTCACCCGCTGCACGCGCAACAGCAAGAATAAGACCAGTCATAATTGCCGGACTTGCCATTGGTACAATGATCCGCCATAGGGTTTCAGCTTGAGTCGCACCAAGCGCAAGTGAACCATGACGCACTGAGCTTGGGATCCGAGACAGACCTTCTTCCGTGGATACAATAACCACTGGCAAAGTAAGGATAGCAAGTGTAAGTGCAGACCAAATCACACCCGGTGTACCAAATACAGGACTTGGCGCAGCCTCAGGGTAGAAAAGTTCGTCAATTGACCCACCTAGCATATAAACGAAGAATCCTAAGCCAAACACCCCATATACAATGGATGGAACACCTGCAAGGTTGATCACCGCGATGCGGATCATCTTAGTCACAGCGTTCTTTGCTGCATATTCATGAAGATAAATTGCGGCAATAACACCGAATGGGGTCACGATCACCGCCATCAGCATAACCATAAATACCGTACCAAAGATTGCAGGGAATACCCCACCTTCGGTATTTGCTTCACGCGGGTCATCGCTCACAAACTTGCTGATTTGCACTAAGTAGTGACCCACTTTGGCAAAAAAGCCCATGTCATTTGGAAACCAAACGTCCAACACTTGGTACAGCGGCAAAGTCACTTCTTCACCACGCATATCACGCACTACAACTTGGTCACGCTTTGCTTGCTTCCTTAGCTCAAATAAACGTTTTTCGAAGACTTTGTAATCTTCACGTAGCTCAGCACGGCGTGCATTTAACTCTGCTAACTTTTCCTCTGTCAGGTCATTATCGAGTTGATACGACTTTTCTTTTAAACGTAGTCGTTCAAGCTCATAGTTAATGTGCCCGATTTCGCTATTTTGTAGATCAAGCGCTTCGTCATTAAGGTCAACGGCACGCTCAACAAGCTCATGTAACCTTTCTATCGGCTGGTTAGTTACTACTTTACCGTCTTCTAAAACGCGAGCAACATAACCATAGAAATTACCATTTTTACTACGCTCAAATACCGCTAATTCCGCTGGCGTAGACTGGCTTTTGATGTCTGTTGATAACACCCAACGGAAATCAAGTTCTACGTATTCACGGTTACCCGTTTTAATGAGTAAACGCTCGATTTGTTCGCTGTTGTAGCCTGAAAGGTCGAATCCAGCCGCTTCAAGGCGAGACTTTGGTACCATCTCACGATCGTATATTTCACCAATAACAGTCTGCTTAGCAACAGAACCGTCGAGATGCATTTCTACAACTTCTGATGGCCAAAAGAAGCTCAGTCCTTTCCACGCTATCATCGCAAGTAGTCCAATTACTGAAATCAAACTAATACTGACCGCGCCACCTGTCATCCAGATCCACGGAGAACCTGACTTAAACCACTGTTTTACCATGTCATGTCACTCCAATTACATTGAGCTGTACTTTTCACGCAGCTGCTGGCGAACAAACTCAGCAACGGTGTTAAATACGAAAGTAAAAATAAACAATACAAAGGCAGCTAGGAACAAGATGCGATAGTGAGAGCTGCCAACTTCAGACTCCGGCATTTCCACCGCAATGTTTGCAGCAAGCGTACGCATACCTTGGAAGATACTCCAGTCCATGATTGGCGTGTTACCGGTTGCCATCAATACAATCATGGTTTCCCCTACGGCGCGGCCAAGACCCATCATTACCGCAGAGAAGATACCAGGACTTGCTGTTAGTAATACAACACGAACCAAAGTCTGCCACTGCGTGGCACCGAGTGCTAATGAGCCATTAGAAAGGTGCTTAGGTACGCTAAATACCGCGTCTTCTGCAATAGAAAAGATTGTAGGAATAACCGCAAAACCCATCGCGATACCCACGACTAGCGAGTTACGCTGGTCAAATGTTAGACCTAACTCATTGGTTAGATACTGACGCACATTACCGCCAAACAACCAAGACTCAATACCTGCGCTCATGGCAAATGAAATCCAGCCTACGATAAGCACCACGGGGATCAGTAAGATTGAATGCCAGCCTTCAGGCACAACGTGTCTCACTTTTGCAGGTAGCTTAGTCCAACCAAATGCCGTTGCTATCATCGCGATTGGCAATAGCACCAATAAAGCAACCACGGCAGGTAGATGCGTTTCAATTAAAGGAGCAAGCCAAAGGCCCGCCAAGAAGCCCAAGATAACCGTTGGTAGTGCTTCCATTATCTCGACTGTTGGTTTCACCACACGGCGTAATTCACTCGACATGAAATAGGCGGTGTAGATTGCTGACGCTAATGCAATAGGAACAGCAAACAACATGGCATAAAGCGCCGCTTTAATGGTACCAAATGAAATAGGCACTAATGAGAATTTCGACTCAAAGTCATCACTCGCAGAGGTTGATTGCCAAGTGTAAGCAGGCTCAGGATACCCTTCGTACCACACTTCTTGCCACAAAGCAGACCAAGTTACTTCCGGGTGTTCATTGTGTAGTTCTACCACCGTTAACGTATCATCGGCGAGTAACAAAGCCGCATTAGCACGTGGTGCTACCGCAAACTTTTGTACAGCTTTATCTGTGATTTTACCTTGCCATAAGTGCGCTTCACTGGTGGTGTAATATAGACCTAATTGACCATTTTCATTAGTCGTGAAGAAAGTACGACGATAATATTCACTAAATAGTTTGACCTGTTTGCTCTTTGGCGTCTCAAAAGAGCGGATTTTAGCAAACTGGCGTCCATCATCGGTATTGACTTCAAACCACTGTGAAACCTCACCGTTGTCGTTAGCAAGCATTAATGAGTTGGCGCCCGCTAGTAGGTTCATATCGACCAAGTTGGCATTTTCTTCATTTGCAGCAAGCAACTGGAATAACTCAACTTCAGAAGCATAGCGAGAATCAAAGACGTAAACTTGATTTGCTGAGCGAACAAATGTGCGCGATGTGTCTGGAGAAATAAGTAACTCATCAACGCGACCATCAATATCTAGCTCGGTACGCTCAACCGCCCATTCAACCTCTCCAGTAAACATGTTTTCTTCTGCAACAAAGGAGGCAAAAATCACACGTTTATCCGCAGTCTGTGCAACAACAGCGGTTTTGTCTTCGAAGTGACTAAAGGCGAATTTACGAATTGCTTGCCCTTGTTCATCAACAATCAGTTGCTTCGCATTAAGTGGATAACTTAAGCGAGGAGTTAAGACACGTTGATTTCCCGGAAAGCTTACCGTGAACATCGGCTTCACCAGTTGTACCTGACCGTTATCCAGACCAAATGCATATTGCCCTAAGAAAGGCGCACTTTCTGCAAATGCTGTAATATTACCGTCAAGTTCAACATCCAATGTATCTAGTAATTTACCGGCGCTTTCACCTTTGATCTGGTAATAATCTACCGAACCTCTGCTGCCGAGTAAGTACGCAATTTCCGTTTGTTCTTCTACCCCTACACCTAAATATGTTTTGTCTTGTGTAAGCTGAATATCCATACGCTTCTCAACCTTTGCCGATTCAAAGATTGGTTGAACAACATATAGTAAGTAGAAGAAGATAAGTAAAAGTGCGACTAATACCATTACTCCACCAGAAGTAATGCCAAATTGTGCAAACCTGTCTTTAAAGAGACGGCTTCTATCCGTTTTAAAGGATGGCTTTTGCGGATTTGAAGTCATCAATATACCCTTTGGTTTAAAAATTGGGGGCATTATATTTCATCAAGATGACAGTTGTGTTACACCCGAGACACAATTGCACTTTCTTCAATCGGTCTTGGCCTTCAAATTCATTATAAAAATAATGGAACTAATCGGCTCAAAAAGTGCTCTGATTGTTAGCCTAGAGTAAATACAAAAATTCCGTTGCATTTCTTTACATTAAGTGTTTTTAGACACTGGACAAAGTAAGTTTTTAGACTAGTCTAAATCATGCGCCGAATTCGTTTTTTCGCCCACGGGCGCCACAAAAAAAGAGACATGATATGAAGCAGTTAATATTAACACTTATAGGTAAGGACCGACCGGGTCTCGTTGAGGAAATCTCTTCCACTATTCTTTCTAACCATGGCAACTGGTTAACCAGTAACTTAAGCCATCTTGCCGGACAATTCGCGGGCATCGTACAGGTTGAAGTTGCAGAAGAACATTTGCAAGAAATACAAGATGCATTGCATAAGTTGCCTGGTATAGACGTTAGCGTTGAATCAGGCGAAAGCTTGCAAGTGCAGGATGAGCCAGACACATTAAATTTAATCATTACAGGCAACGATAGACCGGGAATTGTGCAAGAGCTTGCTACGGTTATTCGTCACAAAGGCGCAAACATCACGCACCTAACCTCAAAACAACGTAGTGCTCCAAACTGGGGACTGCCTATTTTCAGCGCTTTCGCAACCGTGACTTTACCTGCAGGCACGGTCAAGGAAAACGTAATTGAAGCACTCGAGTCAATCACCAGTGATTTGATCGTGGACATAGAAGAAAGCTAAAACCTTCACTATACTCATGATAGTTACATGACAAACACGACAGGCGCGTTGTGTTTGTCATAATTATGTCACACACCCTGCTTAAGCTGTAAAAATAAGCTGTACCTATGGAAAGAACCATGCAGGCCGTATCTCCAGAGCATAAAACTATCACGTACTTTGCCAAAGAATTAAGCTGGCTCTCTTTTAACGAACGTGTTTTACAAGAAGCCAAGGACCCAACCAACCCGATCATTGAACGGATCCGGTTTCTTGGTATATTTTCCAACAACTTAGACGAGTTTTTCCAAGTACGAGTTGCAGATGTAAAACGCCGTATCTTATTAAATAACCTTCCTGAAACGAATTTCGACGAAGACGAAGCACTGCTCGCCGACATTCAGAAGAAAGTGTTGGAACTAGGTAAAAAGTTTAATGCTATTTATGACCAGATCCTCATCGACTTAAATGAGCATCACATTCATATTAAGCAACCGGATGCGCTATCGGATTTCCATAAGAATTGGCTAGCCAACTATTTTAAAGACCAAGTACTACCTCACCTATTGCCAATGATGATTAACGAAAGTAAGGACTATTCAGACAATATCAATGACACCATGACCCACCTTTTTGTGGAGCTAAATGGTGAAAAGCAGCATCACGCTTTTTTGGAAGTCCCTACTGATCGCCTGAATCGTTTTGTCCAACTGCCGCCAGAAAAAACTCGTCGGCATAAAACGATTGTGTTGCTCGATGACGTTATTCGATTTTTTATAGCCGATGTGTTTAAGAGCTTCTTCAAATTTGAACGCATTGACGCCTATTCGATGAAACTCACTCGTGACGCCGAATACAACTTAGATGATGAGCTTGAAGAAGGCGTGTTAGATACCATGTCTAAAGGTCTCAAACAGCGCTTATATGCCGAACCAGTGCGCTTGGTATATGAAGAATCTATGCCGGAAGAAATGATCAAGCTGATGAAAAAGCGCTTAGGAGTGACAGGTCAAGATGCCATGATCCCAGGCGGTAGATATCGCAATTTTCGGGATTTTATTTCTTTTCCAAATGTTGGTCGCGGCTATCTAGAAAACAAGCCCCTGCCGCCGCTTAAAAGCGCAGCCTTTTCAAAATATAGCAGTGTCTTTCGCGCAATTTCAGTTCAAGATATCTTGCTGTATTACCCCTACCATACCTTTAATCACATGCTGGAATATATCCGCCAAGCGGCGTTTGACCCCAGAGTGACGCAAATCAAGGTCAACATTTATCGTGTGGCAAAGCAATCTCGATTGATCGCTTCATTGATCAATGCAGCAAAAAATGGCAAAAAAGTCACCGTGATGGTTGAATTGAAAGCCCGCTTCGATGAGCAAAATAATATTGAGTGGGCAAAACTCATGAGTGAATACGGTATTAAGGTCATGATTGGCATACCAGCGCTTAAGGTCCATAGTAAGCTTTGTGTGGTTCACCGTAGAGAAAAAGGCAAAATCGTCAAATATGCACACATAGGAACGGGTAACTTCCACGAAAAAACGGCTCGGATTTATACTGATTTCAGTCTGTTTACCAAACACCCCGATATTACGGAAGAATGCGATAGCGTGTTTCGCTTTATTGAGAGTAGTTATCTACCGTTTAAATTCGAACACCTGATGATTTCCCCCATCAATGCACGTAGTCGAATAATAGAGTTGATCGATGAAGAAATAGCCCATGCTGAGCAAGGCCGAACAGGAAAAGTAACTATTAAGGTCAACAACTTAGTTGACAAACAGCTCGTCGATAAACTTTACGAAGCATCGCGTAAAGGCGTCAAAGTCCGCCTCATCGTTCGTGGTATGTGTGCGCTTGTACCTGGCCTTACACATTTTAGCGATAATATAAAAATAATTAGTATCGTCGATCGCTTCTTAGAGCACCCACGAGTGATGGTTTTCGATAACAACGGCAACCCCAAGGTCTATATTTCCTCAGCGGATTGGATGACTCGTAACCTCGACCACCGTGTTGAAGTTGGCACGCCTATTTACGCCGAGCATTTGAAAAAACTAATTATCGATATCATTGAATTGCAGTTTAAAGATCGCACCAAAGCCAGAGTCATTGACGCCGAACAGAAGAATCTGTACGTTCGCCGAGGTAACCGTAAAAAAATTCGCTCTCAGATCGCGATTTATGACCATTTAAAAAAATGGGAGTTACACCAATTAAATGAAGCGAAAGAATAACCGTTGAGGAAGAATTTATGCGCGACTACCCTTCTATTGCCGCAGTGGACTTAGGTTCAAATAGTTTTCACCTTGTTGTAGCAAGAGAAGTAGATGGTCGCCTTCAACTCCTCCATAAAGAAAAACAACGTGTGTACTTAGCCGCGGGCCTTGATGATGATTTTAATTTAAGTGATGACGCGATCGCCCGAGCATTAGATACTCTCTCGCAATTTGCGACGACACTACATGATTTTCCGAAAGAGTCGGTGCAAGTAGTGGCAACCTATACACTGCGAAATTGCAAAAACCTTAATTATTTTCTCGCGAAGGCAAAACAAGTTTTTCCATATCCAATCAATGTGATTTCAGGCCAAGAAGAAGCTCGTCTTATTTACCAAGGGGTCGCCAACCATGAACATGATAGTCATAACCGTTTGGTTATCGACATCGGTGGAGGCAGTACAGAGTTGGTTATTGGTCAGCACCTTACACACAAACTGTTAAGTAGTCGCAATGTGGGCTGCGTGACCATGCAGAAAGCCTACTTTGCTGATGGTAAGCTATCTGCAAAGCGATTCAAAAAAGCCGAAATAAAAGCAGAGCAACAAATTGAGAGCATTACCGCGAGCTACTTAAGGCTCGGCTGGAATACCGTTATCGGTACTTCTGGTACTATTAAAGCGATTGCGGCCATGGTTCAAGAACTCACTCAAGCCGATGAAATTACCCTGCCTATTTTGGAGCAAATTAAGCAGTTATTTATTGATGCTGGACACATAGACAACGTCTCCTTAAAAGCACTACCTGAGGAGCGAAAAACCAGTATTGCTGGCGGCCTTGCTGTACTGATAGCATTGTTTAGACAGCTAGGACTTGAGCGCATGCGCCTTAGTGAATATGCATTGCGAGAAGGCTTATTGTTTGAAATGCATCAAACCAACGAGTTTGATATTCGTACTCGCACAATTAACACGTTCAGCGATCACTATAATATTGATAAGCAACACGCCGACAATATTTGTGAAACCATCAAACTTTTTACCACTCAACTCAAAGAGCAATGGCAACTATCCTCTTATGATGTCGAAATGTTATGTTGGGCAGCAAAACTCCACGAAGTTGGGCTCGCCATTAACTCTTCCGGCATGCATAAACACGGTGCTTATATTGTCAGGCACAGTCAACTTCCAGGCTTTACTCAAGCCCAGCAATTAAGGCTAAGTGCACTTGTTCGCTTTTATCGAAAAAAGATAAAAATGCCAGAGTTAACAGAGTTAATCGAAGAAGAGCTAATCCACTTTAACCGTATTTTGGCTGTGTTTCGTCTCAGCGTTTTAGTGAACCAAAAACGCCAACAAGACCAACTTCCCGAATTAAGTATTACAGCCGTTAATAACGCTTTGATACTTCACATTGCAGCTGGGTGGCTCGAATCACATTCACTGTTTCAAGCAGATTTAGAGCAAGAACAAAACTACTTAAAAACAATAGGTATTCAATTTAACCTGAGCTTTGGATAAGTATGCTGGCTATTGGAAGGGAATTCGACGTCGTTAGAACTGAAACAGGTTGCTAGAAAGGCGCTAATTATCCACAGCTCAAGTTACTTACCTTCTCACATTGACAGGTGAGAGCTACTGTTCATCACCTGCCACAATAGAGAGGATTTCATCTGCATAAGCTCGACTAGAAAGCGCCATATCATAGAGATAATTGGTCGGTGTAGCAGGTCGAATGGCTTGTAAAATAAGCTCAGCTTCTCGCCAGTCATTGCGCTCAATTTCGAATGCTAAACGTAGCGCTCCACCAAGCAACCCTTGATAACTCAGTAACGCGCTGGAAAGCGAATCATCGAGAGAAAATTCTGCTGCTATCACTGCAAGATCAACATCAAGTATCACGTCAAGGATGGACATAAGACCAAGCAAATAGCCGGTTTCAGCCATTTCTTCGCCCCCTGGCATCAAAAATGTTTCCACAAACTTGGCACGAGTTAACCCCATTCTTGTCAGCTCACTGGGTTTATCTGAACCCAATTCGCTCAACGCGAGTACTTTAACAAACTGCCTAATTGCGTCTTCACCTAAATACACAACGGCTTGAGAGATAGACTTAATTTCTAACCTATCTTCACCAGCTTTCGCGTTCGCCAGTTTTAGCAATCGTGCGGTTAAACTCAGATCTTTACTTACTCTAGTTTGTATTTCTTTGAAGCATAAAGACTTTCTGGCAGTGGCTTGTAGCAGCTGAAAGACCACCATTTTCGACGGTTCCACGTTGCCATGGTTGAGCATTTCAGGCTTGGCGAAAAAGAAACCTTGGAAAAAGTCTGCTCCAGATGATTTGATGATCTCGAACTCTTCTTTTGATTCGATACGCTCAACAATCACCTTAATATCTGGATACTGACGCTTGAGCTTTTTTACCGTCATATTGGTTTTTATAATTGGCTGCTCAACCTCTATTTTGACGAATTCCATGAGTGGTAACAACGGATCCCACTTTGACGTGCCATCGTAGTCATCTAGCGCAAAGCGGTAGCCTTTCTCTGTTAACTTAGTCACCGTATTCACCAGTGAAGGAATATTTTTAGAGCGCTCAACGATTTCCACCACAATTTTCTGTGGCGCTAATAAGCTAGGTAATTCCTGCAGCAAGGATTCGTCGGATAGGTTTATAAAGGCAAGCTGTCCCGCGGCCAAACGGTCTACGCCGATAAACATTAAGGAGTTAAAAAACATTCGCCCAGTCGCTTGCCCATCGCTCACCCCTACAGGGAAAGCATTGTTATCTGAGTCTCTGTAAAGCAACTCATAGGCAAAGACTTCTTGATCTGGCCGCAAAATGGCCTGTCGTGCAATATACTGCACTGCTGATTTACGTACTTCAGTCACCGGACCACTCATTAACATTCGTATCCTTTATTAGGTAAAAGGAAACCACGTATCATGGAGCGTATAATATGGTAACGCCCCGAGCAATAAAAAAGTTTCGCTATTTTACAACACTTATAACCAAAAGTTACCAACTTATTAAACTAAGTCCTTATAAAGAGTAGGCTTTTAATTCACAGAACGCCAGCGGCTTGCCTGTCTAAGAAAAGTTAAGCTAAGATGAGTGCATGAAGCAAGTTTTGATCGTCTGGTTATTCGCCTTTGCCGGTTTGACTAAGGCAGAACAAGTCCCCTACTTAAAATACAGTTTAAGTGGCTCGGGAAGCTTTTACCCTTATTTTACTCACAGTGAAGATGCGCCCGGGATCCTACCCGAAATGGTGGAAGCCATTTTGGTAAAGGCAAATATCAAAGGCGATAACTTACTTCTCCCAGCTAAACGTACTAACTTTTATTTAGAAAAGCAGCAAATTGATTTTGATATTATCAGCCCAGATTGGTTGAACGAACAGCAAAAGCAAGATGATAGATTTATCTATTCAGACCCCATTCTACCTATTAAAGAGTACGTTGTTACCCGTCAGTCTCAACCTCCAGTACTAACCCTAGCGGGTATCGAAGTTGGCACAGTGAGAGGCTACTACTACCATGATGACCAATTATTCGAGCGAGTTGATTTCGCATCCGAAAAGGAACTACTTCAGGCCTTAAACTTACGGCGGATTGAGTATATTATCATTGGTGATTTACCCGCATTATATTGGTCAGAACAACTTGGTATTACTTTTAGCTTCAACCAGCTACATTCAGAAGGGATGTTGCAGCTACGCCTGTTAGCTAAGCATCAAGGATTACTTAAGCGGATAAATCAAGCTATCACACAACTTAAACACTCTGGTGAAATTGAAAAAATAGAACAGCAGTATATTTCACAACTGCCTATGCACGCAAAAGGTGGCAGATAACCACTGCTCTGGATATAGATCAAGTTATACGCATAAATTCTTCCCATAAATTGAGCATCAATTGACGCATTTGGTATAATGGCGCTTTTACAGCTTGGGAAATCATTATGACTATCGCTGCCGCGCTTGCTGAGCGCAGTAACAATCAATGTGAGCTATGTACCTCAACGGATGGTCTCGAAGTATACGAAGTACCACCAGTCGCCGAGGCGCATTCTGACAAATGTGTTTATCTTTGTAGCCAGTGCAAACCACAGGTTGAAGGTCAGCAGGATTTAGAAGCCAACCATTGGCACTGTTTAAACGATAGTATGTGGAGCCAAGTTCCTGCCGTTCAGGTTGTTGCCTACCGTATGCTTAAACGCCTCGCGCCAGATAATGGTTGGGCTCAAGATGCATTAGACATGCTGTATCTAGAAGATGAGACTCGAGCATGGGCAGATCAAGCACTTGCAGAGGATGACGACCTTGTTCACCTAGACAGTAACGGGGTGAAACTGAGTGCTGGTGACACAGTGACTTTAATTAAAGACTTGGATGTTAAAGGTAGTAGCCTAGTTGCAAAACGCGGCACTGCGGTACGTAACATTCGCCTCTCGCCTTCAAACCCAGAGCATATTGAAGGTCGTGTAGAAGGTCAAAACATCGTTATTTTAACGAAGTTTGTTAAGAAATAACTAGGCCCTAAGATAAACTGCTAAGTCTCTTCAAGACCTTATCGACTAGGGCCTGTTGATCTTTGCTGTTTGATTTTTGTTCTCCTGAGTGTGTTTTGGTCGCGACGCTCGACTTGCCGCCTAGTAATCTAGGCAAAAGTTGAGCAACAATGAACAAAGCGCACTCAGGTGAACCCAAAGGGCAGCGCTTGATTAGCATTTCTACTGTGTTCTCGCCTGACTCACATAGAATAACTATGCTACGCAGGCTCTGCCTTGTACAAATACCAATCAAACTGCTGCAAAAACAAACTTGAAAGGTAAACAGGCCCTAGATAACCTGAGCTGCGGATAATTAATGCCTTTCTAGCAGCCAGTTTTAGCGCTAACTGCGTTGAATTCACTTCCAATAGCCAGCTATTGGTGCGTAAATTCGCCTTGTTTTCCCTAAAACTCTCTGGCTAGAAAAGGAAAAAACTAAGCTGTTCTTTAGAAACAATGAGTTGGAACATTCCTTATCCAAACCTCAGGTTAGATAGCTTAGCAGTTTATTTTTACTATTCTTCTACTAATTGAATGCTGCGGTAAAACGCACCATCATCCTCAGCCAATAACGAAACCAGCTCAGGCAACACTTTATCCATGATTTTCTTTAAGGTCCAAGGCGGATTGATCACCATCATACCAGAAGCCGTCATGCCTCGTTCTTGTGTATCTGCGCGGGTGGCAAGTTCAAACACTTGAATATTACGCACTCCAGATTCAATCAGGCTCGACTCCATTGCATCAATGCGTTCACGGTCAACAACGGGATACCAGATCATATAGACGCCGGAATCAAACTTTTTGTGCGCTTTTATGATGCTTTTGACCGCAACATCATAATCGGATTTGATCTCATAAGGAGGATCCATTAGCACGCAGGCTCTGCGTGAAGCTGGAGGCACCAATCCTAATAGCCCTTTAAAACCGTCACTCCCAGTGACGCGCAGTGACTTTTTATGTGCCGTATTTTGCTTTAACAGCTCAAGATCTTTTGGATGTAGCTCAAAAAACCAACCGTTATCCTGACGACGTAAGAAGTGCTCCGCTACCTTAGGAGAACCGGGATAATGGCTTAATTTATCGCCTTCGTTAAATGATTTGATTAATGCAACATAATCGCTAATTGCCGACACGGATCCAGAATAATCCCACAGCTTAGCGATGCCTTGCAGATACTCCTGAGTTTTTTGTGCATCACTACTCGCTAGCTCAAAAAAACCAGCGCCAGAGTGCGTATCCACGTAATCGTACGGCTTATCTTTTTTAGCCATGTATGACAAAGCTTCTGCCAATACTAAATGTTTGATCACATCGGCAGGGTTTCCTGCATGAAAAGAATGTCGGTAACTGAGCATAACCCCGCCTTGATAAAAATAATAACAACACAGGTGAAATAAACCTGAGCTAAATTTGAGCAATGATTCATCAATTTTTAACTTTAGACTGAATCACTTCTGAACAAAATATTCCAATATCGGCATTATCTCTTAAAAGTTGAGAAAAATCAGCAGAAAGTCGCGTAAACACTAGCATCCTTAGCCGCTTTGTTTTACATTTGCATGACAAATCACAGTCATATGAGCGCATTTATGAATAACCAAGATCTCCAAAAACTCGACCAGTTGATTGACCAACTTTTGAGCCAAAATAACCAGTTAAAATCGGAAGTTTCGGCACTGAAAGAACAAAATCAAAAACTCATCGATGAAAATGAAACCCTACAGCTTGAAATGCTAGAAAGCGAAGAAAAGCAAAAAGAATTTAGTTCATCTTTATCTGGCCTACTTGATAAGTTGCAAACTCAACAGGCTAGCTAATGTCTGAGCAGAATAACCAAGTAACAGTAACGTTACTTGGCAAGTCACATCAATTTGCATGTGCGCCAGATCAAGAAGAAGCGCTGCATAACGCCGTAGCGCTTTTAGACCGACGTGTAGAAGAAATGCGTAAACGCTCAACCGTTCGCAATGATCACAATGCGTTACTACTCGCAGCCTTACACCTTTGTCATGATTTACAAGCATTGGAAGCAAAGCAACAGCAAGACGCAGAGTTCGTTTCCACGCTCATCGACAAGTTAGTGCTGCCTGCAGGCGAATAATGCCGACATACTGGAGCAACCCTATCTTATGTAGCATCTCTCTAGTTTGGGGTCTCATTCTATTGGCGGCGAGTTTTCAAAGTACTGCCGCCAATGCTAATCAGTTCCATAAAATCAATGACGCGGTTTATTTTATCAAAGGAAAAGATAGCGCTTTACAGCCCAATCAAGCTTTAGTTATCGGCAAACAGTGTGCACTGTTGGCATCCATACATGGCGATCTTGTCACCACAGAGGCCTTGATCCACGAATTAGAAAAGCGCCTCACCGTTCCGCTTTGTTACGTAATCTCTTTGCATGCCGATATCAAACAAGACACCAGCATAGTGCTACTCAAGCATGCTTATCCAAATTTACAATGGCTAAGCCCAACGGCAACATCAGCCAACGCATTGACGAGGGCCTTTCACGCACAGCTTGAGCTTTTTAACCAAAGCGTCATGCTTAGTGAAAATCGTATCGCGTCTCTAGAACCAAGTGAACGAACGAAGTGGCAAACCAAACTTGCACTGGCAAAAAGTAGGATTGCAACGTGGTCCAAGCTCGCCACACAAGCGCCATCAAGTAAAGCCATTGATAACGCGCCTAAAACCGTGGAGCTAGGAGGTGTAGTGGTTGAGCTTACTCAAGTCACGGGCTTTAGCGGTCATGACATCAGTGTTTATCTGCCAAAATATCAAGGCTTGATAGCAGGTTATAGCGTGGATCAGATCCCACTTGCGCATTTACCGCATACTACACAGTGGCAGCAAACTATTACTCGCTTTAATCGCTATGCACTTGATTGGATATTACCTGCAACAGGAAAACCCTATCGTCCTGAAATGCTGAGCACTCCAGCACAATTTTTGGCTTTATTAGCGTTACAAGATAGTCAACAAGTGGTTGAAAAGATAAGCATTCTATATCCAAATAAACACATGCAGCAACGCGCGTTATTACAGTGGCAACACTTTCAGCAGCAAAGAAATTTTGAATAAAACTTAACCTCTCGGTATAGTTAAAGGATGAACAGAGTATTAATACAGCTAAGCGGGTTAATATTATTAACCATGCTCTCTGGATGTAAAAGCAGTAGCAGTCCACAGGTGAGTAGGCAAGCCATTTTGTCAGCTCTCACACAAGTGCCCGTAGAAAAGCCAGTCATGCCTCCAGCTATCGTTGAGGTAGAACCACCCAAAATCACTACCGTTAAAGCCCCCCTCAGAGACGATGATTTATGGCAACACATACGCCAAAAGCTCAGTTTTAATACTGCATCTCACCCAAGGCTTGATAAGCGCATAAAATGGTATTTATCACAGCCTAATTATCTCAATGTGGTAAATAAGCGCGCCGCTCCCTATTTTTATCACGTAGTAAAAAAGGTAGAACGCAAAGGTCTTCCTGTTGAAATCGCATTACTTCCTTTTGTCGAAAGTGACTTTAGACCAAAGGCCAAATCGCAACAAAATGCTGTTGGAGTTTGGCAGTTAGTGGATGCCACTGCCTACCATTTCGGCATCAAGAAAGACGAATGGTATGACGGTCGACAGGATGTGTTAGCATCGACTGACGCCGCGCTTGATTATTTGCTGTATTTGCATGAACGCTTTGATGGCGACTGGCTACACGCGCTTGCGGCCTACAACACAGGTGAAGGGCGTGTCAAAAAAGCCATCGCAAAGAATAAAAAAGCAGGAAAGTCGACCCACTTTTGGCACTTAACATTACCAAAAGAAACCGCAGACTACGTGCCCAAACTCTTAGCGCTCAGCCACTTACTAAAAACCTCACCCAAGGGTTTTAAGATACCAAGTTTGCCCAACAAGGCCACTACGTCGATACTTGATATTGGACAGCAATTTGACGTCAATCAACTGGCTAAACTCAGTGGTATCAAAAAGCGTCAACTATACGCACTCAATCAAGGGATCTTAAAACATAGAAGCTCTCCAAACGGTCCACACAAAGTGTTATTGCCATTATCCGAGCAAGCATTATTGGAAAGTGCATTTTTCAGGGAAAACTTCAGCCAAGGCTACACTGTCAAAGCTAACGACACACTCTACCGCATCGCATTAAATGCGGGGATGAGTGTTAGTGCACTAAAAGCGCTGAACAATAAGCGCTCTGATTTGATCCGAGTTGGCGAAAAGCTATTAGTTTCCGAGAGTAATGAGCAGTTAGACTTACTCATCGACTATGACGTAAGCCCTTATATTAAAGAAATAAAAGCCAAGCCCATACCTCAAGTGGAACATCACCACACCATAAAACAAGGCGAGTCATTGTGGACTATCAGCCGTCACTACAAGGTCGCGGTAAAAGATTTATTAAATTGGAATTCACTCACGGCGCAGAGTCTATTAAAACCTGGCAAAGTGTTAATGGTGTTTTTACCAGCTCCTGCTGCACCAAAAAGCAATAAGACTCAACCAGCTAGCTCCTCAATCTCTAGCATTGAAGCGCTCCAATCAATACTGCGCCATGGCAAGCCAAAGCAAAGTGAGAGCCCAAATTAAAGGGATAGACTTGCGTCCAAGAAGCGCACTCACGTAAACTACACGCTTTACAGGTGGATGCTAAATGGCGTCACCGAACACTATTTATTTAAGGTTTACTTATGCAAATTGCAAAGAACACAGTGGTAGAGTTTCACTACACACTTCACGAAGGTGACAGCCAAATCGAATCAAGCAAAGAAGGCGAGCCACTAAACTACCTGCACGGTACTGAAGGCATGCTACCAGGTCTTGAAAGTGAACTTGAAGGTAAAACCGGTGGTGATAGCTTTACGGTAACCTTAACGCCAGAGCAAGCTTATGGCGAATATCAAGAAGGTCTAGTGCAGCGCATTCCTATTAAGCACCTTCAAGGTCTTGGTGACAGCAAAGTTTGGAAGCCAGGCATGACTGCTATTGTCGATTCAAACCAAGGTCGTCATCAGGTTAAGGTAGTAAAAGTAGGACGCTTTAATGCGGATTGCGACTTAAACCACCCATTCGCAGGCAAAACGCTAACGTTTGATGTTGAGATCCTTTCTGTACGCGAAGCAACTGCAGAAGAAATTTCACACGGTCACGTACACGCTGCTGGCGGCTGCGGACACTAATGATGAACCAAGTTGCCATCGTTACCGGTGGCAGCTTTGGCATTGGCGCCGCCATTGTCAACAAGCTGCTATCGCAACAATACACCGTTTATAACCTCGATATTCAGCCCAGTGAACAAGGGATTTTTCGCCATTGTGACGTCAGTAAAGTCGCCGATGTAAAAGCAACAATTGCAGATATAGTCGCAGAAACAGGGAAAATAGATGCGCTTGTTTCAAACGCGGGGAAACATCTGAGTGCTACAATCGAAGATACCGATGAAGCCACATTTGACGCCCTTTTTGCATTGAATGTGAAAGGCGCTTACGCTGCCATTCAAGCCGTATTACCAAGCATGAAGTCACAAGGTAGCGGTAGCATCGTATTGATGTCTTCGGATCAGGCGGTTATTGGTAAACCTAACTCCTTCGCTTATAACCTGTCTAAATGTGCACTTGCTTCGATGGCGAAAACCACAGCACTGGATTACGCCAAATTTAACATTCGCGCGAATGCAGTGTGCCCTGGCACAATTGAAACTCCGTTATTCCATCATGCCATTGATAGTTACTGTGCGCGCAGCGGCGCTGATAAAGCAGAAATCGTTGCAGAAGAAGCCCAGTTGCAGCCATTGGGTCGATTAGGGCAACCGCAAGAGGTTGCAGCGCTGGTTGCTTTCTTGCTAAGTGAGGATGCGAGCTTTATCACAGGTAGCCTACAAAGCATTGATGGCGGTTATACTGCACAGTAAAAAAGGAATGCGTGATGAGTCTGAGAGTTATTGATAGCCACCTACACTTTTTCGATTTAGCGTTAGGACAATATTCTTGGCTCAAACACAACCCGCCCGCTTGGCCTAATCTGGAAAAAATAAGGCAGAATCATACCCTTACTAGTCTTCCCCAACATGCACAGTTTACACTCGAAGCCTTGGTGCATGTGGAAGCCGGTTTTGATAATCACAATCCCATCAACGAATTACATTGGTTAAATCAGGAACTATGCAGCTTTCCTTTTAAAGCCGTCGGTTACGCCCCTATTAACGCAACGCCTGAGCAATTTAGCGCAGCCATAGCACAGTTAGCACATCCTCACCTCGTGGCGATAAGAGACATCACCGAAGGCTGTGACAGCCAACGTTTATCCGCGCCTTTCGTGCTCGAAAATCTCACCTGTCTTGCCGAGCATGGACTACATTTTGAGGCGCAATTAGAATTTAAACAAAGCGAAAAAGTCGACCTTTTATTACAACTTGCAGAACAAAAAGCTGACCTTAAAATCGTATTTAACCATGCAGGGTTTATTGACGCTAACAGTCCTTGTACAGATATATTAAGGCGCATTGGAGCGCTTAATAATGTCATGATCAAGTGCTCTGGCCACGAAATGTTAGCAAACCCACTCACACTCTCTGAGTGGCTTACTCACTTAATCACACATGCGGGAGAAGAGAGCCTAATGCTAGGTTCGAATTATCCGGTTTCTCTTATGCAAAAAAGCTATTGGCAAATATGGCAGGATTATTTAGACGTGATAGGCATATCGTCAACTTGGCATAAACTCAGCCGAGACAATGCCAAAAGTTGCTATGGACTATGAGCGGATCTGGACGAGATCGTAAGCAACTAGCTCAGGTACTATGCGCTGTAGTTTTTCTTCCGTTTGATCTAAGGTGTTTAAGCACTCGCAATATTCTGCCGCTTTTTCTTCTAATTGATGGGCCTTTTTCTGCAGCGATTTATCTATCTCTTTCGAAATAATCTCCATGCGTTGCCCCATATCGTTGATGCGATCTTCGATATTCCCTTCGCGAGATTTAAATGCATCCCCCAAAGAGACTAAAATAGAGCCCAACGAACCATGAACAGCAGAGTGAATTTTTTGGCTGATCTCTTTAGTAAAAAAATCATCAATTTTAGAAAGTGACTGTGGTGCGATAAAAAAGAAATCATCTCCACGCTTAAACTTATCCATCAGCGCACGTTCAACGTATTGCAACTGCGTTTTGAGCACTTCGGGCTCTTTGTCGGACATCCCCTCAACCACCTGCTCAATCGCACTCAATCCGAGGTTGACGCCATCGGTTGCCAGATTTACCAGCTCAGGAACGGTATCCCGTATTCCTAAAGAGTACTCGCGCACAACTCTCTCCCCTTCCGGATCTAACTCAATCCAGCGACCTAGAATAAAGAGCTGACTATCATTGTTGATTTGGATTCGAGTCTGACCATCATCAACGATACGAATTTCGTTGTCGGTGATGATAAGACCATGCCCAAGTTCAACATCGCACTTATTTTTTGCATGTACGGAAGACGCCAATACGGCACAAGACAAGGCTATCGCGCTGAGTAATCGATTCATATGGCCTCCTGTGTGCAGAACGTAAGACGGGAAAGGGGTGCTTCAGGAGAGTACCAAAAGATCAAACAATCCCAAAGCCATTTTAGACGGATGAAAGTAACAAGCTATGTCTTACTGGCAATATTAGAGATCCATACCCGTCAGCATTAAAGGCAGTAGCAATACCACTAACTAAGGGCTATTGATAGTATCTCACTAACCTGACAAAGGCATCCGCAGTTTTAATGGTTGGATTATTTTTACCATCAGCAAACTGATACACCCAAGCAAACTGAGGTTGACTAGTCTGGGTCGTCGCAGACCAGTAATTATTACTTTTGGTCGTTGGAAATACCGTTATGTTTATCGCTGGAGTCACACACTCGTGATACACAATACTGGCAAGCTCTTTAACGTTAGGTACTTGCCAGTCTGTAAACCCTGCAAATTGGTCTTCGTTGGCAACCACCAATGCCTGCTGCCAAGTAAGTTGCTGAGCATTGTCTTCACAGCTTTGAGAAGTCGCGTTGTAACTTTGCCCAAAGTTGCAGCGCTGCCACATTAATCCCGTTTGGCTATCCAGCACTGTACCGTTGCTATTTATCGTATAACGGCTGGTATTGGAGCCAGTACCAACGCAAGTTTGCGCTTGGCAAACAGCCGTGAATGACAGAGTAAATAGTATAGTTGTAATAATTTTCATACCACGCTCCCTAAGGATTCCTAACCAACCTAACAAATGCGCTGCTAGACTTTTCTACTGCAAAATCATTGCCCGTATCCATGTCGATAACATAAGCCCTTCTCAGCGTGCCACCGGTACCATCTAAACTCGACTGCAAGGTCCAGTAATAGCGATGACCAAGTGTTGTTGTGCTAGGTAAGTTAGGGAAAAGCGCTTCATCTATCACCGCAGTACCTGCACTGCCGTAATCTAGTAGTCCAAGTAGTTCCATATAAGTTGGTAAGCGCCAATTGTTACCACCACAGTAACTTTGCTCTCCAACGGCAGGGTTATTTACTTCATCAATCAAAGCTTGAATACCACAGTGACTATCCTGCGGGCAGGTTGTATTTGCTGCGGCCTGCACACTCCCCTCGGCAATCGCTCCATCTACCTCAACATACCAGGTATAACTATTTTGTGCGTTGCGAGAAGAAGTGTTTGGTAATGTACCCGAACTCGCTTCTTTTACTTCCCAAATAAGTCCCGTGACGTTATCACGAACGCAAGCAAAGTCGGTAGCGTCATCAGGCAGTTCATCCGCAAAGCGATTTAGTTTGGTAAAGTCAAAACCTGCTCGACCACTGCCTTCTTTCGCCACCTGAGTGGCAAAATTATCACGCCCACGCTGTGCATCTTGAGCCGTAAACTGCGTCATACTACAGGTGATCACATCCGTATTGTTAAAACACGCGGTTTGGCCACTGTCGTTTAGTTTACCTAATGGCTTTTTCTCTATATCAATGCGCACGGTGTCGGTAGCTGAACGGTTTTGTGAGTCAGTAACGGTCAGCTCAAATTCCACTTGAGACAAAATATTTTGATCTGGTGCGTTAAAAGTTGTTGAACACCCGGTAACAGAACTTAATGCTACCTGAGTGCCAGACGTCACTTGCCGCCATACACACTGTTTCTGACCAGATACCGTATCACTGTTTGAACCATCAAGCGTGACCTCATCAAACTCTTGCACTTGCTGGTCGCTCCCAGCATCCGCCACTACTACATCCGAATTCTCAAGTAGCCCGAGGGTAAACTGGGTACTGGCTTGTCCGCCTTCATCATCGGTAACCGTCAACTGCCAGATTGACGCCTGAGAGGTAGCCAATAATGGGTGGACAAAAGATAAAGTAGCTGTATTCAAACCAATTGGCTGTATTGTTGTGGGACCACTCACTTGTTGCCATTGATAAGCAACCACTTGGCCATTTTCGTCTGGATCGGAGGAGCCTGCGCCACTGAGGACAATAGTATCTTTATATTTGGCTGGTAGTGTTTCCGGTGCAGTTTGGCTGATACTTGGTATAGGTAATTGGTTGTTAGATTTGATAGCAACCGTCACTTGGTCGCTTGCAAGACTGCCATCAGGCGCAACATAGTCAACCTGAATAAGTAAATTGACATCGGCTTTGATATCCGGTGCAACAAAAGCGGCTTGTTGCTCCGTAATTGGAAATTCACTGACGTTTGCACCAGAGATAACCTGCCAGTTAAAGGTGCCGCCAGCAGGTGATGCTTGAGCATTCAAGGTGACTTCTGTTTTTTCGGTCACTTGGATATCAGCACCCGCATTAACCGACGCACTGACTTGACTCGGTTCATCACTCCCAGAGCCTCCACCACAACCTGTTAATATTAGCGCAAGTACAACCCAACTTCCCTTGAATGCATTCATATTCTTCCTTATGAACTATAGATAACTTTCTTGATGTATCCGCACAAACAACTTAGTGCCAACTTTACTATAATCTACTTTGTATTCTCGACCATCTAAAGCCTGAATAAACAACAACCGCTTCACTTCACCAAACACATCAATACTCGAAACGTGGACGACTTCTAAATAACGCTCTTTAGCCTCTCTTCGATTTCTCGGCAGCTCTTCCTTAAAAGGCACCAAGCCGTTTGCAGTCACCTTGATTTTTGGGTGTGCTTCACCATTTACAATCACAAGATCTAACTTCTTCTCTTTGTGAATAATGGTATTACGCCCACTTTTAATATAGGCCGTTTCTAAGCTCATATTGGTGTATCCTGTTACATCTTCAGTAGGTGGTTTGTTCTTCTAACAATGCTTTTACCACCTCTTTAGGGTTAAGTTTCCAGCGGTTTAACATGACTGAAAATTGCCAAATATCCCTGTCTAAGGCAGTCGCGGGGATCAATAAATCATATCCCGTCACTGTCTTTAAATTATCCATCCGGTTTGCAAACATTGCCATTAAACCAGTATATTCTTTTCCCGCCTTGGAGCGAAAAACGGTTTCTTCTATCAACCATTCAGATGGGCAGTTGCCATTTTCGCAATGCATTTTAACAGCTTGTAAAAAAATATGCCGCTGCTCGATCAATAATTTACCCGCAAGTCGAGGTGTTAAATTTAATAAAAACGCATCAATATCATTAAGTTTAATACCAACTGCATTTAACTCAAGTGTTTCAACACCTTGTTGAACTTTGGGAATGCCGCTGGAGTGGAAGTTTACAATGGATAGCGGCCAAGCTCCATATTTATGCACATACCTAAACTCTTGTTCTGTAAAGTATAAACTAAAATATGGTTGCTGACTTTTGAGAAAGCCAACAAAAATAGCCACTAACATGGCGCTGGCAAGAAATATTTCTACAATAGTAATAGCAGTACCACGCAAATTGACAAAAAGCATGATAACAATCAAACCAATTGCGCCAACCAGCATAAATTCAACGCCATTGCGATCAGCGGTTGCACGTAGTTTTGCTTCAAGCATGGGTATACCAGACATAGAAGATATACATGATGATCGCCCATGCGACTAATTTACGTATTGTGATGCATCGTTTACATGAATGGCTGCGTTTCATAATATTTAATTTAGGTACAAACACTTAAATTGAATTACATTTTCGTTTAATGCACAAATTTACAGGATATGCCGTCGACTTTGTTAGCCTTTAATTTTGTAAACTAGAGACAAATTATAATCTGGGTCACTTTTATGCGTCATCAATCAGGAAAAGCACTGTTTCCTTTTATCATTGTAGTGCTAGTCGTCATCAGCGGCTATTTATATTTACCAGCCTCGGAAGGCAAAATGAGTGGCAACTCAGCACCCGTAACCTCCGTTCAAGCTCATACCGTAACTAAAGAGGAGCGTATTATTGCTGTTCACTCTATTGGTTCCGCCAGAGCAAATCAAGCAATCAACGTGAGTAGCGCCCAAAGCGACTATGTGGCAGCCCTCTTTTTCGATGACGGAGACGTAGTAAAAAAAGGTGACAAGCTAGTCCAGTTGCGCGATGCCGAAGAGAAGCTCGATATCGAAGCGCTGAAAGTGACGCTAAAGGAAGAAATTAGACAACTAAACCGCCTTAAAGACCTCGCAAAAACTCAATCGGCGGCTCGCTCTCAATTAGAAGCGCAATCAGCAAAGGTTGACACCTTAACGGCACAATTGGAAGCCACCAAAACAAAACTCGCCGAGATGACCATTTATGCGCCATTCGATGGATTATTGGGTACTCGAAATATCTCTATCGGTAGCTTCGTAAACAACAATACTGTGATCACCACACTCGATGACATTAGCATCATCAAAGTGGATTTTCAGGTACCAGAAAAATACCTAGCGCAACTACAGCTTGGTATGCAAGTGAATGCACAAAGCGAAGCTTACCCAGAGCAACTATTTACCGGTAAGGTCTCCCATATTGACCCGCGTATTAATGAACAAACGCGCTCGGTACGAGTGACAGCAAGTTTCACCAATCTAGACCATAAACTCCGCCCAGGTATGCTACTACACATGGGATTGGAACTGGCTCGATTACAAGCCCTTGTGGTGCCAGAAAAAAGCATCATACCAAGACAAGATAAGCATTTTGTATTTGTCATTGACGACCAAGGTAAAGCGCAACAACGTGAAGTGCACCTGCAAACTCGCTTTAGCGGCTGGGTAGCTATCGATGAGGGGCTTACAGAGGGACAACAGGTGATCACGGAAGGCACCCTGAAGATCCGCTCAGGCTCAAAAGTTGAAATAAAGGGGTAAGGCGACGTGAGAATCACTGATACGGCGGTAAAGCGCCCGATCTTCGCGATCGTTATTAACTTACTGCTGCTGACCTTTGGCTTAGTGGCATTTACTATGCTACCGCTGCGCGAATACCCTGATATTGAAACCCCAATAGTCAGTGTAAGCACTAACTACACAGGCGCATCAGCGGAAGTAGTAGAAACCAAGATCACCCAAGTATTAGAAAACCGGATTTCGGGGATCGAAGGGATCAAAAGCATAAATTCAAGTAGCCGCAATGGTAGTTCCAATATCACTATCGAATTTAATATCGATCGCGACATCGACGCTGCTGCAAATGATGTGCGTGAGCGCGTTTCTCGGGCGCTGGATAGGTTGCCAGAGCAAGTTAGGCCGCCTGAAGTATCGAAATCAAACAGCGACGAAAGCCCTATCGCTTGGTTTGTACTCAACAGCGAAACCATGGATACCTTGCAGCTTTCAGACTACGCCCAGCGCTTTATCGTTGACCGCCTGGCGGTTGTTGATGGCGTATCGAATGTACGTATTGGCGGTGAACGTCAATACGCCATGAAGATTTGGCTAGACCGAAAAGCGATGGCCGCTCGTGGAGTCACAAGCAGTGATATTGAACAAGTGCTACGCAGAGAAAACGTAGAATTACCCGCTGGCGAAATAGAATCCGTAGACCGTGATTTCTCTGTTCGTATTGCCAGAAGCTATAAGACTCAAGAAGACTTTGACAACCTAGTGATTAAGCGTGGCGAACAAGGCTATTTGGTGCGACTTGGTGAAGTCGCGCAGGTGGTACTTGAAGCCGCTGACGACGAAAGTACCTTCCGTGGTAATGGTAAAAATATGATTGGCCTTGGCGTTGTAAAGCAAGCCAAAGCCAATACGCTAGAAGTGGTCGACAACGCCCGTAAAGAGCTTGAAAAAATAAAACGCAACCTGCCTCAAGGTACCACCATAGAAGACAGCTACGATTCTTCTATTTTTATTCGTGAGTCCATTGCGGAAGTATACAGCACACTTGCGATTGCCATGGCGTTGGTGGTACTCGTTATCTACATCTTCCTTGGCAATATCCGCGCTACGCTGATCCCTGCTGTTACCGTGCCGGTAGCCTTAGTTGCAACCTTTATGTTCTTGCTGGCCATGGGGTATTCTATCAACTTACTGACGCTTCTTGCACTTGTGCTTGCCATCGGCCTTGTGGTCGATGACGCCATTGTAATGCTGGAAAATATCTATCGCCGTATCGAGCTTGGCGAACCCAAGTTACTGGCGGCATACCGTGGCGCGCGTGAAGTAGGCTTTGCCATCATTGCAACAACCCTGGTTTTGGTTGCCGTGTTTATTCCCTTGGTCTTTATGGATGGTCGTATTGGTGCCCTATTTACCGAGTTTGCCTTTGCAGTAAGTGCTGCGGTGCTGTTCTCCAGTATTACCGCGTTGACCTTGTCTCCAGCCCTTTGCTCCAAAGTATTAAAACCTAGTAATAAAGAAAACCGCTTTAGTCAGTGGATGGACCGTCGATTTACTCGACTAGAACAAGGGTATCGCCGTGTTTTACAAGACAACTTATCGCGCAAATACAGCCTGATCGTGATGTTGGCACTAGCGGGTTTTACCAGCTATAGCCTGTTTAAACAGATCCCGTCTGAACTGACACCAAAAGAAGACCGCGGTACTTTCTTCGTTATGATGAATGGTCCTGAAGGGGCAAGCTACGAAAACAACTCGCAAAATATGGCAAAAATTGAAGAGCGCCTACTTCCTTATGTAGACTCAGAGGAACTTAGCCGCGTGCTTATTCGGGTACCTGGTTGGGGTGGTCAAGGCGGTGTTGCTATTATCGGCATGCCAGACTGGGATGAGCGAAAACGCTCTACTTGGGAAGTCATGGATGAGATCAGCGGTAAAATGCAAGATGTTACAGATATTCGCGCCTTTGCTATTATGCGCCGTGGTATTGGCGGCGGCGGTAACTCACGCCCCATTGAGTTTGTACTACAAGGCAACGACTATGACGAATTGGCCGCATGGCGTGATCGCATCCTAGAACGCGCACGAGAAAATAAAGGACTGGTTCGCCTCGATCACGATTACAAAGAAACCTTCCCACAGTTTTTGATAAGCATTGATAAAACCAAAGCCGCAGATTTAGGCGTGTCGGTAAGTGCCATCGGCCAAACGCTAGAAACCATGCTGGGACAACGTCGTGTTACCACCTTTATTGACCGCGGTGAAGAATACGATGTGATCTTAAAAGGCACCAAAGCCGACTTCTCTGCCCCAGATAATATTTCTGATATTTATGTGAAATCTCGTAGCGATGAGCTCGTGCCATTAGACAGTTTGATCACCATAAAAGAAGAAGCCACAGCTTCTCGATTAAACCGCTACAACCGTATGCGCGCAATCACTATCACGGCAAACCTCGCTGGCGACTATACACTGGAGCAAGCGCTCGACTTTTTAAATAAAGTTGCCGCCGAAGAGAATGATATCGACGGTGCCATCGACTACAAAGGCGAGTCACAGCTGTTTTATGAAGGTGCATCAGCGATGACCTATGTGTTCATTCTGGCGCTCACCGTTACTTTCTTAGTATTAGCCGCACAGTTTGAAAGCTTTGTCCATCCACTGGTTATCATGCTCACCGTACCGCTGGGCTTAGTCGGTGCGATGTATGGATTATTTATCACCGACAGCACGCTAAACATTTATAGCCAAATTGGTATTGTCATGTTGATTGGCCTTAGCGCCAAAAACGGTATCTTAATCGTGGAATTTGCTAACCAATTGCGTGACAAAGGCATTGCCTTCGAACAAGCCATTGTTGATGCTGCTGCGCAGCGATTAAGACCTATTATTATGACCTCGCTAACAACCGTGATGAGCTCTATCCCGCTTGTGTTTGCAACAGGCCCTGGGTTCGAAAGCCGCATGGTGATCGGTGTCGTGATTTTTGCCGGTGTCAGTGTTGCCACCATTTTAACCTTGTTTGTTATCCCAACCGCCTATACTTTACTAGCTAAGCAGACGCAATCTCCAGAAGAGACGACAAAACGCCTTGAGGAGCAGTCGAAACAACATCCTGAGCAGGAGGTATAATGGCAACTTTACAAACCGCAACTTTTGGTGGTGGTTGTTTTTGGTGTATTGATGCGGCATTTCGCCGCGTCAATGGTGTTGAGTCAGTGCAGTCAGGTTACGCAGGTGGCCACACAGATAATCCCACCTATCAAATGATATGTCGGGGAGACAGTGGTCATGCTGAGGTAGTCCAACTGCAATTTGATGCCGATATTGTCAGCTTTGATACTTTGCTTAATATGTTTTTTACCCTGCATGACCCAACGCAGTTGAATCGCCAAGGCAATGACATTGGTACTCAGTACCGCAGTGTAGTGTTTTATCATGACCAGCAGCAACAGCAGCAAACTCAAGATTGTATTGCGCAGCTTCAAAGCCAGTTAAGTGAAAAAATAGTGACTGAAGTTAGCCCAGCGCCTGAATTTTATCCTGCTGAGCACTATCACCAAGATTATTACACTGAAAACCCAAACCAAGGCTATTGCAGTGTGATGATTGCTCCTAAAATTGCAAAGTTTGAAAGCCATTTTGCGGCGAATTTAAAACACTAAACTTGTGTGCCGAACGCAATCGATTGCGTTCGGCTTACGCCTTACGGCAACATAGGTATAGCAAATACATAAAAGCTAGTGCGGCCATCTTTAATCCGCAAATGCCCACGCGTTACTTCCATTTCTAAATTCGCAGTATCACCAGGTCTTAAGGTATCTAAGCCTTTAAGCGGAACAACACCTGAATTGATTAACTGGGCGTTGTGTTTAATGACCTGCGGAATATCTTCGCTCATATCCACACCCAAGAATTCAAACACATCAATCACAATACGGCTAAATTCTGTATAAAGCTTGTCAAAAATCCCCGGAGTCAAGGTATCTATCAAATCGAGGATCCACGGCAGCTCTACTTTTGTCGTCACCACAGGCTTAAAGCTAGAAATTAAAGGATCTAACTCAAGCTGCTGGGTACGTACATCATACTTACCTTTGATGGTGACATTTTCGTTGTTAATATAGACATGGATATAAATATTCATCCCAAGCTGCTTCTTACGAAACTTAGCGTAAGACTTCAAATCGAAGCCATCGATCAACACCGGTACTTTATTTTGTGCATCGACTCTACCTGCGATTTTCATATGCATAGTGCCGTAGAGACTAGTCGTGTGGCTTACTTTATTTGAACTAGATTGTGCGGCAATATTATTGACGATATCGGTCGTCAACTCTTTGTAGTTATGTTCTACATTCGAAAATTGCTGATGAATGATATCTGAAACCTGCGTATACATTTCCTTTGGACCTTGGCTAGATGTTGTCCTGCCAGTAGACCAACACTCTCCACCAGTATAAATCACAGGCACAGATATAGGCGTTAGGTGATCGTTGCCGGGGTGGCGATAATACATCATGCTGCGGATCCGATTACAGGTTTGCGATGGCGCGTTAAACCAAGCGAAATCGCCCGTCATTGATTGTGTTGAAAATTGAGGTTCAAGCTGATTTTCAGGTAGTGAGGCTTGCGCTGATGTGACAATCCCAAACGTGAGTAACCCAAATAATAGTGACTTCATGTTCTTTTCCTTAAGGTAGTAATAATACAAATCAAATCTATTATCAACCACACATAAAGCAGAACACCAGTTACAAATGTAATGCAACTAGGGCCTGTTGATCTTTCAAGTTTGTTTTTGCAGCAGTTTGACTGGTATTTATACAAGGCAGAGCCTGCGTAGCATAGTTATTCTATGTAAGTCAGGTGATAACACAGTAGAAATGCCAGTCAAGCGCTGCCCTTTGGGTTCACCTGAGTGCGCTTTGTTCATTGTTGCTCAACTTTTGCCTAGATTACTAGGCGGCAAGTCGAGCGTCGCGATCAAAACACACTCAGAAGAACAAAAACCAAACAGCAAAGGTCAACAGGCCCTAAATGATAAATAAGAAAAGTGATCCATTACTCATGATGGATCACTCTGGGTATTGAAAAGCAGTTAACGCATTAGAAGCTGTAGCTCACACCAACGTAGGCTTGTCTACCTAGTGGCTTATAGCCCAGTAAAGATCCATCTTTTGCTTCGCCCGCTGTGGCATTGAAATAACGCTTATCGGTTAAGTTTTCAATTCGGCCATTTAACTTGAATCCGTCGAAAAACGTATAGTTAGCAGCTAAGTTAAACAGCGTATATGACGGTAAAGTCACTGTATATGCACCTTCAGCTCCCCATACTTTATCGTCGCGATTACCTCTATGGACTAAGGTCAGTGTTGCATCGACATTTTCCCACTCTTTACTGACTGAATAAGTTAAGGTGCGTCTCGCTCTGCGCTGTAATTGCTTATCGGTATCTGCGTCTTTAGCACTCACATAGCTCACATTTACCGTATGCTCGATACCAAAGTTGTCTTCAATTTCAACAGAAAGATCAGCACCTTCAAAGTCAGCGCGCTGAACATTGTAAGGGATGTATTTCCATTTATCATTTTGCTGATAAACGATTTTATCGGTAATACGGTTATCGTATACCGCAGCTTCCACACGGAAGTTCTCGCCGCTCCATGTAACAATAATTTCGTTATTAGTAGCTTCTTCTGGCTTAATATTTGGGTTAGGTAAATAGTAAGGACTATCAATCACAAACGCCTGTGATAAAGAAGGTGCTCTAAAGGCAGTACCATGATTCAACTTAACACTTAGGCCATCCATGAGTTGCTTGCCTACAGCAACCGTGTAGGTGTTTGCACGACCATGAAAATCATAATCATCCGTTCTCAGTACAACCTCTGCCAGCCAATTTTCATCGTTGTAAAACCCACCGAGTGCTAAAGATAAATTATCACGCTCAGGCTCTGAAAAAGAGGCGGTAGAATCACCAACATCTTCATTTAGAAAGGTAAAGTTACCCGTGAAGATCAAAGCTTCAGTTAAACTATATTGCGACTGATATTCAAATTGGCTGCGTTTGGTGACATAAGCGTTATCGTCAGCACTATTACCGATTTGAACATTTTGTTCCTTACCTAAGCTGTATGACGCACTTTGGCTAAACTTATCAGTACGTCTTTTCCACGCCAACTTATTGGTGTAGTTATGGAAACGGTAAGCATCACTACCAAAAGAGTCATACTCCCCCTCACCTTCACTGTACTGTGAACGTAAGCTAAAAATGCCACTTTCTTCATCACCATACTGCACATTTAAACCGGCATTACCGTTATAATATCCATCACGGTCATGGTTTTTTGTGATTGCAGCTTCAGGGTCTTTCTCAATCACATCATAGCCATCGGTATGAGTGTAACCCGCATTAGCTGCAATACTAAACTTGTCTTTTTTGTAATTTACCGTCGCTTCGGTCTTGGAGTAATTGTTACTCCCAGTCGTAAACGCGATAGTATTGTTATTCCCTTCGCGACTAATAATGTTAATCACGCCAGCAATGGCATCTGAACCATAAATCGCAGCTTTGGCACCACGAATGATCTCAATTCTTTCGATGCTATTAAGTGGTAAATTAGTGAGCGAATTGTCACCGGAGTTTGCATCCGTCACTCGAACCCCATCGATTAACACTAGCGTATGCTTAGCGTCATTACCGCGTAGGAATAAACTCACGCTTTGGCCAAAGCCACCGTTTCTAACAGCTTGAATACCAGCGACATTATCGAGTAGCGATACGACATCTTGAACATTGCTTTTTTCAATTTCAGCGCGACCTATAACCGTAATGGCAGACAATGCGCTTTCTAGAGATTGTTCAAATTTATTGGCAGTAACAGTGATATGTTCAACATTTTGATCCGCAAATGCTGAAAAAGAGAGCGCCGTCGCTATCGCCGCGCTTAGAGCAGTTTTATTTAACATGGTTTCCCCTAACTTGTACCCACCGTACAAGAACACAAAGTGACTGTTTCAAGGCCGGTCTCCGGGCTCAGTAAATCTGCAGATTAGCAGTTCACTCTACCGTTGCGGGGGCAGCGCTGGCATAGAACCGATCCAAGCTAATCACGTGTAATAAACTGTCTTACTCAATTTATTATTGATTCACGCAATTAGATGTTCCCTTGTGTTCGCACCAGTTTCCCGATTATCTATACACTTAGCAACCACACTAGGTTGTGTACAGCACCTTGAAAATGCGAGGCTATTGTCTTGGGTTTCGGAATGATTGTCAATGGACGTCTAGAAATCCAAAAGTGCAATCTATGCACTTTTGGAATGAAGTAAAGCGTAATTAGTCGCGGAAGTTTTTGAATTGAAATGGTTGGCCAAGCTCACCGGTACGAACCAATTGCATCGTTTCTTGCAAATCGTCACGCTTTTTACCCGTTACACGCACCGTATCGCCTTGAATTGATGCTTGAACTTTAACTTTTGAGTCTTTAATAAGCTTAACCAGTTTTTTCGCCATCTCTTTGTCGATGCCTTGTTTTAACGCCACCTTGCGCGATACGTATTTGCCTGAGCGTTCAATGTCTTTTAGCTCGAAGCTTGCCACATCAAGGCCACGCTTTGCCGCTTTACCCACTAACATATCAAACAACTGCATAACTTGCTGTTCTGCTTCCGCTTTAAGGTTGATCATTTCACCGTTAAGCTCGATTGATGCATCTACGCCACGAAAATCAAACCGCGTATCAAGCTCGCGAACCGCGTTGTCTACGGTATTTTTTGCTTCTGTCATATCAATTTCAGATACAATATCAAATGAAGGCATGCTTCTCTCCTAAAGTCATTTTGGCTCGATTATAGCAGTTTATGCTTAATTTGAGTTACTTTAAGTTTTTAAACAGCGTATTAGGATGTTCACCCAATGGACAGTTTTCGATGGTATACTGCTCGCTTAGTCATACAGAAGTAGGATGTATTGTGACACGGCGCGTTTATAAAGCTCTTTTGATTATCTCTTTAATTATATGTACGGTGCTATTCGCAAAGGAAATTAGCTTGTCTCCAAAGCTGTTCCCAAATATCGATAAAGTGGCGCATTTTGGTGTGTTTTTTGTGCTTGCGTTTATCTCTCACCATGCTTTTAAAGTGAAAGTATGGACACACATAGTACTGCTGTCCTTGTATGGTGCAGGAATTGAGTGGATGCAACATTCATTACCGTATCGCCAAGCATCCACCGCTGATTTTTTCGCTGATTTAGCCGGTGCGGTCAGTTATTTTGTTCTATTTTATATTTGGGCAAGTTGGCGCAACAGAAAACATGGCTAACATACATATTTTAGGTGAAGGGGCGATAGGATTACTGCTCGCCCAGCACCTTAGTCAATCTCATCCAATTACGCTGATCACTCGAAACAAACGCGCGGCGACTTATCGCTATCAAACAGCAAGTATTCAACAAACCATCCCATGCAGTACAAAAACGCTTGCAGAACTTCCAGCTAGCAATATAGATACGCTAATCATTCCTGTTAAAGCATATCAGGTCATCGAAGCACTCCGAGCGCTTCGCCCTGCACTTTCAAAAAATGGCACGCTAATCCTTAGTCATAATGGCATGGTAGATTGGTCTGGTGAGTTAGCAGCGCTTGATAAAACGCAATCCGCCTACTTCTTAAGCACATCTATCGCAGGCTATAAAGTCGCAGACACTGTGCATCATACAGGACAAGGTGCAACTTGGTTTGGGCCGTTAAATTTACCAGCTGAATGCCACTACCAGCGCGTATTCTCGCAACTGTTTAGCACATTTGACAATGCTCAAACCACGTTTGACATCATGCCAACACTTTGGAAAAAGCTGGCGGTTAATATTGCCATTAACCCGTTAAGTGCATTGGAACAAGTCGCAAATGGTCAGCTAAGACAGCCCAAATACGCGGCCCAAATCCTTAATTTAATGAATGAAGTACAACTTGTGGCCACAAGTACAGGCGTGAACTTAGCGCTTAGTGAGCTAGTCACGCTTGCTTACACCGTAATGGCGCAAACTGCAAACAATCGCTCTTCAATGAATCAGGATATCGCGAATAACAGACGCACAGAAATTGACGCCATGTGCGGGTATATTTGTGAGCTAGCAGCGAAGCAAAATATCGATGTGCCGTTTAATCAACAGTTACTTGAGGAAGTGAATAAGCGCTGGCAGCTAGCGCGACAATAGACTTAACTTCTCGGCGGGTAAACCGCCCCCCACAAAGTTATTTGCACAGCGAATTAGGGATACAGCTCGTTGAGAGTTTTTGCAATACTTGCAAGCAGCTTAACTGCTAAAACCGTAGAAGGTTTCATAAGCAGCTAATACCAATTGAATTAATTCTCTAATCAATTTGAAGGGTGAAATAGCATATTAGCTTCGTTAAAAATTTCTCATTTAGAACAACTAAATAGCAAAATTTTTGCCTTGCTACTAAAGCTATTTCCCCGCTTCAAGATAGATCATTTACTTAATACAACTGGTATAATTCCCCTTTCATCACACCTGAGAAGCATAAGCCGATATGCAATGCACCGGCGGGATGTCGGTTGCTTTCCTATCAGTTTTTTGGTTTTAGGCTTCAGTATGATGTCGGGGCGACGTTTTCTTGATTCGCTCGATTGTGTCGTTTCAAAAGAATGAACTAGGAGCGCATGGCTGCGCTTTGATACTAACTGTGGAGGGCAGCTACAAAATACCTAGTAAATAAACGAGGATAAACAAGCAACCTATAACCTCCCCACAAGACGTACGTTGGGTAAATCCTAAAGTCTCACCCAACGCTTGTTAACACGCTTTTTTAAGGACGGTACACCTTGACGTTTGCATAGCCATTTTCATGCAGAATAAGTGCTTGTAACTGGCTCATTACGCCTTTCGAACAGTACAAGTAGTATGCTTTGTCCTGTGGTAAGTCGCCAAACTTAGTGGCTAATCTAAAGAAAGGTAAGTGGATCACTTGTGCACCATCTAGCTCTAGAGGGTTTGCATCTTCCTCTTCTGGAGAACGAATATCCAGTACCACCGCGTTGTCCGGTAATTCACTTACCGATTCCGCTTCTTTCACCTCTTCTTTTGCTTCAGCTTCAATGTCGCGAATATCTTTTACCGTCGCGTTAGCTACAACCGTATTCAATACATCAAAGTCAAACTTTTCTTCTTCAGCTAATATCTTGTGAAGCTGTGCTTTTACCGTTGGTTTTTGAGAGATCACACCACAATATTCAGGCATTGCTTCTGCCATTTCATTGGTGCCAATCGCTCTGGCAATACGAATGATCTCTTCTTTATCGTGTTGAATAAGCGGTCGTAATATCAGCATCTCTGTGACACGGTCAATCACGTTAAGGTTAGCCAAGGTTTGGCTCGATACCTGACCAATACTTTCACCAGTTACCAGCGCAGGGATCCCTAAACGCTCTGCAACCACAGCACCTGCACGCATCATCATGCGCTTTAGTACCACGCCCATTTGTCCGCTTTCGATATTTTCAAGAATTTCTGCAACAACCGGCTCAAAGTCAATCGTAATAAATTTAACTTTGTGGGTAGAGCTAAATTGTTTCCACAAATAGTGGCTCACTTGCTTAACGCCAATTTCGTGGGCTGCGCCACCTAAGTTAAAGAACAAAAAGTGCGTTCGCGCGCCTTTTCGCATCATTTGATAAGTCGCAACACCCGAGTCGAATCCGCCAGAAACCAAAGACAGCACGTCTTCTTGCGTTGGTAGTGGGAAGCCACCTAGACCAAAGTGCTGGTGACGAACGATGTAGGCTTTATTGTCTTTGACTTCGATTTTAACCGTCACATCAGGTTTTTTCAGTCTTACACTGGCACCCTCTACATTTTGGTTTAAACCGCCACCAACATAACGCTCCACGTCGCTTGAAGTAAACTCATGCTTACCTTGGCGCTTTACACGCACGCAAAACGTTTTGCCCTTGATCAATGGCTCAACCAAAGCAATCGTTTGTTGGTAGATATCATCAAGCGTGTCGAACTGTGTTTCTTGCACCTCAATAAACTGCACAATACCTGGCGTGCGTTTAAGGTGGTCGATCAGACCAAGACGGGTTTTCTCGTCACTTAGCTCGCTCGTCACTGAGATATTGTCCCAGTTATTTTTAACTTTTACGTTTTCGTCAACGCGAACCAACAGCATTTTGATGTTTTTCTCTAATACTTTGGTAAAACGCTTACGGACGGATTTGCTCTTAATAGCAATTTCGGGATGTAATTTGACGATAAATTTAAGCATAAAAGTCACTCTACTACAGATCGATTATCGGTTGCGATGACGCACTGATTTGACCTAAGCGGACTTTATCGTGGCGCACACTGACCGAGGACAGTTCGGGCGCGCGAGTATATCAAACTCAGAGCCGATTAGGAAATAAACAAACCTTTTCCCTTTGTGCTCTACAAAGAAAGCCTTTTGCCGTGCTCACCCAGGCAAAAGGCCCGCTTAATTATTTCAGGCTAAGCAATACTCGGTAAGCTCGCCTCTGCTAATGCTTGATAATGCTGCTGAAGTTGTGCCACTTTCGGTGCGCTCATGGGCGTCGCGTAAGGTTTAAAAATCATCAGAACTTTAACAATACCATTGTATATATCTTGTTGCTCAAGGACGCCTGTCATTCTTCTGGCTTTAACATAGGGAGTCCAGAAACTAACGGTCATTTTCAACATATGCGCGAGCTCTTTAGCATCGTCATCATCTATGGTGATCACGCCTGTATCTCTTAGACCAATTACCACAGCTTTTACTTGCTCAAGTAAGCGTAACTGAAAAGCAATGTAGTTTTTTTTCAATTCATCATCACGAGCCAAGATGTCTGTCAGATTGTCGTAGAAAAAGTGATAACGCCACATCAGGTCGAACAAGGAGTCTAAATATTGAGTTAGCTGCTCAAGCGGCTCATTGTGCTGCTCCAGTGGCTTAAAGTGCGTATTTAAATGCTCGCTATAAAGCGCGAATATTTGCCGAATGATGTCTTCTTTATTTTTAAAATGATAGTACAAATTGCCAGGACTAATCCCCAAACTGGACGCTATATGGTTTGTCGTAATCGCGCGCTCTCCATGCAAATTAAATAACGCGATGCTGGTACGTATTATTTTTTCCTTGGTATTCATTACGATTCTCTATCTTTGTTGATAACGTGGTCGCGCTATTGCTAGTGTTAATAGGCTATTGCGCGCTCCATGTGAAAAAATAGCACTAATTTTACCTCTAGATAAGCTTAGATCCGACAAAGCTGACCAGTGTTTTTTCAAAAAAACCTTGTTACCATACAAAAAAATTCAACATAATTACGCTTATGAAAGTCATCGCCCTCTACCCTGGCACATTTGATCCCCTCACTAATGGACATGAAGACTTAATCAAACGTGCAGCAAAAATGTTTGATACCGTGATCTTGGCAATTGCCCATAACCCAAATAAACAGCCTTGTTTCTCACTAGAGCAACGTGTTGCTTTGGCTGAAGAAATTTTAAAGTCACATAAAAATGTAAAGGTGATTGGGTTTTCAGGATTACTCGTTGATTTAGCGAAAGAGCAAAAAGCCAACGTGCTGATCCGCGGTATTCGCGCGGTGTCTGACTTTGACTATGAGTTCCAGCTGGCCAATATGAATCGCCGTTTACATCCCGATTTGGAAAGCGTATTTTTAACGCCATCTGAAAAGAATTCATTTATCTCGTCAACTTTAGTAAAAGAAGTTGCACTTCATAAAGGCAATGTCAGTGAATTTGTTCACCCGCTGGTTGCCAAAGCTTTAGAGGAAAAACTACACGGATGAAAAAGTGCCTATTATCCCTAGCCGTATTGGTTGGTACTTATGCGCATGCTTCACCTTGGATAGAGGTGTCACAAAGTGAGCTTAAACACAGCATAGATTTACTGGTTGCAGAAGGCGTGATAAATCGCCCAGTTAATCAATATCCTCTGTTGTGGAGCGGCATTGTTAATGACCTTGCCGCTATTGATGACAGCAATCTCTCTGAAACCGCAAGCTTTGCATTGGCACATTTACGCCATGCGCTAAAACAAGCAAAAAGAGAAAGATACAGTAGTGTAAAAGCACATTTTAACGGTGCTGAAGAGCGCTCAACAGGCTTTGGTGAACGTCAAAATGAACGTTCAGGCTTACGTACTTATGGCGTTATTACAGGTGGTGCTGTTAGCGCTAAAGTTGCGGTTAACTACGCAGATGAAAGCCAAGATGGAAAATACGTTAATCACCACGGCAGTCACCTTGCAGTGTTGTTTGGTAATTGGTCTCTCAGCGCTGAGCGACTGAGTTACTGGTGGGGCCCGAGCAACGAAAATGCGCTGATGCTTTCAAACAACGCAGCCCCCATGAAGGCGGTTCGTTTAAGTCGTGCCAATAACAATTATATTGGACCGAGCTTTTTCTCTTTCGTTGGTCCTTGGCAAGTGACGGCCATTATGGCAAAACAACGCCCAAATATAGCCAGTAAAAAGGATGGCGACTTTTGGGGGTTTAGAGCGGCTGCTTTTCCAATTCAAGGGTTAGAACTTGGCTTTAGTACAACATCCAGCGACTTTGTTTATCAACAACAAAACCTTGAAAGCGAAAAGCAAACGCAACGCCTCACCAGCGTTGACTTCAAATATTCCACTCGGATAGCTAATCAACCGCTCGCTTTATACGGTGAGTTTGCAGGCAATAATGCCAGTGGTGCATTACCAAGCAATCCAATGTACACCCTAGGTATTGAAAGCTACTGGGGTGGTAAAGACTATCGTCTCAAGAGCTTTATTGAATATTCAGATACAAGCATTGATTGTAAAGACGAGCTAAAGCTCGCGCTTTGCCCAAGAGACAATACAGTGGATTCAACGAACTACAGCGAGCGCGACCTCTGGCTTGGAGCAAGCTCGGGATTGGATGCTAAAAACCTCACATTCGCGTTAGATTACTTCAGCACGGATGGCATTGGCGCCTATGCCAAACTGAAACGAGTTGAATTTGACACACGAGATGTTGAACGAAACCAGCTCGAGCTCGGTTACCAACAAGGCGTGTTTGGCGCGCTTGCAAAAATAGGCGTAAAAGCATGGCAAGATAAGTCTCAGGAAGAAGACGAAAGCCACGCAGCACTTACGTTGAGCGTGGAATATCAGTTTTAACGAGCGGCCATCGCCGCTCTTTTATTGTGGCGTATAATCCAAGAAGATCTTTAGGAATAAGCAAAACGACAATTAAAAGCTAATCGGTTATATACATTCCGATAGTGTATAACCAGTAAGCACAAAAACAGCAAAACGAACACAACACACTGATAAGTAAGTAAAAACCACAGTTTAAATCGACTAAATTTTCAAGCTACCCTAGCTCTCACCTTACTTATAGCCCATTTAATACCTAACCAATCTTTATTGACTAATAAAGAAGCAACCATAATAAAGTCCACAGAAATCACTATGTATGAGTATAAATACCATAAGAACCAGCGTGTTACATTTTCATAAATATATGTATCTATAAACATAAAGAAGAACATTAAAGTATTAATAACCAAACCTACCGTAATATATAAAACGCCAACTTCGAGCTTTTCATCTTTAAAAAAAGTATACGCGACTAGAAAAAGAATCAATAAGGTAAAGAGATCAAACAAAGCAAATATTCCGTGAATAGCCGTATTGTAGCTATCAGAAGCAATGATAAAATCACTTACAAAGTAGGAGGTAAATAACAGGATAGAAGCAAAGAGTAGCTGTAAATTTTTCTGGACTTTTAGTATATAAAAAAATAGATGTAGCAGTGAGGCCATCAAGAAGCCCCATATTACAAGGGCTCCTATACTCATACCAAAAAAGTCATAAATTAACATTAATCATTAGTACGGTTCTTTAGACCCAGGCGGAATTATTGCACTTCCACGTGCGCCAGATACCATCTCAAGTTTACTTACAGATTGAATCACCTTATCAGAAAGTGGCTTTGCTTGACCAGTTGTTTTAGCTTGATTTTTTCTCGCTAGGATTGTTTTTATCATGAAATTTCCCTCAATATTTACAAATTAGTCTTAACTCTAAAAGTGAGTCATCTAAAAATTATCGAGATTTACTTAGCACGAAGCACGCCAACATTTATTAAATCAATTTCAATCGGTTGATTTACATACAGAAAGAACGCTTACTAGCGCTCTTTCTTATTCTGTAAAAGCTTAGTGTTAAGCCACAAATTTACATGGAATACTTAAGCTAGATGTTTGTTTTATAATGAAATCCATCGCAATTTCATCACAGTTATCTTTGCGCAAACACAACTCGCAGTCTTTCATCACTTTTTCAGGCAAGCTATCTTTGGTACAGTTGTTAAAACCTTGTTTCATAAAGAAGCCAGGTACTCTAGTTAGCACAATAATACGATTGAGTGCCAATTTTTTGGCTTTCACCAGTAAATGCTCGACTAAAAGTTGCCCCTGTCCCTTTATTTCGCTTTCGGGATTTACACCCAAAGAGCGAATTTCAGCAAGCCCAGTGTCGTAAATATACAAAGATGCACATCCTGTCACTTTGCCATCGACCTCTGTCACCGCAAACTCATTGATACTATGGATCATATCACTTTTCGCTCGCGGTAGGTTCTCACCTACTTTAGCCCAATATTGGATCAGTCCGGCAATGGCTTCAACATCATCTAAATTGGCATCACGCACTAGGATTTTTTGCTTTTTTTTTGCCGTTTTAATGGCATTGGTCACTTGTGGCAATGAGGTGCCGCCTAATGCTTTACGAGCGGCAATACAAGCGTCAATTTCTAGTACCGGGTAGACATCCTCTGCAATTACTGCGCTGACTTGCTGGAATTCTTCTAAGCTCAGATCCTCGAGGTTTTGCCCCTTACTAATTGCTAACTGCACTAATTCACCGACGATGTGATGGCCTTCCCTAAACGGTATTCCCTTAGCAACGAGATAATCAGCAAGCTCTGTCGCATTGGCGTAACCACCTTTTGCAGCCGCTAACGTCTTATCACCATTAACCTTAATGCCTTTAACGCATGCTTCAGCCATATGAATACACGCAAGCCAAGTTGGCATGGCATCAAATAGGCCTTCTTTATCTTCCTGCATGTCTTTGTTGTAGGCCAAGGGCAAAGCTTTAAGCGTCATCATCATGCCGCTAAAGGCGCCAAAAACTCGACCTGTTTTGCCACGGATCAACTCTAAGGCATCAGGATTCTTTTTCTGTGGCATCAAGGATGAGCCGGACGTCACGCTGTCGACCAAATCAATAAATCCAGATTCACCAGAGTTGTAAAAGATCAAATCCTCTGCAAAACGAGATAAATGCATCATCGAAATAGACGCACAACTGAGTAGCTCAACCACAAAGTCACGATCAGAGACCGCATCTAAACTATTGCGAGAGGCTTCTCTAAAGCCAAGGTTTACAGCTAACATTTCACGGTCGATAGGATAAGCAGTCCCCGCTAGTGCACCTGAGCCAAGTGGGCACACATTTAACCTTTCAAGCGCATCATTTAAGCGCGACTCATCACGCTCAATCATCTCAACGTAGGCCATACACCAATGACTAAAGAGCACGGGCTGAGCACGCTGTAAATGGGTGTAGCCTGGCAATATAGTACCAAGCTCCTGCTCTGCGAGTACCACAAGAGCTTGCTTGAGTGAACTCAGTGCCACAAGCAATTGCTGCGCCGTTTTCCGGCTCCACAATCTAAAGTCTGTGGCTACTTGGTCGTTACGGCTTCGACCTGTGTGCAGCTTTTTACCTAAATCACCCACTTTGTCGATAAGTTTAGCTTCAACATAAGAATGAATATCCTCATGTCCCGCGGTTGCTACACTGCGCGGATCAGCAATCACTTCATCCAAAAGCTGTTTCAGCGCTGAGATGATCTGCTGATGTTCGCTTTCAGTTAATACATCTACTTGCTTTAGCGCACCCGCCCAAGCGATAGAGCCAACAATATCTTGCTCTGCCAATTGATAATCAAATGGCAGAGAATCATTAAATTGCTTAAATGCCTCATCAGGACCTGATGAAAAACGGCCACCCCATAATGCCATCTCGTTCTCCTACCTTAAGACTGCTTTTGCTTGTTTAACGCCGCTATCCGGCTAGATAGTGAGAATAGACGAATGAATCCCTCCGCATGAGATTGGTCATATACATCATCTTCACCAAATGTGGCAAAATCTTCGCTGTATAAGCTATTGATTGATTGCTTTTGCACTGCATGTACATGGCCTTTATAAAGCTTAAGTACCACCTCACCAGTTGCCTGCTGTGCGAAAGACTCTGCGGCAGCTAGAATTGAATCTTTCAGTGGGGTAAACCAACGACCGTCATAGACTAAGTGTGCAAACTCTTCGCTAAGCGCGGTTTTCCATTTACGACAAGATTTGTCTAAGATCAGCTCATCAATCGCTTGTAACGCAGCCATCATCACAGTGCCTCCCGGTGTTTCATAACAGCCACGAGATTTCATGCCGACCAGGCGGTTTTCAACGATATCCACACGACCAACACCGTGCTGCGCTGCAATCTCGTTTAACTTAACTAGGCACTGATAAGGGCTGTAGCTCTCACCGTTAACACCGGTGATTTCACCCTTTTCGATTAATACCGACACATATTCAGGCTGATCCGGAGCTGCTTCTGGAGAGTTAGTCATGGTCCAAACCTGGTCGCTTGGCTCATTCCATGGATCTTCCAATTCTCCACCTTCGTGAGAAATATGCCAAGCATTGGCATCACGACTGTAAATTTTGGTGGCAGAGGCTGCACAAGGGATATTACGCTCGGCCAAATAGTCAAGCAAAGATTCACGACTTGATAGTGACCATTCACGCCATGGTGCAATCACTTTAAGGTCAGGCGCAAGCGCTGAGAAGCAAGATTCAAAACGCACCTGATCATTCCCCTTGCCTGTACAACCATGCGAAAGTGCATCCGCGCCAACTTTACGAGCGATTTCAACTTGTGCTTTGGCGATAATAGGACGCGCCATCGAAGTACCCAGTAAATATGTCCCTTCATAGATAGCACCAGTTTTAAGAGTTGGATAAATATAGTCGCTAACCATTTCTTCTTTTAAGTCGACGATATGGCACTCAGAGGCACCCGATGCGATTGCCTTTTCTTCAACCCCAACCAGTTCTTCTTCACCCTGACCTACATCGGCAACAAAGGCGACAACTTCACAACCGTAGTTCTCTTTTAACCATGGCACAATCGCTGATGTGTCTAATCCACCAGAGTAAGCCAGTACCACTTTTTTAATCTTGCTCATGTTCTTTAACCTCAAACGTAATCTTTGTTTAACAGCGATACCAGCAATGCGTTTTGAGCATGCATGCGGTTTTCAGCTTGTTGAATAATTTTTGACTTTGGCCCGTCCATCACTTCGGAAGTAATTTCAAACTCACGATGTGCTGGCTGGCAATGCAAAATGGTTTGTGCGCCACACGCTTCAACCAATTGTTGGTTGATTTGATATGGCATAAAGGTGTCTTTCACCTGTTCAATTGGCGTTTTATTCCCCATCGAAACCCAAGTATCAGCGTAGAGCACATTGGCACCAGCCGCCGCTTCTACCCGATCACTGACCAGAACTGAGGCGCCATTTACCGCCGCAATTTGTTCAGCTTGCTTTACAATCTGTGCATCTGGAGAATGACCTTTAGGACAAACCGCCACAAAATCAGTACCTAACGTTGCCGCAAGCAACATTAATGAATGTGTTACGTTGTTACCTTCACCGAGATAAGCGATTTTGATCTGGCTGACATCGTCGTAAGTTTCAAATAAGGTGAGAAAATCAGCCAACGCTTGGCAAGGGTGATATAAATCACATAGGCTATTCACAACAGGCACCGACGAAAACTCAGCGAGCGTCTCAAGCGTGCTATGATGATTTACGCGAGCCACAAGGCCATCGGCCCAAGTAGAAATATTAAGCGCAAAATCTTTTACGGATTCGCGCGCCCCCATTGCACCGTTTTGCTGATCTAAATACACAGCATGGCCGCCCAGTTTATGGATACCGATATCGAACGACAGCCGCGTTCTTAAGCTCGGCTTTTCGAATAACGTGACAATCGATTTGCCTGCTAAGGCTTGGTTATATTCTTGCGGTTGATTTTTAATATTTTTTGCAAGCTTTAATAAGTTCAAAACGTTAGTTTGGTCTAATTCCAAACCAGTTAAAAAATGCTTAGTCATGGTGTTTTCCTACGGCAGAATTTGTGTACCTACGTGCTCACCATTGAGCAACGCAATTAAATTTTCTGGCTTTTGCCAGCTAGAGATGTACACCCCTCGTCGTAAGTGTTGGGCAGCGTGAAGACTGGTCTTAACTTTGACCTCCATCCCGCCCACAATGACCTTTTGCGCGATTAACGTTGAGATCTGTTCCGCGTTAAGTTGATTTAATGGCTGTTTATCGCCATCAAGTACCGCCTCAACGTCAGTCATAAAGATAAGTTCTGCACCAAGCTTACTGGCGATAGCTGCTGCTGCTTCATCCGCATTCACGTTGTATAAATGGCCGTCAGCGCCAATACCAACTGAACTAACAACAGGCAACCTGTCAAACTCCAACACCGCTTCAAGCATGCCCCCTTCACTCGCTTCACAGCTACCCACACGGCCAAGCGCTTTAAGCTTTTGAGTTGTGGTAAATCCTGCATCATATAAGCACAGCCCAACGGGCTTGAGCGTGGCGGTAATGGCATCCGCCATCAGTTGCTTGTTAGCACAGCCTGCAAGTGCACCAACAATATAGGGCATTTGCTCTTGCGGACTGATCCGCAGTCCTTGATGTTTTGCAGTAGCAAAACCAGCATCGGTAAGCCACTTATCAACCAGCGCCCCGCCACCATGAACAATCACAAACTGCTTGTGTGGTGCGTCCTGTTGAATTTGCTTGATAGCTGAAAACAATGCTTGCGCTGCACCCTCTTGATTCAACACCGCACCACCTAGTTTTATCACCCAAGTTTGTTTGCTCATGCTGATACTCCTAAACCTTGATAATGCTCAAGTCCTGCCGCCAAGTTCATACATTGTAATGCTTGGCCTGCAGCCCCTTTAAGCAAGTTATCAATCGCGACAACCACGATCAGTTGATTGCCCTTTTGCTGCCAACCAATATCAACAAAAGGCTGATTTTCAACGGCTTTGATTGATGGAAGTTGACTCCCCTTTAATCTGATCAGCGGCTCATCGGCAAGCACTTGGTAAGCGGCATCGACTTGATTTGGTGTGACATTTTCTTTCAGAGTGACGTAGATCGTTTCCAAGATACCACGCTTAAAGTTCCCTAAATGCGGCGTAAACAACACTGGGTGTTCAAGGTATTTTTCTATTTCTGGACTGTGTCTGTGCGTAAACAAACCGTACGGTGCAAGAGATATTTCGCAAAAGTGTGTGGTGACATTCGCTTTTCTACCCGCGCCAGTAACACCAGAAACAGCATTAATGATAACTGGCTGCTCTGTTATCAGATCAGCTTGTTGTAATGGCTTAAGTGCATTGAGTGCCGCAGTCGGATAGCAGCCCGCGACCGCCACCAACTTCGCCGTTTTAATAGCATCGCCATACCATTCAGCTAATCCGTATTGCGCTTGCGCTAACCAGTCTTGATGTGGGTGAGAAAAGCCGTAGTAATTTTCGTAGTCTTCATTGCTAGATAAACGGTAACCTCCAGATAGGTCAAAAACCCGTTTCCCCATCTGTAAAAATATCGGTGCAAGCTCTACGCTAACCTTGTGATCCGTGCATAAACACACATAATCCGATGATTGCTCTATCAACGAAAAAGCTTGCTCATTTAAGGGTTGCAGCTCAATATCTAGCAAGCCCGAATATTCTGGATATAAATCGCTGATGAATTTGTGTTTGTCTAAGCTTTGCTCAGATACAAAGCAATGTGCAAGTGTGAAGGCAGGATGCTTGGCAACCAGCTTAGCAAGCTCAGCGCCACTGTAGCCGCTCGCTCCGATTATAGATACTTTCAACATAGTGTTCTCAAGATTAAAAAAGTTTGATTAGGATTGGTTCTGCTAATTGTTGAAGTCAAATCGTCGCATTGCTGTTCCAAAATATATTTATGCTAAAAAAGTGAATTGATATTCACTCTAAACATCTTTATATTTTTATGCAAGAACTTTGAATAAGTATTTTAGGAATTTTTATGAAATTGCCCGCTTTTATGGAAATGTATCAGCAACTGATCGCCGCGCCATCTATCAGTGCATTAGAAGAAAGTCTCAACATGAGTAATCAGAATGTGATCCACCTACTCGCACAGTGGTGCGAAACGTTAGGATTTACTGTCGAAGTAACAGAGCTTGAACATGCAAAAGGAAAATATAATCTAATTGCAAGACGAGGTAATGGCGATGGTGGATTAATGTTGGCCGGCCACACGGATACCGTGCCGTTCGACGATAGCCGCTGGCAATTTGATCCTTTTAAATTAAGCGAGCAAGATAATAAATTATATGGTCTTGGAAGTATTGATATGAAAGGTTTTTTTGCTTTCGTATTGAATGCAATCTCAGAGCTTGATGAATTACAGCAAAATGCACCTATCATGATTTTAGCCACCGCCGATGAAGAAACCACCATGGCTGGCGCTCAGGAAATTGCTAAACATCCAAGCTTGAAGCCGGCGCGCTGCGTTATTGGTGAACCCACCGATATGGTGCCGGTATTTACCCACAAAGGCCATATGACGACCGCCATCCGTATAGTTGGTCGTTCAGGCCATAGCTCAGATCCAGAGCGTGGCTTAAATGCTATTGAAATCATGCATCAGGTGATTGCAAATTTATTAAAATTAAGAGAAGAATTAAAGAATAAATATTCAACTCCACATTTTGCTATTCCTTACCCAACTTTAAACCTTGGACACATTCATGGCGGCGACAATGCCAACCGTATTTGTGGCTGTTGTGAATTACATATTGATATGCGCCCTTTGCCAGGTCTGAGCATCAAAGAACTACAAGCCATGCTCACGGCAGCCGTAGCACCAATCAATACACATTATCCGAATAGTGTCTCGGTTATAGATATGCACGAACCTATTCCGGCTTTTACCGGCTCGACGGATTCTGCTTTGGTGAAAATGGCTGAACGCCTGTCAGGACAACAAGCAATTGCTGTAAACTATTGTACCGAAGCACCATTTCTACAACAGCTAGGCTGCGAAACTATCGTCATGGGCCCGGGTTCAATTAATCAAGCACATCAGCCAAATGAATATCTCAATATGGAAAAAATAAAACCATCTCAAGCGATTATTAAAGCGCTAATCAAAGATTGCTGCTTTAGTTAAACATTCCGAACGAACAAGAAAAGCCACCTTAGCTGAAGTGACCCCTTAAAGTTGGACATTTCTATTATGCGGCTTCCAACGCCTGATTTCGGTATTCTACCGGAATCAGGCCTTTTAATTTGACCTTAATCCGATCGTTATTGTAATAATCAATATATTCATCAATACATGCCATAAGTTGCTCGGCACTGTCAAAGTGGTAACCATGGTACATTTCTGATTTTAAAAGCGTGAAGAAATTTGCAGCCACTGTATTATCAAAACAATTTCATTTTCTCAATACACTCCGATTAATTTTTATTTTTCAAAATTTTATGACAACCATGGTGCTGGTATTGCCACCCTTGTTCGCTATGTAGAACCAAGGATCATACTTGACTTAATTCACTCATCGCTTTATCTAGCATCTCAGTCACGAGATGCAATTTAGGTGTGGTCGCGACAGTATGGCTAACAATTTCTTGATTAAATAAATCGATAATAGGAGATAAATACATTTTTTCACCTGCCACTTTACATTCTGTCACATCGGTCATCCACTTTTCATTTGGTTTAGTCCATGTGAAGTTTCGATTCATGATATTTGGTGCAATACGTCCAACTAATCCTTTATATGAACGATATTTCTCCGGCCTTACAGTCGATTTTAACCCTAGTTTTGCCATTAAACACTGAACCATTTTATGATTAAGTAGATACCTTCTTTACGCAAAACATAATGAATACGCCAACAACCATACCGAGCATTTAAAGTCTGCGGAATTTTCATAATCAGAGGTAAAATGAAGATGAACCATGGATTATATAAACAGAAGTCCAATACCTAATCAGTCTAAAACTGATAGAAAACTCTTGATTCGATGATTCACCATCAAGACAACGCTGTGCGATGCACAGCTTTAATTCTCTGATGTATGTAGACATAAAATAACCCCCAATGTTGGTGTCCAACTACTGGGGGTCAGTTCAAACTGCTAGATTTTTTCTAAAGCGTGTAGTGCTTAAGAGATGATGTTTATTACATCATGCCGCCCATACCACCCATTCCGCCCATGCCGCCCATATCTGGAGCAGCAGCTTCTTCTTTCGGAATCTCAGCAACCATTGCTTCAGTAGTGATCATTAGACCGGCAACTGATGCTGCAAATTGTAGTGCAGAACGCGTTACTTTAGTTGGGTCTAGGATACCCATTTCGATCATGTCGCTGTATTCGCCAGTTGCAGCGTTGTAACCGTAGTTACCTTCGCCAGCTTTAACTGCGTTAACCACAACTGATGCTTCGTCACCTGCGTTTGAAACGATTTGACGAAGTGGTGCTTCCATCGCACGAAGTGCCACTTTAATACCGAGGTTTTGGTCTTCGTTGTCACCAGTTAGCGATTCAAGCTTGCTCGCAACGCGAACTAGCGCAACACCACCACCAGGTACTACACCTTCTTCAACCGCTGCGCGAGTTGCGTGTAGTGCATCTTCTACGCGGTCTTTTTTCTCTTTCATTTCAACTTCAGTTGCTGCGCCAACTTTGATTACTGCAACACCGCCTGCAAGTTTTGCCATGCGCTCTTGTAGTTTCTCTTTGTCGTAGTCAGAAGTTGCTTCTTCGATTTGTGCTTTGATTTGAGATACGCGACCATCGATTGCTTCTTGCTCGCCTGCACCGTCGATGATAGTTGTGTCGTCTTTAGTGATAACCACGCGCTTAGCTGTACCTAGGTCTTCAACCGTAGCTTTCTCAAGCTCAAGGCCAATTTCTTCAGAGATAACTGTACCACCAGTTAGTGTCGCGATATCTTGTAGCATTGCTTTACGACGGTCACCAAAGCCTGGCGCTTTAACCGCTGCCACTTTCACGATACCACGCATGTTGTTTACAACCAGAGTTGCCAGCGCTTCACCTTCAAGGTCTTCAGCAATGATTAGTAGCGGCTTGCTTGTTTTAGCAACAGCTTCAAGTGTAGGTAGAAGCTCACGAATGTTTGAGATCTTCTTGTCTACTAGAAGAATATGTGGGTTATCTAGCTCAACTTGGCCTTTTTCAGCGTTGTTGATGAAGTACGGAGAAAGGTAACCGCGGTCAAACTGCATACCTTCAACTACATCTAGTTCGTTCTGTAGTGATTGGCCTTCTTCTACAGTGATAACACCAGACTCGCGACCTACTTTTTCCATTGCTTCTGCAATGATGTCACCAATCTCTTTGTCAGAGTTAGCTGAAATCGTACCAACCTGTGCAATCGCTTTTGCGTCTGAACAAGGTACTGAAAGCGTTTTTAACTCTTCAACAGCAGCGATAACTGCTTTGTCGATACCACGCTTAAGGTCCATTGGGTTCATGCCCGCAGCAACTGACTTAAGGCCTTCATTCACGATAGCTTGCGCAAGAACAGTTGCAGTGGTAGTACCGTCACCCGCTGCGTCATTAGCTTTAGACGCAACTTCTTTAACCATTTGTGCGCCCATGTTCTCGAACTTATCTTCAAGCTCGATCTCTTTCGCAACAGATACACCGTCTTTAGTGATAGTTGGTGCGCCGAATGACTTTTCTAAAACAACGTTACGGCCTTTAGGACCTAGTGTTACTTTTACTGCGTCTGCTAATACATTTACGCCTTTTAGCATTTTTGTACGAGCGTCACCTGCAAAACGAACTTCTTTAGCTGCCATGTTATAAATTCCTCTTAAATTCTGTTGTCGATTAAACTAAAAAGTATTAATTATTCTACGATGCCTAAGATGTTATCTTCGCGCATGATCAGGTACTCTTGACCTTCGATCTTTTCAGTTTTTTCGATGTAAGAGCCGAACAACACTGTGTCGCCAGCTTTTACTTGTAGTGCTTTAGTTTCACCATTGTCCAACACGCGGCCGTTGCCTACTGCAACTACTTCACCACGTGAAGACTTTTCAGCTGCAGAACCAGTTAACACAATGCCGCCAGCTGACTTTGTTTCTTCTTCAAGACGCTTAACAATGACGCGATCATGTAAAGGACGAATGTTCATTTATATAGTTCTCCTAACAGTTTCTGAACAATGACAGAAATAATGCTTTTTTAAGGCGCTGTTACATCCACAGGTTGTGGTTAACACACGCAATTTTAATTGCTTTCATTTATGGGGATGGGCAAATTAAAACCCAAGAGAAAAAACCAAAAAAATTTAGTCTTTTCTTTCGTATTCACCTTCAATCGTTGTTGAAGAATTTCTACCCGATTGATTTTTAAATGGATCTCTAATTTCTTCCTGCTGATCCGCACGCTCGTCGCGTGATTGATTAGCAAACGGTGACTGACCTGAATGCATGCCTGTTTGCACTCTTACGGTGGCATGGGCTAAAAGCGACTGCGCCAGCTTTTTTCTAACGGCTGGGGTTAACAGTAAAAAACCTAATACATCGGTCATGATCCCAGGCGTCATCAATAGCACACCGGCAATGATCACACACAAACCAGTAAATAAATCTTGTGCAGGCAATTGCCCACGAGACATCTGTTGCTGTACGTTGACATAAGCGCCAAGACCCTGCTGTTTAACCAGTCTTGCCCCTAAAATGGCGGTACCAATTACAAGCGCAATGGTAGCAAAACCGCCTATCACCTCGCTGACTTGGATCAGCAAAGCAATTTCAATAATCGGAATAGCGATAAATAAAATAAATAAGAATCTAAACATACTTTCTCCAAATCTACGAAAGATAAATATGGGTGCTAAGGTCTTAATTCAAGCGATACAAGTAAGACGCTTTAGAAAAGAGGAGCTATCCGCTAAGATGCCATTACTAACCCTAAAATGGAAATGGCAATGGGCGTAAGATATAAACTCGTCTTATCTACATGCGATTCGGTTGCAGAAGCGCGTAAGATTGCAACGCAACTTGTAACGCAAAAACTTGCAGCTTGTGTGAACCTAATCCCAGCAGTGGAATCTATTTATGTTTGGGAAGGTCAGGTTGAACATGCACAAGAAACCAAGCTGTTAATCAAGACAAAATCCGAAAAACTAGAGCAAGTGATGGCCGCTATTCGCGACTTACACAGTTATGATGTCCCAGAAATTCAAGTCGTGGACGTCACCAGTGGCAACTTAGCTTATTTCAAATGGATGGACGAGGTATTATTGTAATGCGACTCTTAGTAGTTCTTTTCTCATTGCTGATGTGGTTTCCCGCGCAAGCAAACAATGCGGTGCTAGACAGCTTACTGGCTCCTAAACAACAGACTTTTTTACCAGTAAAAGAAGCATTCAAGTTCGATTTTGACCAGCAAGGCAACACCTTGTTTGTGGGTTGGGACATCGCCGACGGCTATTACTTATATAAGAAGAATCTTCAAATTATCGCCAAACAAGCCGACATCCAAGTGCCAGAGCTTGAACAAGGCAAGATGGTTGAAGATGAGTTTTTTGGTCGCACTGAAGTCTACTTTAATAACTTATCTGTTATCTCTAGGCTCAGTAATATCGAGCAAGGTGCAATCGTAAAAATACGCTATCAGGGCTGCGCAGAAGCTGGGCTTTGCTACCCGCCAGAAATTGTTGAAGTGCCGTTAAGCACGATTGCGGGAGAAAAGCCAAAAACCACATCAACCAAAGCTCCTGAAACAAAAGCAGCAGAGACAAAAGCAGAAGTTCAAAGCGACATCGCGCCTGTGGATAACGATAATTTGTCTTTCACTGAGCAGTTAATGCAGCGCAGCTTAGTTGCGAATATTTTGACTTTCTTTGGCCTTGGTATTGGCCTTGCGTTTACCCCTTGTGTATTCCCGATGTTCCCGATTTTGTCGAGCCTCATCGCCGGTCAACAAGGCCTTTCGACTAAAAAAGCCTTCAGTTTGTCTTTTGTTTATGTGCAAGGTATGGCGGTCACTTACGCTGCGCTTGGGTTAGTCGTTGCGTATTTCGGTGGCCAAATTCAAGGCTACTTGCAGCATCCCGCGGTACTTATCAGCTTTAGTATATTGTTCGTCGCACTCGCGCTATCTATGTTTGGGGTTTACGAAATTCGTTTACCTAGCGGCATGATGGATAAACTCACTCAGCTCAGTAACAAGCAAAAAGGCGGCAATTACTGGGGCGTATTCATTATGGGTGTACTATCAGGACTTATTGCATCGCCCTGCACCACGGCTCCACTTTCCGGCGCGCTATTATTTGTCGCGCAAAGTGGTGATTATGTGGTGGGCGCGGTAACCCTATATGCACTTAGCTTGGGCATGGGCCTACCGCTATTACTGCTAGGTACCTCAGGTGGAAAATTACTACCAAAAGCAGGTGGCTGGATGGATCAGGTCAAAACGCTATTTGGTTTTGTGATGCTCTTCGTACCGCTTATCCTTTTAGAGCGCATACTCGATGCGACAGTGATTGTCTCACTTGCCGGTGGCCTCGCCGTAGCAACAGCACTCTACTTGCATTATTGGCAAAGCCAATTACAGGCAGGAAAAGGTAAAACCACATTGTGGGGCTTTGCGATCACCCTGTTTATTGTTGGCTTATACGCATTAAAAACAAGCTTGTTTCCTGCACCTACAGCTGTTGTAAGTACTGCATCGACTCAAGCAGAGGCCGTTACCGGAGAGCAGAAGTTTAAGCTACTACCTGACTTAGCCGCGCTTAAAGTCGCCGTTACTGAGGCCAATGCCAAGGGCAAAGTGCCTATCGTTGATTTATACGCAGAGTGGTGTGTTGCGTGTAAAGAGTTTGAAAAATACACTTTCCCGAAACCTGAAGTACAAGCACAGTTTAAAGATTATGAGCTATTAAAGCTCGACTTGACCAAAGCCAATGACAACACCCAAGAGATCATGGAAGCATTCACGGTGTTTGGTTTGCCGACTATTTTAATCTTTGATAGCCAAGGTAATGAGATGCCAGCACACCGCATCACAGGCTTCTTAGATGCAAAAGACTTTGCTGCCCACCTAGAAAAGGCCAAGCAGGACGCAAAGTAACCATTTTAGGGGCAAGCTTGTTTGCCCCTCTCCCCTTCTGATTAGACCAGTATTTTGCTGCTATTTACCTCGAACTCTCTATAATACTCCACGAAATGGAGAAATATTTGCTATTTGCTGGAATTCGGCTTAAGTTAACAAGCCATACAGTCTAAATTTTTGGCTAATGCTTTAGTTAAAGGAAGTTCGCGTAATATGTCTGCAAAATTAAAGATTTTATTAGTAAACGGCCCTAATTTAAATATGCTAGGTCGCCGTGAGCCGCACAAGTACGGCACGCAAACTCTCAACGAAATTGTTGACGCATTAACTGAATATGCAGAAGCACAGCAAGTCAGCTTGTCACACATTCAAAGTAATAGTGAAGCGCAGCTAATCGAGGCTATTCACGCTCAATATGAACAATGCGATGCGATTATCATTAATCCTGCCGCATTTACCCATACGAGCATTGCCCTTCGAGACGCTTTACTCAGTGTGGACATCCCTTTTTATGAAGTACACATCACCAATGTGTACGCCAGAGAGCCATTTCGTCACAAGTCTTATTTTTCTGATGTGGCGGAAGGCGTGATATGTGGATTAGGCGCGTTGGGCTATCGTGCTGCATTTGATGCAGCGTTAGCGCAATTGCGAAAACAAAATAACTCAAATTAACTAACAGGCGGGTCATTGTATGGATATTCGCAAGATCAAAAAACTTATCGAGCTAGTAGAAGAATCAGGTATTGCAGAGCTAGAAATCACTGAAGGTGAAGAGTCAGTACGTATCAATCGCCACAGCAGTGCACCAGTTTATGCGCAACCTCAACAATACATGGCAGCTCCAGCGGCACCTGCACCAGCAGCACCTGCGGCGGCTCCTGCAGTAGAAGCAGCACCAGCAGAAAGCAGCGCACCTGCGGGTCACCAAGTTAAGTCTCCTATGGTTGGTACTTTCTACACAGCTTCTTCTCCAACAGCAGCGGCATACGTTGAAGTAGGTTCAAAAGTAAATGTTGGCGACACACTTTGTATCGTTGAAGCCATGAAGATGATGAACCAGATCGAATCAGACAAAGCTGGTGTAGTGAAAGCAATCCTAGTTGAAAACGGTGAGCCAGTAGAATTCGACCAACCGCTATTCATTATCGAATAATTACGCAGAAGGTCAACGTTATGTTAGATAAAGTAGTCATTGCAAACCGAGGTGAAATTGCACTTCGCGTATTGCGTGCCTGCAAGGAGCTAGGTATTAAGACGGTTGCTGTGCACTCAACAGCTGACCGCGACCTAAAACACGTTCTTCTTGCAGATGAAACCATTTGTATCGGAAAACCTGCGGCAAGCGAAAGCTACCTTGATATTCCTCGTATTATCGCAGCGGCAGAAGTCACTGACGCGGTTGCTATTCACCCAGGTTACGGTTTCCTTTCTGAAAATGCTGACTTTGCAGACCAAGTTGAGCAAAGTGGCTTTATCTTTATCGGTCCAAAGGGCGACACTATTCGCCTAATGGGTGATAAAGTATCAGCAATTGAAGCGATGAGAAAAGCAGGCGTACCTTGCGTGCCAGGTTCTGATGGTCCATTGACAGATGACAACGACCGCAATACGCAGATCGCTAAGCGTATCGGCTACCCAGTTATCATCAAAGCGGCTGGCGGCGGCGGTGGTCGTGGTATGCGTGTCGTTCGCAACGAAAAAGAACTTGCAAACTCTATCGCCTTAACACAACAAGAAGCGAAGCAGTTCTTCGGTAACGGCATGGTTTACATGGAAAAATTCCTAGAAAACCCACGCCATATCGAAGTTCAAGTACTCGCTGACGGTCAAGGCAATGCAATCCACCTAGGTGAGCGCGACTGTTCAATGCAGCGTCGTCACCAAAAAGTAGTGGAAGAAGCTCCTGCACCAGGGATCACAGCAGAAATGCGTAAATACATTGGTGATCGCTGTACTCGTGCATGTATCGAGATTGGTTATCGCGGTGCAGGTACGTTTGAATTCTTATACGAAAACGGCGAGTTCTACTTCATTGAAATGAACACTCGTATTCAGGTTGAGCACCCAGTAACAGAAATGGTCACTGGCGTAGACTTAATCAAAGAGCAACTTAAGATTGCTGCTGGTCAACCGCTTTCTATCACACAAGAAGACGTGGTGATCCGTGGTCACGCAATCGAGTGCCGTATTAACGCAGAAGACCCAGAGAGCTTTATCCCTTCACCGGGTAAAATTACACGCTTCCACCCAGCAGGTGGCCTTGGGATCCGTTGGGACAGCCATATTTACGCTGATTACACAGTACCGCCACATTACGACTCGATGATCGGTAAGTTAATCACTTATGGTGAGAACCGTGATGTTGCGATCGCTCGTGCTAAAAACGCACTAAATGAGCTAGTAATTGACGGGATTAAAACCAATACCCCGCTTCACAAGAAGATCTTGTCAGACGAGAACTTCCAAAACGGTGGCACAAATATCCACTACCTAGAGAAAAAACTAGGCATGCACCAATAACCTAATTCGTTCTCCTAAAAGAGGCCGGCCAATTGCCGGCTTCTTTTATCTCTGCCCTACTTCCAGCGAACGTTACTGCTTGCTCATCTTGTGTTTACAGCAAAAATCCAACCCGAATTCTAAGTAACTCTATTTTTTTACACTGCAAAACCAGACCAGTACTTACCTCACCATTTTAATGATCCGCACAACGCAACACCCTAACCGCTACAACATTGGCTTAATATTGAGCGATCAATCCATTCGCCCCGACTTTTTCACGTTTTAATAGTGACAAGCCTGTTAAAAATTTTTATACTGCCTGCGCTTTCAGTGATTTACCTTTAAACCACAAAGCAAAATTGCCCTATAGCTCAGTTGGGTAAACTTTCAAAGAAAGTTTACGTCGAGGAAGCAAAGGGATATTAGCGCAGCGACCCTGAGCGTTGAATCCGAGACCGGAACCAAGCTTCATGGACGAATATAACGCGCAAAAATACAAAATGGCCCTATAGCTCAGTTGGGCGAATCAAGACCGAAGCAGCGCTTCGCAGCTTGATGAGGTGGAGGCAGGACGCCGACAGGATATTGCTTCATGGATGAATTTAATGAGCACTTACAATACAAAATGGCCCTATAGCTCAGTTGGTTAGAGCGCACGACTCATAATCGTTAGGTCCCTGGTTCGAGTCCAGGTGGGGCCACCATTTTTACAAGCTTCCCAAGTAAACACCTACTAACAGCAATTACCTTGTGCTACCTCTGTGCTACTCTAAGCATTAGAGTTTTACTTTGATTTACCATCGTTTAGGTATGTATAATGCCCAATTATGTTTATTAATCCTCTGTATCTATTTTTAGTTAGTGTCCATACTTAGCTCTAAAGATAACAACTCAAGATCAAAAAAAATTAAGGCTTAGCTATTATGAAACGGCTTTTGGAATCAGATATAAAATCCTTAACCATCAAAGAACTAATAAAACGTAAGCTTTTAAATAAAGACTCTCTGATCATGAGTGAATTAGTAGTTGGCAACTTTTTAAGAAGAGTTGATTTAGCATTTACGTATCAAAATCGCTTGATAGCCATAGAGATAAAAAGCGAAGCAGATTCGCTCTATCGGCTCTCTGGTCAGTTGGATACGTACCTTCAATACTTTGATAAGGTTATAGTTGTAGCTGATTCAAAGTTTATCCCCAAGCTTATATCTGAATCGCCAGCTAATATAGGCCTTTGGGAGTTAGAAAAAAATACAATCAAAGTAAGACGTAAAGGCCGCTTTCAACAAAACGTTTCAAAAGAAAATTTATTAGATTTTCTTGATGTTGTAGATTTGCTAAAGCTTACATCAAACTTGAATTTCAAAGTTGATAGAAATAGAGCTGATCTGGAACAAGCTGCAAAAAAACTTTCAAAAGCTGTAATCAAGAGCGCGGCTTTGAAAGCTCTTCAAAGGAAGTTTAGGGAACCAACAAGTCGTTTCTTAACACAAACATGTTCTGATGAAATTAAGACAGAAGACTTAAAGTTATTAAGCAGATTTCAAGAGCAAAAAAGTTTTGCAGAAGAAAGTAGAAAACAAAACTTTGATTTCTGGAACAATCTAGATAACTACCTAGTTAGCTTGAAAAGCTTCGCTGAAAGTGTATAACTAAAGTTATTAGTCAACCCAGTCATCATCAGTATCTTGAATTTCAGTAATGTTGTCATAATAAAGCTGGGTGTGTAGATGCTTATTTATTCTCACTGCGGTTGCCTTTTGAGCTGAGTCTATTCCGTAATCATCCCCCTTTGCTGTTAATTCAATTAGGTAGTTTGAATATAAAGCTAGGGATTCTTCCCAGTAATCTTGTAACATGATATCTGAAGCAATTTGAGTATAAAGTTGTTTTTTTTGCTTTTTCTTTGTATTTTTCTCTTCTTCTGAATTTGCATTATTCAGATTTGATGGCAGCTCTCGTCTAATAAAATGCCACTCATTGCGGCATGCATAATCAATTCTAGGTGGAGGAGTACCCGCGCCTCCCGATTGTTTTTCAGCTCTTGCACTCCCTCTATCCGAATAAATAAGCTCTGGCAGCTGTAGTCTGACTCTATCAAATAAGGCCCTCTCATGTATGGAGTTACAGCCTTTATAGTACCCACCAAATGAATCAGGAAATGAAGTTGATGATAATGATAGCTTCGCATTAGGTAGTAGGTTGTTAATTGTTAGTAGTAGGTCTGTAATTGTGCCATGAGTATCAACAGCGTCTCGTGTTATTTGTTCTAGGTCTAATATTATAAGTATATTTTCTGTGCCGATAAGGTACGGTGTTATCCTTTCTAGTACAGCTAATTGAATGTCAACTTGTTTGAGTCTTAAAACAACTCCTCTGTTTAAACTAACGAGATTATTAAGTTGTTGTTGGAACTCTGATAAGTCTTGCAGCTGTAAACATGGAATTAAATATTTTTCTTTTTGGATAAATTCATACCAGTTTCTATACCCGTTTCTAGAGTCCATTAAAGTCAAAATTTCTTGATGTACTTCTCTAAGTTTCGATTGGTCTCTGGTTTTTAGGTCTGCGTGATCTATATCCGCAATCCAAAAATTTTCTTTACCAAGAGAATTCCTAACACGCTCCAAAGAACTACTAAGTTTATTTGCAGTAGCCCAAGATTTAATAGGAAATAATGGTAAGATGAGTTGCTTGTCTTTAGCTGGTAGCTCTTTTAAAGCCGTTGTTTCAGCTGGACTAATTGATAAAATTGGGCAGTATTTATAATCAAACTCGTTAGTGAACATCTTAAAATCCTTTTTTTCCTAATCGAATTTCCATAGCGGGTATAGAAAGTTTCGATAAATTAGCCAAGTACTCAACACGCTCTTCAAAGCGAAGGTTACTCGATAGTGGCTCTGAATCAATTAATGAAAACGGCATTACTATATCAGCTGCTAGTCTATTTGCCTCAGCTTCTAATGAGTTAGATAAAGATGATCGGAAGAGCATTGTATCAACGATTCCATCTCCAATTTTGTCACGATGTAGCAAAAAGTGAGCTATCTCATGGGCAAGTGTAAACCTTTGCCTTTCTTCAGAGTCATGCCTATTTATTTTTACAATGACCTCCCCATTAGTCTCTTTAATCTCACCTGAAATACCAGGGCTTAGAGTTGATCTTTTTACTTGAATCCCAAAAGCTTTCGCTATTGAGCCAACTTTGACAGGGAAAGAGTCATGATGTTGAGATATTATATCTTTTTGTTCTTTTGATAGCCGAAACCATTCACTACAAACTTTCATTATTTCTCATCCTCCGAAGGGTCAGTTGGGAAGTCATTTTCAGACAGAATATTACGGTATATGGACTTTTCTACAGCTTTAAAAATAACACTATCAAACTCTCCATTTTCAAGTTTTGTAGAGACGACGTTTTTTGATTTCTCGATCGCACTTTCAACGGCTCCCGCCTTTATATTACGATATCCCCAAAAAGCTAATATCGCTAATGTAAAGCTCAAACCTGTAATTATTAAACTTGCAGCTCCAAGCATCCAGCCAGTCCAATCATTGTGCTTCCCATTGACTTTAACAAGGTTTGAAATATCTTTTAGTTCTCTTAGCTCAATTTTAAGCCTTGTTACCTCATCTTTTAAATTGTTTAAGCTCTCTTGGCTATATTTAGGAGTTTGTTCTTGTACAGATTTCAACTTTTCTTGGTTAAATTTTAAAGATTCATATTTAACTTCAACCAGCGCTATTTGACTGCTTAGTACATCTATTTTCATATTTAGATTAGGTAAGCTTTTTGAGTTTGATTCAGAAGCTACATTTTCTGTTATTTGATTAGAAGTAATTTCCTTAGCTTTTAGAGCCTGTTGACTAGTTACTAAAAAAATTAAAGCAAAGAGTATAAATCTCATAATGAATCCATTCTATAAAATTAATTTTGATAGTAACTTACTTTAAACTTTACAACCACTATATCAATAGTCGTACCTATTCGAAGAGGTAGGGACGACTCGCAGAGTAGCCCCACTCTAGGCTATAGCTCATGATGCCTTGAACTCGATCACCCGACCGCAAAATCAAAAGGCCGGAAGAGGAAAAGGTATCCACTGGGCAAGTTAGCTACTTGCAATCAGCAATCTATGTGTTAACTTAAATACGAACCTGCTCACAACGAGCAAATAAGATAACGGGCGCCCCCCAACAGCCCTCAGCACATCAAGAGGGGCTACATCCGTAGCTGTCAGGCTCGACCCACATTAATAGTAACCAAAATCACTTAACCTGTGCCTTGAATCAACGACTCAGCGCCGCTTTGCTTGTTTACTTTAGATCACTAAACGAAAACCCAATAGTAATCACAGCTCGAGCAACAACACACTTTATGAACATACCGTAACCATCTTTGGAGTCTGCATACATCAATCCACATCATAAGACACTGAAACCTAGTAACCAAAGCGTCAGATGACTCAAACCCCTACCCACTTGAACTCCATTCATCTAACGCTGGCTAAACTCTAAGTATTTATATCCACATCACGCACCACCCCAAATAGCAGTTGCAGTAATTAGATAGTTGCCAAAACCAGAAAAATCAAAAAGTTGCATGAAGTTACATTTACCTTATATTGAGACTGAATAAAAAATAAACACAACTGTAAAGGAAAGACTATGGTTACATTCAACACTCGACTGCTTGCGATGGCATTGGCTTGTAGTTCCACTTCTGTTTTGGCTACACAGGTATTTTATGATCAGGATGGTGCGGGAGATCATTCACAGTATCAGGGCGCACCTGTTGATTTTATCTCAGCTCGTGCAGGCACAACTGAGTACTTTAATGCGCTCACGGGCGGCTTAGCGGCGGATGAGTGCCATCAATTTGAAGTGGTTAATACACAAACCGGCGATTTGATTGCTCCTCTCACATTCAACGCGCCCTTTATTTCTGGCCCACTGCCTGCGGAGCATAAGCTGACAGAAAAGTCGGTTAAACTCAGCTGCGCGTTACCCTCAGGTGAAGAGGCGGTTGTTTATCACAAGATACCCAAGGCTCCCGCTGTTGTATGGCACAGTGAAATCACAGTGGCTGATTGGCAAACGCCGAGCAATGGCCCTGGGTATTTTGCGGATGTTCAATATACCGGCTTGATTAATATTAATAACAACTCGCACGAAGGCCAGTGCCGTAAAACCAACTACGTCAGTGGTAACCCAGTATTTTTCAATGAAAGACATCAAGGTGGATTTTATAGTGATGTCTTGAATGTTGTGGGTGAGGCTAAATACAGTGGTTTTTATAAAGTGCTGGTGACAGAATTAATTTGTAAAAACTCGGGTGGTACGACTCGCCTTGTCGAAACTTGGCATATTAACCAAAATTCACAATCCCGCGAGCTTTCTTCCGAGCTATTTTAAACACAAAAATAGTGCAGCCTAGCTGCACTTACTTTAATGAGACTTAGCTCACACAAATTCCGTATTTGGGCAAAATATCATCAATAACACAGAGGCGATGCTTTTTGGCTGCATCGTGAAAATACTTCCAGTTAGAAGTTAAGAATTCACTGCGAAATGAATAGCTATCGTCGTCACCTTTAGCACGGGTTGTTCCTAGCGCTTGGTGTTTCCACGACCCCTCACCTTTGGCAATGTAAGTTAGGGTATAACTTCCAAGCCCAAATCGGTTAGCTTCGATGGCATCAAGCCACAGTTGATGACGTTCTTCACCATCATCCATATCAAATTCAGCAAAGCACTGCGCTATTTCTTGCTTTAATGACTCACTCAAGCCACTTGTAGCCTCACCTCGATAGTCTTGATAGACCTTGCAAAGCTCATCGGCTGCGATTAGAAAATCGCTTGGATTATCTCGCACTACTTTTTCGCCCAATCCGTTGAAGTAACTCCACTGCTGATGAGGCTGATCAGGGTGAGAAAGCGCCTGCCCATGTCCTAAACTTGGAATATCATCTTGAAAAACATCAGAAAAGTATTCGCTTATTCGCTCGCGCCAAGTCTCTTCTGCTTCACCATTCAAGTCCGTTATTTCAGTCACTTCATTGACTTCATGCTGTATGCCAGCAAATCCCTGGTGGCCCCAAGTATCAATAAAGACATGAGAGGTGATACCAAGGCGGTGCAGTCCATAAGGCCTATGCTTATCTGCAATACACTCAGCGACCATATCTTTTGCTACATGGGAATGTGGCTTACACACTAGCTTTTGAATAAAGGTGCCCGACGGATTTTGCCCAGCAGGTAAACCGCCATTACCCGGTAAGAAATGAAAAGGTACCCACACTTTCATGTTCTTTAAGCTGTCTAGGTTTTTATAATCGAGCATCTTATGGGCAGTTGCGATGCGCTCGTAAGCAGCACCGTTATCAAACTTGATGTGACCATAGTTTGTTGCATCATCAACGTATTGTGCCGCGTGAGCAATAATTTCAGCCTCTTGGTCAGTGAATCCCGCTGCGCGTGCGACCACCCACGTCATGCCATGATGTAAATCAATTTGCATTTTTCGTTGTCCTTCTCTTTTCCTTTATCGCCACAGTGTAGTCCGTGACACTGAAAATGTAACTATTCCTTACTTTGATTTAGCTGCATTAGGTGTTTGTGGCTCTTGGCTTTGTGGATCCGTAGCATTTGGGTTAACCGAAGCAGGCAAAGCAGATGTGCTGCCCTCCGTATTTAAAATCAATGGTAGACCATCTTTACCACTGCCTATTACCACCACTTTTGCGTTATTAGATTTCGCCAATTCTATGGTTGCTTCTATGCCGCGCCATCTTAGATAAGTTTCAGAGATCCCACCACTCACCGTTTCTTGAAAGTCGGCTATCCCCTGAGCCTCCACTTTCTTTCGCTCAGCCTCTTTTTCAGCAACATCTAAACGCATTTTATATTCTTGATATAGGTGCATTTGATTCACCTTCGCAACAATCGCACTATGCACGCCTTCAGGAATATCAACCTGACGAATAAGCATATCGTCTAAATTAACCAAATTGTGCCCTTGCATTTCGCTTTTTTCTTGTTTGAGTATCGACTTCTCTTGTAGCTGAACTTCTCTCAACACAGTGCTTAACAGTTGATCTTGGATCTTTAATCGCTGATTAGCATAGACCTCTTCAGCGGTATAATCAGAAACAATCATACGAACCGCTGATGCAACTTCAGGGATCACAATTTCATCAAGATAGTCTGTCCCGACTAACTTGTGTAGGTAAGGAATATGTTCCACAACAGGACGGTATCGCACTGTTATTTCCATTTTGATCCTGAGCCCCTCGGAGGTAATGGCGTGGATCTCTGTGGTCGCAGTTTGAAATCGACTCGAATAAATCGTCAACGTATCCCAGGGATAAACCAGCACCGTACCCTCATAAAATGGATGTTCTACAAACGTACCACCGCCAAGGCGCTTCCACAGCACCCCAACTTGACCTGAGTCGACTTTAATAAAAATAACTTTGACCAATGCAACGGCAATAAACAGTAGAATAAGTAACGTCACACCTGCGCGAAAACGCCAAGACAAAATACGCTTATGCCACTTGGGCTTGTAACGCTTTAACACCCGCATGAGCAAATTAGATAGGATCAGTGCCAGTATTAAGCCGCCGGCGACGAGTAAGGCAAAATCCCCTGAAATATTAATGTTCATGATGGTACTCCATTACTTTCACTGTCGAGGTGTGCTAACAACTGACCTTCCTCCATTTTTAAGTGCACATCGGCCAAATGGAAATAGGCGTCGTCATGGGTGATAGCAATAATGGTGTTACCACGCGCTTTTAAACGAGGTAACACTTGTTCGTAGAATTTTCGTCTAAAGATAGGATCTTGATCTGCCGCCCACTCATCAAAGATGTAAATGGGACGATTTTCTAAAATGGTACTCAAAAGCGCTAAGCGCTTGCGCTGACCTGATGATAAATCTATGGTGCTAAACGCCCCATTTTGAATACCCACTTTGGCGCGCATCTCTAAAAAGTCCAACCATTCGTCGATTTCTTCAGTACTCAAATCACGAATACCATAGAGCTGCTGGAACAAATGAAAATCCGCAAAAACGGCTGTGAATAGGCTTCGATAAGCAAGGCGATTATCTTCCGTAACCGCTTTGCCATTCAAAAGGATTTGTCCGCTCTGTAATTCATAAAGGCCAGTCAACATCCGTATAAACGTTGTTTTACCGCTACCATTACCACCGGTAATAAAAGTGGTTTTCCCTTGTTCAAAGGTGATATCCACCGGCCCCACAGCAAACGGACGATCGCTCGATTTTTTCTGATGTTGATAAAACGCCCCCGCTAAGGTGATGGCATTGAATGAGGTTAGGCTTTCACTCGGTTCAGGTCGTTTAACCTCTTGCTCATCTTGGACATTTTTTAAATCGCGCTCCAATGCTAAGACGTTTTGCGCCGCCTCTGTTGCGGTGGTGAAAACGGGGATCCCACCAACAATACTGGTAATAGGGCCGATTAAAAATAGCGATGCGGTGGTAACTTTAATGACCACATCGGTATACACGTCAGAGAGCATAGGGACGATAAACACCATAGCGCCTGTCGCTGCGAAAAAGGTGATTTGCGACAGAATAAAGTCGGTCGCAAACAAGGTTTGGGTTTTGGTTTTTGCACGCCTTGCACGATTCGAATCGCGACGATATTCATGTTCTAAATCTTCCGCTCTTGGCTCACTGAGCTTTACTTCTTTAAAGCCATCGAGCAAGTCAGATAAGCGTTGAATAAGCTGGTTTTCGCTTTCAAAAGAAATGCGCATGTTGCGCTGGATTTCATTGGCGCGTAAACGGTGAATACTGGCTCCGACCAAAATCAGTGTCGAGATAACCATAAAAGCCACAAAAGAGTGCCAAGCAATATAAAGAGATGTAAAAAACACCAAACTGATGGATTGACCAATGATCACAAACAGCTGCGCCGACTGAGATATGGTCTGTAGTTCTTTGCTGATGGTATTAAAGATCCGCTCTTTACCAATTTTCTCTAGCGTTGACAGCTCGGTATGACGAATGCTTTCAAACAGATCGACTCTCAATTTATCTATAGCACGCTCCACCATTTGCGCGGCTTTAGTCATCAATCTTTGCTGAGTGAAACCATATATTGCAATCGTCAGTGTAAATAGCACCAAGTAGTAAAGAATATGATTTTCTTTATTAATATCAGAGATATTGGCAGCTACGTTGTTGATAAGCGCAAGCACCAACGCGTTGGCCAAACCAGAAATACACCCCAGTGCAATAAAGGTCCTTTTCTTTATCTGAATATGTCGGCGAATTAATTCGTACAATACCATTGTTATTATCTTTTATTGTTATTGGGCTACCGCCCGCGCATGCTACTTAGCATAGTCCCTAAAAATCAAAACTGCCTGTTGGATTTAAATAAATATTGCATTAAAACATTAAGTTATATTTATAAATCGCCCAGTTTTACCGGCAATGTAAGATCTCATTCCTCGTCATTCACCTCTGTGGGCTTGCGCTTTTGCCCAACTAGTAAAATGATCAAGCCAACAATAGGCGTAAACATCAACGAAATTAAAAAGAAGCCCACAGGTCCGGCAAAGGTGTTTCGTCCCCAATAACCAGTTAAAATGCATAACACTAAATATAAAGCGATAAGCATAATTTTCTCCAAGTTGTTGATAAATTCGGTGCGAAGAATAAACCAGCAGTTGCCTGCCGGTTTATGTCAGCCAGTATCGGTTATACTGTGGCTTTTTCCGCTGTAGCTGTTGCGTCCGCATTCCCTTTATTTGCACGATACTTAGCTGCGATGTCTGCGATATCCCCTTTCATACTTGCTAGATTCAGGTCTATCAGCGTGCCGCCATTTTCAAAGTGTCGAACAAAAGTTGCGCCTACTGCGTGTGTTGATGCCGCAGACACAACTGGCATAAATGCGATTGCGCTTAACGTGCCAAGTACAGGAACCGCCTTCAAAAAGCTGCTTAGTCCCGCGCCCCCTAAGGTTTGTGGAAAAGAGCCGCCGATCAATGCGCTTACTGTGCCACGCAGCTTGTTGTCACCATATGATTGACCATAGACTTTTGCTACTTCGCCTATCATCTTCATTTGGATCCCTGTCAACGCCACTAAATCAACCGCAGGAACGGGAATAAACCCAGAGCCAAACGACCATTTTGTGTATTTGTCGACAATCAGCTGAGCAACGGCTGCTCTGTCTTCATCAGCAACAAGTTGTGATTCCTGTTGTTCTGGAGCATCGCTCGCCTTGTCATCCTTCGCTGTTTTTGTCACTGCCATAATTCATCCTCTATGATTTATTTAAACAGTTGTCGAACTCATCAAGCACCATGTTGGCACTTGCCCTAGTACCCAAAATCAAACAAGTTGCACTTATTCAACTCTGAGCTTTACCGCCTTCATCCATGATGAAGAAGTAAACCTAAGAACAACCAAGGATTTGCACAGTGTCACAAATACAACTGGCGAAACGTTGCCACCTACTGCAGGCGTTCTATTAATTTGTTTAACCGAGCGCGAAAGCTCGGTATTTTTCCCTACCGCGTTATGCCTGATTCAAATCTTGCTGGCATTGCTCGGTACGGTGTTTATCACTATAGAAGATAATGTTGCGGATCTCCTTGGCGATACAATCTGACTCAATCCCCTCTTTCACATAGTTGCTAAACACCATGATGCTTTGATCTCGTTCCAGTAAACGGGTGAAACTGGTCACCCATGAATAGGGGTAACTACCAGAGTACTGTAAAAATTTTTCATACATTCTAAGATTTGCATCGGCTGGGTTTTCGGGGCAATTTGCCACTTTGCCGTACTGGTTTGGGTCGACATAAGTCACAAACCAACCATAGCCATAGTATTCACACTCGTCGCTGCTACCAGTGTTAGAGTAGGGAGCAAAGGCCGCTAGTTTCTGGGTATCGTTTAAGATTTGAGTGCCATACAAGCCTTGATCCCACTTATGCATGTCTTCCACTGTGGAATACAAATCTCCAGCGGAATACAGTACCAAAGGGTTGCTATATGGATTCACTAAAATGTCTTCGTAAGGTGCAGGTCCACCTGTAGCTGGTGGACGACCATTGGCAAGGGGTAAGTATTGGTTTTGATTATAGATATAGCCTGTGGTCATATTTGAATAGACACCAATCGCACTGTAAGAGCCGCTGTCCGTCATGCTAAGCGGGTTTAGAATTTGCTCTTGAACGATATTAGCAAACCAATACTCACGACCGATATTGCCTTGTTTGCCAGCCGCTAGCTGCTCGATGATATTACCGATGAGATAATAGTTACAGTTGCTATATTCATACTTGCTACCCGGGGTAAATGACGGTGAGCCACTTTGCCCCGCTTCGGCACCACAAGTGCAAAAGCGATTACTAAAATCTTCCGGACCGTTAAGATCTAGACTCGAGTTATATAAATAAGGCCGCCAACCGTAGTTATCGTATACGGCTTCGTTGTCGCTGTAGTTATTGATCCCAGACGACATGGTAAGCAAATGATGTAGCGAAACATCCGCACATTGGTTATCTGGGTACCAAGGCAAGTGATCGCCAATGGTTTCCTGCCGTAAGTCCTTACCATCTAACATCTTCATTAAAATAGCAGCCGAAAACGCTTTGGTATTGGAGCCAATGCGATACTTGGACTTAACGCTGTTATCTACATCATATTGCATGTTCTGTGGTCCGCAGTTGGACTGGTACACCACCTTATCAACCGAGGTGATATAAACCGTGCCAAAGAATAGGTTGGCATCGCAATATTCCTTCACCACCGCCGCTATCATTTCTAATTGATTAGGCATAATGGTGTGATTATCTGCGACGCTCTTTTTCTGCAAACAAGAAGCCAGTGCTAAGGTGATGCAAAATAGCATCATCATTCTTAGCCGTAGTTGTATTAGCCATTTCATTTTTTCATTCCTTACATTGCCAACCACGTAACCACTAACAAATGTTGTTGCCCGATTTTCATCGGAATGAGTACCAACTAGTTATGCTGACGCGATATTTGCCATGCCAACTAGTACTTTACGAGTGCCTGTATAGGCCTCTCTGCCATGAGTAAACAGCATATTATCCAGCAGCAAAATATCGTTTCTTTGCCACGGGTAAGCAAAAGTGAGGTCTTGATAAACCTGATTGATGAGCTTGATGTCTTGGTCACTTATTTCGCTACCATCACCAAAAAAGGCGTTACGAGGTAAAAATTCGCTGCCGATACTGTCACGCATTTGTGCACTGAGTTGATTATCTAGGCTCGAGCAGTGGAACAAGTGAGCTTGATTAAACCATACCTTTTCACCACTTTTTGGATGGCGCATGACCGCCGGACGCCATTGCTTGGTTTGTAGCCTTTTATCATCAAGCCAAGTAAATTCGATTTCATTTTGTCGGCAATATTGCTCAACTTCGGCTTTACTCTCAGTCTGAAAAACCTCTTGCCAAGGTAGGTCGATATCACCGTAGTTACGCACGTACTGCACACCTAAACGCTCAAACTTGTCTCTTAATTCACTGGGAATACGACGATATACTTCACGGCTGTCGGCAAGTGGTGTGCACCCACCCGTGGTTGCTGGGATCACACAAAAAAAGCCCATTCGCATCGGCCAAACATTGGAGTAAGCATTTTCGTTATGCTGCAGGATCACTTGATCGGCATGATATTCCGTGGTGGTGTAAATATTGTTGTTCAGTGCCGTTCGTGGCGAAGAGCGATAAACATACTGGCTTAAACGCTCACCAAACAAGGTCTCAAGTATGGCGCTAAACTGATTCGTGCTCACAATATTTAAGCCACGAAGCAATGCAAAACCATCTCGCTCAACCCAGTTATTCACCTCTTGAACGTGGTTTTTCACCCATGCCATGCCGCTTTGTTTAACCTCAGATAAGTCATGTATCCGAGGGTCTGCTGCAATCGATGTCGGATCCAATTCCAAAGAAAGTGCGTGATCCATTGTTTTCCCATCCTTAAAAGTATGTACTTTTGCTAGTGCAACACATAGTTGCGCTCAATTATGTTAACCAACTGCCCTACTTGCTCGGCTTGCAGGCAGGACAAATGATCTCCTTTGACTTCATAACAAGAGAGAGAGTGACTAAATGGTTTCCATCCCATGTCTTTATTCACAGGATGGCCTTCAAATTCTTGCGTTTGCTGCGTTTTTACAACACAGATTAGGGTGTCGCTAAGCATAGACGGCATCTCAATATTTGCTCGCAGTTGGGCACTAAAAACTTGTTGAAAGTGGCGTAAATGCGCATCACTAAAGTTAAATCCAGCTTGATGTATCCATTGATTGAGATAGGCAATGCGTGCTGAAGCATCACCTTGCTTATAGGCACTGATTTCAGCATCAGAGACACTGAGGCGAAAAAACGTTATCAGATTATCCAGCATCATTTGTGCGATTTGCGCTTCATCTAAGTTAAGCGCTGGGTTGCTCGGTACAGGCGTATCAATCACAGTTACCGAACAGCCAATTCGACCTTGCTGCTCAAGTAAAGTGGCAAGTTGATAGGCGATAAAGCTGCCAAAAGAATGTCCGACCAAATGCACTTGCTCACCAAGTTCAGCGCCTGCTAATACACTCAAGTAATACGCTGCGGTGTGTCTAATCGAGGTTAGCGTCTCGGGTTCCTCGGCTAGCGCCTCTGGCTGCAAGCCATAAACGGGTATACGGCTATCAAGCCCATTCACTAACGCATGAAATGCCATTAACCAACCCCCCGCTCCCGCAATCAACACCACTGGTGTAAAACCAAGCTCGCCCTCTTGCAAACACACTAAGGTTTCAAGCGATTGAGGTTTACCATGACATTCGCCGAAACTATCCCTCAATGCTTGAATATACTGGCTGAGCCCACGCACAGTCGGATGCTCAAAAAGTGCCGACAGTGGCAAATTGAGCTGTAGGTGCTGATTAATATCACCCACTAAACGCATCGCTAATAGCGAATGACCACCTAAATTAAAGAAGTTATCGTCAAGGTACACTCCATCCACCAGCAAACGACTAGCAAACTGCTGCACTAATTGAGTTTGTAGTGGTGTAAGCCTTTCCAGCTTAGCCTCTTGCCGCAAGGGTTGAGGCGGAGGGTATGATCCGGCCAGCGCAATGAGCTGTTTGCGATCTACTTTGCCGTTCGTTGTCAGCGGAAGTTGGCTAACTGATTGAAACAACTCAGGGACCATGTAAGTGGGTAGTACTGCGCGTAATTGCGCTCGCAAAGCAGCATCACCCACTTCCGTATGCTGCGTTGGCTGCACAAATGCCACTAATTGCGCGTTGTTACAGCTATCTTCACGCACCACCACAGCACAAGCAGCAACTTCGTCTAGCAGCTGAAGTTGCCGCTCAATCTCACCCAATTCGATGCGGTAACCGCGCACTTTAACTTGGTCATCACCACGACCTAGATACAGCAATTCATTTGAGGCTAAGCAGCAAGCGCGATCGCCAGTTTTATAAAATCGCTGGCTGCTATTTGGCTCAATGATAAAGGCCTGCTGCGTCTTTTCTTCGTCATTGAGATAGCCTCTGGCAAGGCCAATACCTGCAATGTATAAATCCCCTTCCACACCGGTAGCCACCGCTCGAAGCTGCTCATCAAGTAAATATAAAGACAAACCCGCGACGGGCTGACCGATTGGCACGCGTGCACCGCTGAAGTGTGTGACATCATTAAGGGTTGCAGAAATGGTTGCTTCAGTCGGGCCATAGGCGTTAATAATTCGAATACGGTCGCCATAGCGCTGCTGCCAATCGGTGAGCGCGGCAATCTGCATTTGCTCGCCACCTATGGTGATGATCCTCAGCGAGGTTGGCAAGGTGACTGAAGTCGCTGCAAGTTGATGCCAATACGCCGTTGGTAAACTCATCAGTGTTAACTCGGCATCTTGGCTTAATTGCGCCAACTTATTGGGGTCCAACATGTCGTCTGTCGGTGCCATCACCAAGGTTGCGCCACGAAGTAAAGTACAAAAGACTTCTTCGGCAAACACATCAAAACTCATGCTAGCAAATTGCAGGTAATTGTCGCTTGGCGTAATCGCATATTGCGCGGCTAATGCCTGCACATAATTAACGACACTGGCATGCTCCACCATCACCCCTTTTGGCATGCCCGTGGTGCCCGAGGTATAAATTACATAACAGAGGTCGTCAATCTGGCATGGCGCAGTAAAGCAACGACTAGGCTGCTCAGCCAAAGCGCCCTGAATACTATCTAAATCGACTTGAGGCACCACCTGCTCCGAGCTACCCTGCCAATATTCTGTTTTAGAAACCAGCATGGCTGCATTGGCATTTTGCAGCAGCAAACGACGTCGAGACTCGGGTAGTGTTGGTGCAATTGGTAGATAAGCTGCGCCCAATTTGAGCACCGCAAGCATAGCCACAATAAGCTGGTAATTCGCCTCTAGACACAGGCCAATAATAACGGGGGCTGTACTCGGCTCTAGTCGTGAAGCAAGGTAATGGGCGAGCTGATTGGCGTCTTTATCCAGCTGTGAATAGCGATAACAGCGAGCCTCCCCAGAGGCGGTACTATATTCACGAATAGCAATATGCTCAGGAAATTCAGCAGCAACTTGAGCAAATAATTGCTGAATTGGTAAATTTGGCGTTTGATATTGCACCGCTTGCGTCAGTGAAAAAGTAGGTAGAGGCAATGCCTTGCTGTACTGCGCGTGTTGAGGCTGCCAAGACAATTTCCCAAGTGTTTGTTCGGGCTGTTGTGTCGCAGCTAACATCAGCTGCTGCATCGCCGCTAGGCTTTGCTCGATAAACACTTCATCAAAGCATTGCTGCTGATAGCTCAGCGTGAGCGATAAACTCGCCCCTACGCCGACCACAAAGGTCAATGGGTAGTGTGTTTCGTCAACTTCGCTTAAGGTTGTTGCAATAAATGGCAGCGCAGCGCTATTTTGCAACGGATCTTGCGGATAATTTTCAAAAACATACAAGCAATCAAACAATGGACTGTCGTTCTCAATACCCGACCACTGATGAACTTGTGTCAGTGGTGTATGCGGGTGCTGCGCCAATGCCGTAAGCTGCGACTTCACCGCTTGCAGGTAATCTTTCACACGCGCAGCTTGATCTATCGCGACATGGACCGCTTGCGTATTGATATACAAGCCAACGCGCTGCGCCATTCTACTAAGCGCTGTAGGTCTGCCCGCAATGGTTTGACCAAATAAGGCATACGGTTCGTTGCAGCAATTTGCCACCCAATACGCCCAGAGCCCTTGGATAAACTGATTGACGGTAAGTCCTTGTTCGCCTGTAAAGCGAGTCACGGCATCTTGCAACGATTGCGGTAAAGTCACACTAAGTTCTTTAACTCCAACCGCTTGATTTTCAGTGTGTAGTACCTTTTCGCTGAGTAATGTGGGCGCAGTGACTGCTCCCAAATACTCTCGCCAAAACGCTTCATCAACTTCAGCATGCGTATGTAAGTACTCAATATGATCGCGGAAATTATCCTCCACAATGGGGCGTAGCTCACCTTGACAACGAGCTTGATAAAATGCCAATAATTCAGCAAATAATACCGGCAGCGACCATCCATCTATAATGAGATGATGATAAGTCCAAACCACCCCAACATTGCCATCTTCAAAAGCGATTAAACACAACCGCATACAAGGCGCTTGTGAAAGCCTAAGCGGCTCGGCAAGTTCCACCGCAGCCTGTGATTTCACTATTTGCGATTGCTCTTCTGCAATGACGCTGCTGTGCAACAATTTGAGTGGCACATCGGCATGTTTACAGACCGCTTGCAGCGGCTCGCCAGCAACATCTATAAAGGCCGAGCGTAATATGCTGTGCTGCTTAATCAATTGCTGCCAAGCATAACTCAGCGCTTCAATATCTATACTTCCTTGCAACAATAAGCTGGTTTGCTCGACGTAAGGTAGCGTGCTTTGAGCGTGCGCCTCATGTACCGTTTGACTGTGAAACCACATGCCTTGCTGTAAGCCTGTTAGAGGGTAAATATCCTCAACTTCCCCTTCAACCTGCCCAAGTATGCGCTGTAACTGCCGTTCAGAAATGCCGCTGAGAAGTGCAAAGTCACTGACTGTGTAATGACGTTGAGGCTGGGATTGGCAATGCTCGATGACCTGAATTAGACTTTCGAGTATCTCTTTACTTAATCGCTCTGCTGCTTCAGATGCTAAGCGCAGGCTGTCAAACTCTAACGTTAACGCCAATTGACCATCGACAACTGCCGCTGTTAGCTGCGCTCCAAAGTAACTGAGGTTTGACTCTGCAACCAAAGTGCCAGTCGACTCACGAGCATCTCCCAGCAAACCTTGTTGCTCAATGACTGTATCTAGCTGGCCTAAATAGTTGAAAAACAGTAAGCCTCGGGTATCAATCTCAAGCGACGAGCGAACGTTTGGTTCTGGGTGTAAATACCGCGCTGCACCATAACTACTGGCGACTTTAGCGCTCCTTTCAAGCTCTGCCTTGATACTGCAAATCACATCATGCAAGCGGCTACCATTACTAAATAACTGCATTGGATAGAGCGCCGTTAACCAGCCAATGGTTCGGCTGCTATCCAGTGCCTCCGTCAGTAACTCGCGACCATGCCCTTCTAGCATGATCACTTCACTGCCTGCACCACGCTTTTGCGCACACCAGGCAAGCGCACTAAGCAGCAATGCTTGCGCCGTCGTACCGTAACTGGTGTTGGCGGATCCCAGTAGCGCACGGGTGTGCGCTGCTGACAATGTGTGGCGAACTTTGGCTATGGTTGGGGTCGCGCTTGTATCTTTAAGACTCAATAAGTGCGAAGTTTCAGCCAGTGCAGCCACCTTCTGCCATTTGCGCAAACCACGCTCATCGGTTGCAAGTTCACGATAAAAATCGGCAAGTTCAGCCAAATTCGCGCTTGCGGCAGGAAGCTCCAGCGGCACATTGTTTGTTTGCTGCTGTAATAGCTGACTTACATCTTCAAGTAACACACGCCAAGAGACGCCATCCACTAGCAAGTGATGTGCGCTAAACAGCAAGCGATTGTTGGCTTCGCCGTCAGGTGTAACAAATAACACTGCTTTAAACAGTGGCGTGCCAGTAAACGCAAAACCTTGCTGCACTTGCTCACTGAACTCGCTCAGCTCAGCTTGCCATGCGTCACGCTCAAGCGTATGCGCCGTAAATACCTTTTTAATATCAATGCCATCACGTACAAATAGGGTATTTTCATCCGCAACCACCAAACGTAGCGCATCGTGCTGAGCTATCAAGTACCCTATCACTTGCTTGAGCTGCGCTGGTGTGACGGATTTATCTACACTCACCAACACGCTTTGATCCCAATGACTGGGTTTGGCAAATTGTTGGGCGAAAAACCAATGCTGAATTGGTAATTTATCGAGTTGACCAACCAATGGCTGCCTTTCTTTACCCATAGTCAGGTGAATATCTTGCTGGGCAAGTCTTGCTGCAAGTGCCGAAACACTGGGGTAGGTAAACACGTCGGTAGCACTAACAGGTAACTTGAGTGCTTTGGCTTTACTTGCGATTTGAATACTCAAAATAGAGTCGCCGCCTAAAGCAAAATAGTCATCTTCAGCGGTCATCGATGGTGTATTTAATACCTGCCGATAAATCGCCAGTAACTGGGCTACGATGCTGTTAGCCTGTGGTGTGACCGCGCTCGGCTCGGTTACTGTGATAGTCTGTTGAGTTTTACCAAGTGTTGCCAAGGCACGATGGTCAACCTTGCCATGCGGTGTCAAAGGTAGCCTTGCGAGCATAACAAAATGCTCTGGCACCATATAACTTGGTAGTCTTTCCTTTAGCCGGGCTTGAAGCACTTGAGGCTCAGTGTTTGCCACCACAAATGCCTGCAACTGTGGCTGCCCTGACGCACTTGTGGTTATCTGAACTGCGCATTCTTGTACGCTCGATAGCAGCCCAATTTGCTGTTCAATTTCGGCCAACTCAATACGATACCCTCGCAGTTTTACTTGTCCATCGTTACGACCCATATAGGCGATACGGCCGCTGCTAAGCAGGCGAACCAAATCTCCCGTTTTATAGGCTCGTACCGTTTGCGATGGAGAGACTTGTAGCTCAATAAAACGCTCATCGCTAAGCTGTGGTTGATGTAAATATCCTCTGGCAAGTCCTGCCCCTGTTACGTATAACTCCCCAATCATCCCCTGAGGCACAGCACGCAGTTGTGGGTCTAAAACAAATAGCTGGCTATTGTCGACGGGCAAGCCGATATCTGGCACCTTTCCGTCAAACTCAACCACACCTGAAGTCGCGACCACCGAGGCTTCGGTGGGTCCATAGTTATTGACTAAGGTAAATCCGTATTCTTTTGCTTGAAGCGCACCGAGTTTATCGCCGCCAACCAATAAATAGCGCAAGCTTTGCGGGTTAAACAAAGACTCAGTGAGCAGCGCTTGAGCGATTGGCGTTGCAATAAAACTATGCGTGACTTGGTGTGTATTGAAACAGGCTGTTAATTCGGCCGGTGACTGTAGCACCGCTTTTGTCACACACACGAGGCTCGCGCCAGCACATAAATAAGGCCAAATTTCCCATGTTGCCGCGTCAAAGGCGGGGTTGGCGGTTTGACTCGCAACGCTATGATTATCCACCGCAAAAGCTCGTCGGTGCCAACCACATAAATTCGCCAACCCTTGATGGGCTATCATCACGCCTTTAGGATTACCTGTTGTGCCTGAGGTATAAATAACATAGGCCAGCTGCTCCGCTTTAACTTTTGGAAACTGCTGAGGTAGTGATATTGTCGCAAGGCGCGCCTGCACGTTGGCGTCATCAACACAAATGACATGTGAGGAGCGATATTCAGCCTCAATGTCGTTATCATCTAACTCTGCTACCTCAAAGCGAGCGGCAAACTCACACTTGGTTAAAACCAGCGCAGCGCTGCTGTCTTTAGCGATGTAATTGACTCGCGCTTGAGGGTAATGAGGGTCAACAGGCACATAACATCCACCCGCTTTTAACACAGCCAACATCGCCACAATGAGATCTGCGCTGCCCGTCATCGCAACAAGCACAGACTGCTCTGGTTGCAGCCCTTCACTTAATAACAGCGCCGCCAATGCCTTGGCTCTTTCATTAAGCTCACCATAACTCAAGGTTTGATTTGAGTTTGTGTCAATTACTGCGAGCCGCTCAGCTTGTGCAGGCTCTGCCATATGTCGCTCAATTTGCTCAAGCACAGAAAGCTCAAAGTGTTCCGGCGCTGATTTGCCTGAAATCGCATGATTCTCTAGCGGCTGCTCCTTGCAAAGTTTTATATCCGCAAGCGGGCACTCATGCTGCGTGAGTAACTGCGCGATCACAACATTAAAACACTCTGCAATGCTAGCTACGGTTTCTCTTTCAAATAATCCACTGTTGTATAGCCAGTGCAATCTCAACCCTTGCCCACTTTCTGTTGCGCTGAGCTCTAGATCAAACTTGGCACGCGCGTTTTCCGATGCTAAAACTTCCGTGCTGAGCCCCACAAACTCTGGTGTGTGCTGTGGCTCGGGATTAAACGCAAAACTCAACTGGAAAACACTTTGGTGACTCAGCTCTCGGCTAACACCAAGATGATCAATGAGCTGCTCAAAGGGAAGTGATTGATGTTGATGTACTTGTTCAATCTGCTCTCTTTGTATATCGAGTAGCTGACTGAAACTCTGCTGCCAATCGACCTTCACGCGAATTGGCAAGGCATTGACGAAAAAGCCAATCAACTGCTCCACTTGTGGGTGATGCCGCCCTGAAAATGGCGCACCAATCACAATATCATCCACTTGGCTAAACTTAGCAAGCACCACCGCATACGCGCTATGCAACCAAATAAACGGGGTTATGCCCAAACGCTGACAAAACTGTTGCAGCCGTTGCCATGTCTCTACGCTTAGCTGTTCATTAAATGCTTGCGCGCTATTGTTCACGGCCTGCCCACGAGGCGTATCGAGCGGTAATTGGTGCAGTGGCGGCGCATCGTCAAGATGCGCAGACCAAAATGCCATGTCTGCACTTTGCTGCGCGCCTTGGCACTGTGCTCGATGCCAATGGGCATAATCCGCATATTGCACCTCAGGTGGCGCAATCAAGTCATGGGCAAGTTCACAGCCTTGGGCATAAAACTGCGTCAGCTCTCGCATTAATACTTCAATGGAGTGAGCATCACTAGCAATATGATGCATATTGACGATAAGCCGATGGTAGTCTGATGAAAAGCGAACTAGGGTTGCGCGGATCATTAGATCTTTACTAAGATCAAAACCCTGCGCTTGGTCGTCTCGTACCGCGCGCTGCCAAACCACAGTTTGCCAAAGCGGTGATTGTGTGGAGACGTCAATAAGCGTAACAAAATGCTCAGGCAAAGCCACAAGGTGCTGTTTAGGCCCATCATTAGTGTTTGTGATAGCCGAATGCAACACCTGATGCCGTGACAGCACTTTTTGCCAACTTTGCTCGAATGCGCTCAGATCAAGCTCCCCTGAAAACGCCAATAACGCTTGAATTTGATATTGCTGGCTGCCCTGCTGCATTTGATCTAGTGTCCATAAACGCTGCTGAGCAAAAGACAATACTACGCCATTGGTTTTATCCACCACAGCAATTGTACTTAGCTGCGCGTCTTGCTTTTCAAGTGCTGTAGCTAAACCTTGCACCGTAGGGTGCGTAAAAATCGCTTGCAGCGGTAACTCAATGTGCAGCGTCTTGCGAATATGATTTGCCAGTTTTGCAGCAAGCAGCGAGTGCCCGCCGAGTCTAAAAAAGTCGTCATAGCGACCAACTGACTCGCGCTGCAGTATCTCGGCAAAATAGCTTGCAAGTTGGGTTTCAAGCTCGCCAATCGGTGCTTCATAAGTGTTTTCGTTAAAGCTTATATCAAGTTGCTGCAATAGTGCTTTTTTATCTACTTTACCATTGCTGGTCAGTGGCATAGCTGTCACCGCTTGCACTTTGGCCGGCAACATATGGTCAGGTAAATTTTGTTTTAAAAACTGCTGCATGACCAAAGTGATGTCGTCGAACTCGACCTGTTTGTGTAACACCACAAAGGCGCAGATCCAGACATTTTCTGGGTCTTGCCGATTTAACAGCACAGTGACCTCAGCCACTTCGGGATGATGGCGCAACTGGTTTTCAATTTCGCCTAATTCAATGCGATAACCCCGAACTTTTACCTGGTCGTCAATTCGGCCAACATAGCTCAGCTCACCGCTGGCCATTAAGCGCACGAGATCGCCCGAGCGATATAATCGCTGCTCAGACGCTTCACTAAATGGGTTTTGAATAAAGCGGGTCGCGTTTAATTCGTCACGTTGCCAATACCCCCGACAAACCCCCTCGCCCCCTACGTACAACTCGCCCACGGCACCTTGCGGCAAGAGCCTTTGCTTGTCATCAAGTACATAGCAGCTGGTGGTCGGAATAGCACGACCTATATTACTGGTGCCAAGCGTCAGATCCGCAGGCTTCAGCGCCTTAAACGTAACATGTACCGTGGTTTCGGTAATGCCATACATATTGATTAACTGGCAATTTGGTAAGTACTGTGCCCAAGGCTGCAGCTTACTTGGCTGCAACGCTTCACCACCAAAAATCACGTACCTTACTGCACATTGGCTCGCCAACTGACTATCATTGAGTAACGTGGCTTGTAGCGCGTAAAACGCACTTGGTGTTTGATTTAAGACCGTAACCTGGGCATCAACCAACAACTGAGCAAAAGCTTGAGTGTCTTGCGCAGTCGCTTTATCCACAACCACAAGGCGACCACCAAAGAGTAACGCGCCATACATTTCCCACACTGAGAAATCAAAGCAGAAGGAATGAAACAAGGTCCAAACATCTTGCTCATTAAAATCGAATAAGTTGGGCCCTACATGAAGTAAGCGCACCACATGACGATGCTCAATTTGTACGCCTTTTGGTCGCCCTGTGGTGCCCGAGGTATAGATCATATAAGCCAAATCTTGCGGCTCAACCTGAATAGCATCAAGCAGCTTGAGGGCTTCGCGGCTGGCCTGAAGCTCTGCCTGTGACACATTAATTAGCTGGTAGGAAAGCCGGCTAAACTGTGCCTGCGTAGCGTTGTCACAAAGCAGCCATGGGCTTTGCACGTCTCCCAAAATATACTCAATGCGCTCTTGCGGGTAGTCGGGATCTACCGGCACATAGGCAGCACCCACTCTAAGCACTGCTAGCAAGGTCACTATCATCTCTATGCTGCGTGATACACTCACCACCAGCATGGTTCGTGGCGTGACCCCTTGTTGTAACAGCATTACCGCCAGCGCATTGACTCGATCGTTAAGCTCACGATAATTCAGCATAGTCGTGCTATCTTGCACGGCAGTACGTGTGGCAAAGTGCTCGGCGTAGCGCGTGAATAAACTGGTGATGGTGTCTTGCTTAGGCCAAGTTGCCGCTTGGCATTGAGCGCCCGTTATTAATGCTTGTTGCTGTTTTTGACTCAGTAGCGCAAGTTCACCAACGGCGGTATGAGGGGCTGTAACACAAGCTTGAAGCAGCGTATGGAAACAATCCGCCCAATGCTTGATGGTTTCTTCTGTGTAAAGATGGCTATCAAACTTCCAATGTAAATAAAGTGCCTGCTCATCAACTACGGCATTGAGTTCTAAGTCGCATTTTACCGCTATGCTATCCGCCTGTTGTTTTTGCACTTCTTGAACCGATAATCCCGGAAGCGTAAAAGCACGCTCATCACGGGTTTCCAGTGTAAATAATATTTGCACTAGCGGATGGTGACTTAAATCTCTTGGAGCACCAACCGCTTCCACCACTTTATCAAAAGGAATATCGCGATATTCAAACGCCGCTAGGTTGAGGGCTTTTTGTTGCTGCAACCATTGGCTAAATGGCATATCACTTTCGAGCTTTGCATGCATCACTAAGGTATTAACAAACAAACCGATTAGTGGCGTTAATTCGGAGTGATGACGGCCAAGTTCTGGCGTGCCTACAACCACCTGCTGCGATTGCGTAAGCCTTGCGATAAACAACATAAAGGTATTGAGCAGCCACATAAAGGGTGTGAGCTGGAGCGACTTCGCCTGTGTCGAGATCGCCGCAAATAACGACGCATCAAGCGCTTGGCGATATACTTTCCCCGTTAACGACTGCACCGCAGGACGGACAAAATCACAAGGCAATGACTGCAACGGCGCTAATTCGCCAAATTGCTGTTTTAGTTGCGCCAGTGGTGCCTCGATGCGATCTGGCGTTAGCTGTGCTCGCTGCCACTGACTAAAATCACTATATTGCACCTGCATAGTTGCAAGCGGTGTATAAGATGCGCCTATGTGTTTGCAATAGCCAGCCTCTATCTCTTGTGCAAGTAGCGCCATTGACGCCCCGTCAGAGACAATATGGTGCATATTAAAAGCAAGGTGATGCTCATCGCCATTACTTACCACCAGCACGCGAAGCAAACAATCATGAGCCAAGTCAAAAGGCTTGTTCTGATGGGCTGCGATGCGGGAAGCTATGTAGGCTTGCCTTGTTTCCTCAGGTGCTACACTGGTATCAAGCCACTCGAACGGCGCAATCACGTCATCCGTTATTTGCAGCTGGGGTTGGCCATCTTGTTCATTTTTTACAAACCTAGCGTGCAGTATTTCGTGGCGCTGCACCACATCTTGTACAGCGCTGCGCATTGCTTGAATATTAAGCTTGCCGCGTAACAAAAACTCAGCAGGCATATAATACTGCTTGCTACCTTGCAGTTGCTCAATAAACCACAGCCCTTCCTGTGCAAAACTCAGCGGTAAGTCCTTCCCCGCATTTGGCTGCGCGACTATTTTCGGCGATGAGTTCGCCATATCACGACTTTGCTGCTGAAAGTAAGCAATGATCTCTGATTTATATTCAACCACCTGCTGTTTTAACTGTGGAGGAAACCCAGCGGTTTGCTTAAATGCTAAGCCACCGTTTTTTTCATACAAGGTCACGCCAGCTGCTAATGCTTCTGCGATCAATGCCTCTATCTGTCTTTGCTGTTCATTCATCACAAAAACATCTCCTCAGACTGACCGTTTTCGTCCGCCGCTTTGGCTGCACGATGGATCTCACACCAAGTTGCAAGTGCGCTTACGCTTGGCCGCTCGAACAATATTTTTAAGGTAATGGGCACCTCAAGCGCCTGCTCAATTAAGGCAACCGCTTGGCTTGCTGATAAAGAGTGCCCCCCTAACTCAAAGAAGTTAATGTTAATATCTCGAACTTGAGTATTGAGCACTTGAGCAAAAATTTCTGCCAGCAGCGTTTGTAGTTCAGTCATAGGAGCTAAAGGTGCTGTAAGCACTTGCGCCAGTTGCGATTGCACCAGTTGTGCAAGTGCTCCCGCGTCTACTTTGCCATTATTGGTAAGTGGCATAGCAGCCAGTGCATACAGCTTGTAAGGCAACATGTAACTTGGTAGGACCTCTGCTAACGAGGCTAATATCTGAGTGTGTAGCGTCTGTTCAAGCTCATAAATGGCATCACTGTGCGATGGTGTAGTTAGTACCACACAGCCCAGTAAGTTATCTTTACTTTCGTTAAGTAACACATGTGCTTGTTGCACTGCATCTAGGTGCTCAAGCTGAGCCGCAATTTCTTCAAGTTCGATGCGATAGCCACGCAGTTTAACTTGGTTGTCTCGACGACCAATAAACTGCAGCACACTAGGGTTGCCCTGTTCATCTAGCAGCCAACGCACTTGGTCGCCCGTCTGATAATAACGCTGTGAGTCATTGTTCAAAGACAATGACACAAATTTACTGGCGCTGAGCTCAGGCAACCCAAAATACGCCTGAGCCACATTATCGCCCGCGATGTATAACTCTCCGGGCATGCCCATAGGAACAAGCTGTTGATGCTGATCCAGCACCACCAAATGAGTGCCTTGAATGGCGCTACCGATTGGCACAAAGCGCTGCGATTGCTGCGCAAGCGAAACCGCATCTTGGCCATTACAGCGATACACACAGCACCCGACTGTTGCTTCTGTTGGGCCATATTCGTTATAAAAATGAGCCTGTGGCATCAGTGCCCCGACTTGAGCAACCACGCTGCTAGATAGGGCTTCTCCCCCCACCACAATGTGGTGCGCAGCATTGCTCGGTTGTAATCGTGCCAGCACGCCTTGCAAGTGGGCTGGAGTCAACTTGAACAGCAATGACTCTTCGCGCGCTAAACACGCACTAAGCTCTGTGATTAACTGCTCGCCATCATTCAATAATACAACTCCAAGGCCATTAACCAGCGCTCCCCATAAGCTGGTTACTGTCGCATCAAACGCTAAAGGCGTGCTGACAACGCTCTCTTGTATATCGCCTTGGAGATAACTGTGGCTAACATGCTCAAGGTAAAGGTGTAGATTACGATGGCTGATCACCACACCTTTGGGTCGCCCTGTAGTGCCAGAGGTATAAATCATATAAGCAGGCGCATCAATATCACTTAACGGCGCAAGCGCTTCTACAGGCATGTTCTGCCAATGCTGTGCGGTGTCCATTAGCACCAAACGGCAGCTAAGTTCTGCGCTGTTAGGAAGTAGTTCTGAGGTGGTGATAAGGCAAGTCGCTTTGCTGTCACGCAATATATAGTGCTGACGCTGACTCGGTGCATTTGGGTCAAGCGGCACATACACGGCCCCAACTTTTAAGGTTGCCAAAAGTGCCACAACTTGCTCACAGCTTGGCGCTAAGCTTATTGCGACCTGCGACCTTGCCGTTACGCCTTGTTCAATCAAGTAACGCGCAAGTTGATTACTTTGTGACTCCAATTCGCCAAAACTTAACCGCTTGCCAGTCATATCTCGTACAGCATTTTGCTGTGCACTATGCTGAGCAAAGTCCCGTATTTTATCGCTGATAAACCAAGGAGATTGCGGCTGCGCTTGCGTGGCAAACCCTAACTCGCTGAGTACTTTGCTATCAACTAATGGTAAGGTATTCACACTTTGCTCAGGGCTTGTCAGCGCCGCGTCAATTAACGTCACAAAAGCATCAACCATCGCCTGTACGCTAGTGTGTTTAAACAAGGCTTTGGCATAATTCCACTGCACCGTGATCTCACTGCCCGATTCTTGTGCATTGACTTCTAAGTCGAACTTCATTGCAGGCTTAAGATCAAGCTGTTGCTCGATTTTTAGGTGAGGTAGCTTGAAGTTACTTTGTTCGTTATTTTGTAGTGCAAAGAGTATTTGTAATACGGGCGAATGCGCTAAGCTGCGCGGTGGATTAATGGCATCAACAAGCTGCTCAAAGGGTAGATTCTGATGGGAAAAAGCCGACAAGATCACCTGTTTTTGTTCACTTAGCCAGTCGTTAAATGAAGGCGACCCCACTTTGCGAGCGCGAATAGCCAAGGTATTCACAAAGCACCCCAGTAACCCCTCTAACTCTTTCACCTCACGTCCTGCAATGGGCGAGCCAATGACAATATCCTGCGTTTGACTAAGACGAAGCATCAACAGCGAAAAGGCACTTTGCAACCACATATACAAGGTCACCCCTTGTGCTTGGCAATGCGCTTTTATCGCCTCAACTTGCGACGTTGTAAGAGTATGACGAATGCATTCACCATCAAGGGACTGAACTTGTGGTCGCTCAAAGTCCAGCGGTAATTCATGAACAACAGGACACTGCTGTAACTGAGTTTGCCAATAAGAAAGATCTGCCTGATAGCTATCTTGCTGTTGCTGCTGCCAGTAGGCAAAGTCTGCATACTGCACCGCTAGCGATTTAGCGTATTGCTCTGGCAACGAATACGCTGGCGCTTCACTAAAGTGCCGATAAAACGCCACAAATTCTTTAGCAAGCAGCGCCATCGACCAACCATCGCTGGCAATGTGATGCATGTTAAACAAGAGTCCAAATCGGTTGTGACTAAACTGTACACAGATCACGCGCAGCATAGTGTCTTGGCATAAATCAAAAGGCTTGCTGAGCGATTGCTGCTGTAATGTTTGCCAACGCTGCTGTTGCTCGGCGGTATTCAGCCCAGACAAATCTACTAATTCCACAGGACAAGCTACTTGAGCACGAACTTGCTGCACAGCACCGTGATCACCACTTGCAGGAACGATGACCGTACGGAGCACTTCATGACGCGCAACAATCGCGCTTAACGCTTGTGTTAAAGCATCAATATCTAAGGCTCCCTCACACCAATAGCTCGCTGGCATATGGTATTGCAGACTTTGCTCATGTAACTGATCGATTAACCACAAACGCTGCTGAGCAAAAGACAGAGGTAACGCTTGAGCTCTTGATACCGGCTCAATGGTATTGCTGTGCGCAATCATCGAACTTGCGGTTATCACTTCAGCAAACGCTGCAATACTTGGCGCATCAAAAAGTTGTGGCAAGGTGATATCTCGCCGCTGCTCACTGCGCACTCGGCTGATCACTTTTATGGCGAGCAGCGAATGCCCACCTAAGTCAAAAAAACTATCATTAATACTCTGTACAGGGCTCGGTAATAGCTCACGATATAACTCAAGTAAATAACGCTGTATCTCTGTGAGCTTAGATCCATCAATTACCTCGGCGACCTCATGGCTTTTCGCCTGTGCCTGATAGGCAAGCTGTAATGCTTGCTTGTCTACTTTTCCGTTTGCAGTCAGTGGAAGATCAGCAACGATATCCAGCGCGGCAGGTAACATGTAACTGGGCAACGACTGCGATAAAGCTTGGCGCAACTGCACGAGTGTGAGCTTAGCCTCACCATTTAAAACCACATGAGCCACTAGGCTTTCTTGTGCTTCATCAACACTCACAGCGCAGCTTTTTACTTGCACCAACGCGTCGATTTGATGGGCGATTGCCACAAGAGAAATACGGTAGCCTCGCAGTTTTACTTGCTCGTCTAACCGCCCTAAATAACAAAGATAGTCTGCCTCACCGCGCGCATTCGCCTGCCACTTTGCCTTGTCGCCACTGCGATACCAACGCAAGCTTGAAGTACCAGACGCAGGCACTGCTTGCTCAACAAAGCGTGTTTGCGTCACACTCGCGAGATTAATATAGCCTTCACACACCCCATCTCCCGCTAGCCAAAGCTCTCCGGGCATATTGGGTAAAGCCAGCTCGCCAAACTCGTCAACCACCGCAAGTGTCATATTATCGATAGCATGGCCAATAGGCACTTCTTCGTGGCCCGCTAACAAGTGGCGCGACTCACGGCTTACAGCATAGATACTACAGCCGACTGTTGCCTCTGTTGGGCCATATTCGTTTATCCACTGGGCGTTAGGGAGCTTGTCCATCAGCTTATCAACCAAAGCTGCACTCAGCCCTTCACCCCCAACCACAAATCGGTGGGCGATATTACTGCGAGTTTGTGCGTCACTTAATGCAAATACCGCGCGTAGGTGCGCCGGTGTTAACTTGAATAACTTGGCTTCGTTAGCTGCAAAAATCTGCGTTTGTAAGGCGGGCAACAATTCGACGCCCATGGGAAGCAACTCAAGCTCACCACCTCGCATTAAGATAGGCACTAAGGCGGTCACCGTCGCATCAAACGCCAGCGGTGTACTGAGTACTGCCTTGGTTATATCACCGGATTGTGGCAGATAGCGCTGACACGCAAAGCGCAGATAATTATTGAGGTTGCCATGACTAATGGGCACCCCTTTTGGCTGCCCGGTTGAACCTGAGGTATAAATAACATAGGCAAGCTCGGTTTGGTTAAATGCAGATGCATCTTCATCTACCAACAAACTGGTATCGTAAAACGCAAAGTTCCCCTCGGCTTCGAACAAATCATCAAGCAACAAAAAGTCACTACCGGCTTCAATCAAGCGCTCGGCATCTTCACTTAGCGCCAGCGTCAATACGATGTCTGCATCATTCATGATGTAGGCTAAGGTATCGGTTGGCGTGTCATGATGAATGGGCACATAGGTATGGCGCGCTTTTAATATTGCCAGCACCGCGGCCACCATGTAACTCGAAGACGGCAGTAAAATAGCAATGCGACTTTGATCGGCAAATGCCATTTCTAATAAGCTATTAGCAAGTTGGTTCGCGCATTTTTCTAAGGTGAGATAACTACAAGTAAACTCCCCCATGCGCACCGCAGTCTGTAGTGGAGTCTGAAGAGCCGCCTGACTAAACTGAGTCACCCATGGCTGTTGCTCTGTCACTTTTACCGCAACACTTTGCTGCTGTTTTAATAGCGCTAACTGCTGCTCAGCGGGCCACAATGACAATGCTGACAACGGAGTATTTGGCTCTGCAAGACACTGCGATAACACATAACAAAACTGCTGATGGAAACTAACCACACTCGCTTCTTGCCACAAATTGTTGTCATAAAGCCATTCAACGGTGAGTACATCGCCCTCGTCTATCACTGCGACTTCTAAATCTAATTTGCCACCGCGTACTTTACTTTGGCAGGGCGTCACTTCCAATTGTTCTAGCCTAAGGTTTTCATTTACCTGGTTATTTACCCGAAACACGATTTGATGCAGCGGATGCTGGGCGCTTGAGCGTTCAATGTCTAGCTCATCCACTAACACATCGAAGGGAATATGTTGATGTTGCAATGCGTCGTTGAGTAAGCCTTGGGTTTGCTGTAGCGCTTGGGTAAAACTGGTGTCTTCACTCCATTCGCTCCTAAGCACTAAAGTATTGATAAAGTTACCAATCATATTTTCAAATGCTTTGAGGTGACGTCCTGATACCGGCGTACCAACAACCACGTCGCGCTGTTGAGAAAAGCGGCTTAGCCATAATGAAAACAGCGTTTGCAGTAACACAAATAAGGTTTGCCCTGAGCGAGTTTGATACGCTCGAAGCGCACTGACCAGCGCCGCAGGTATAGGCTCAATCACTAAGGCGCCACGCAAAGAGGTTTTTGCTTCTCTGCTACAATCTAGCGGTAATTCATGAACCTTGGGCAGACCTTGTAATTGCATACGCCAATAGTCGAGCTCCTGTTGCCATAACGCCCCCCGTTCCAGCTGCTGTTGCCACATTACATAATCAACGTAATGCACCTCTTGTAGCGATAAGGTTTCGCCGCTGAGAGCAGCTTTGTATGCCTGTCTTAAAGCGTCACTCAAACACGCAATAGACCAACCATCGGCAGCGATATGATGTAAGGTGATCATAAGGGTAGCCTGCATCGCCTCTTGTTGATAAAGACTGGCGCGCAGCATTAAATCACGGCTTAAATCGAAGCTGGTTGCGTAATCTTCTGCGATGGCCTGCTCTAACGCATGTGCTTGTTGCTCAGCGGATTTATCTGTCCAGTCGTGCTTAACCAGGGTAAATCGAGCATCAAGGTTAATGCTTTGGTGCGGTTCTCCTTGCGCGTTTTGATGGTAATTAAACGCCAAGACTGGATGTTGCTTAATCACAGCAATAAAGGCGTGCTCTAAGGCCTTGGTATTCAGTTTGCCTTGCAATTGAAATATGCCCTGTAGGTTATACTGGTTGCTGTGCCCTTGCAGTTGGTCTACAAACCACAAGCGCCGCTGTGCAAATGACAAAGGATAATTGGGCTGTGGTGGCGCAGGTTGTAGACTTGGTAATGAAGATTGAGACTGAGAGTTAGCCAGTATCTCGCTTAGTTCAAATACGCTAGGATTGGCAAACAGTTGCTTTAAGCTCACCTCCACCGAGAGCTGGGCTCTTAGTTCATTGAGTAATTGCATTGCCAATAAAGAGTGACCACCGATGCTGAAAAAGCTATCGTGCAGCCCCACTTCTGGTGCGCCCGTTAAGGTTTGATAGAGTGTGATTAACTGTCGCTGCAACGCACTTGTCACCTCACTACTTTGGCTTTGAGAAGTTAATGCCAAAGACTGTAATTGTTGGCGGTCTATCTTGCCATTACTCAGGGTGGGTAAGTGCTGGCAAAGCTCTATCCAGCTTGGGATCATCGGCTCAGGCAAACGCCGCTTCAAGCCTTGACGGATCACCTCGCGCAAATTGGTTGCAGCGCACTGGCTGCCACCACCACTTACCACAAAAGCAACCAAAGCGTCTTGTTTGCCGAGCTTACGCACGACTACCGCCGCTTGCGATACCTCATCAAGCGCTAACAGTGCAGCTTCTATTTCATTGAGGTCAACACGAAAACCGCGAATTTTCGCTTGTTTGTCAATTCGACCGAGAAATTCAAGCTCGCCGCTCGCATTCAGCCTAACGCTATCACCACTGCGGTAAAAACGGGCGCATTGGGCACTATGTTGCAAGCTACTTGTAAACTGAGCAGCGGTCTCTGAAGGCGCATTTATATATCCTTTGGCAAGGCTTGCCCCACCAATATAAAGCTCACCAGGCATGCCCGCAGGGGTCGGCTTCCCCTGTTTGTTGAGTACGCAGGTGGTAACATGTACCAAAGGCGTACCGATTGGGTAACTGTGGCCGGTTAGTCTGCTGGGTGTCACTTCATGACAAACCACTCCAACACAAGCCTCCGTCGGACCATAATGGTTGAAAATACGCGCTGCTGGCGTCAGCGCGCGAATGCTATCAACAAGCTGCTCACCCAATGCTTCTCCACCTAACACCCACTGCGAAATAGCGGGCTTTTGCTCAGCAAATTGAGGCAACAGCACCGCGGCAAAAGAAGGGGTTAATTTTATCAAGTTAACTTGCTCAGCCACTAACTTGGCTGCGATTTCAGCCGGTTCTGGCGCTTGATCTGCAAGGGTGAGTACCACAGTGCCACCATGAATAAGCACCGGATAGACAGCCGTTAAGCATAAGTCCGTGGCAAACCCTGTGACCACGCCCGCTCGCGTACTTTGGTTGTAACTCAATCGTGCTGCGATGCTGCTGCAATAATGGCTCAGTGCGCCATGGCTGATTTCGACCCCTTTGGGCGTACCAGTTGACCCTGAAGTAAACATCACATACGCGCTATCATCAAAACTTGGTGAATAAGTTTGCTGCGGCGCTCCTTTGTTTTGGCTCAGCTCAGTATAGTCAAGCACTCTGATGTCAGCTTCTCGTAGCGCTTGGCTAAGTGGCGTTTCGACACTTACCACCACCGTATTACACTCAGCTTGCGCTAGCATTTGTAGCGCTCTGGCAGTGGGCATATTGCCATCAATAGGTAAATACGCACGGCCACTTTGCATTACGCCAAGCATAGTGACAATGTCACTCATATCGCCCGTTGTTATCAGCGCAATGATTGACGCTGGAACATCTAAGTTGTTGGCAATTTGTAGGCTTTGAGATTGTAGCTGCTGATACGTTAGGGCCCGCGATGCTTCGCCATTGGTGCTTGGAACAACCACTGCAATCGCCTCACCTTGAGTTTGCGCTATACTTCTGATTGCTTGCGGCACCAGCGCCGGCTGGCTGATGTTGTGATTGATATTTGCCGCCTTTGTCGGTAAGTTCGTTGATTTGAGCACCAAGTCGTCAATCGGCAGCGCTTCTTTAGCACAGTAGCACTGGACGAGTGCCAAATAATCATCGGCAAATTGCTGAATAAGCGCACGTTCATAGAGCCCTGCTGCATAAACAAAGTCACACACAAGGGCATCATCTGTATCATCAACAGATAGGGTTAAGTCAAATTTCGCAGTGCCATTATCTAGGGCAATTAACTCGGCTTCTAATTGGTTATTTACCGACACCTTACTACTGGCTACACCATTGTAGTTAAATAACACTTGAAACAAGGCGGAATGCGCGGCGGATTTGGGTAGCTCTAGCGCTTCAATGATGTCTTCCACGGCAGCGTTTTGATTACTAAGCCCTTGCAATACTTTGTATTGCAGCGCCTTAATCGCCTCACTCATGGAGTGATGTCCGTTTATCTGCATACGCAGTGGCAAGGTATTAATAAAGCAGCCAAGCATAGCTTCAAACTCGCTTTGCTGACGATTTGCAACCGGCACCCCTAAGGTAATATCGGCTTGCTCACTGTAGCGATAAAGCAAGATGTAAAACACGCCCAGCAAGGCGGTAAAATGTGTTACGCCATCGCTGTGGCAAGCTTTATCTAATCGTTGTATTTGTTCTGCGTTAAACGAACAACGAACCGTGTCACCTTGGTACTGCTTTTCTTTTTTTCTTGGATAGCTGGTGGACAATTCAAACGGTGTAAATGCCTCTAACTGCTCAGTCCAATAAGCCAATTGTTGTTGATAGTCTGGGGATTGTCTTAATTGCTGCTCCCAGTGCACATAGTCAACATACTGTAAATCGGGAAGCTCAACACACGCCTCCGATAGCTCATACAGCAGTGCGTTGATAAATATAGTCACGCTCCAGCCATCACTAATAATATGATGCATGTTAACGAGTAACCAGCGGCAAGCAGTGTGAGAGTTACTCACTAAAGCCGTCACTTGCAGCAGCGACTCGTTGGCAAGATCAAACTGATACCCCACAGCCTCTTTAATCGACTCTGGTAGCTGATTGGGTAGCGCTTCTTCATCCACGGTCATCACAGCAATTTTCATCGCCTCAGCAGGTTCAATTTGCTGCACCACCTTCCCTTCAACCGTGATAAATCGTGCTCTCAAAATATCGTACTTAGCTATCAAGCGGCTCAACGCTTGTTCAATGTCCGTGACTGAAAATGGCTGCGATAATTTAACTAGCCCAGCCATGTTGTATGCCGCAGTGCCCCCTTCATATTTATCAATAAACCACATTCTTTGCTGTGCTGCCGAGAGCGCAGCAGATTGCTTTTGTTGCCCCTGAAGGTAGGTGATAAGCGCAGTTTTGTGCGCCTTTATCTTATCCAGAATACCCTCAGGCACCTGCCCAAGCGGTGTTCTAAGTTTTAATTTATCTTGCTGTAAATAAACATAAATCTGTTGACGGTCCAGCTCATCTAACCACTGTTTTATTGCAAAGTTTTCCATCATTACAAGTCCATCTCCGTCATAGATTTATCACTTAGCGCTGCACTCAAATCTCGGTCGCTTACAATATCACTGACTTTCTCTACGTTTGGAGTCTGCGTCTCCACCGAAATAGCATCATGAGCTTGTTTTAGCGCTTCGATACACTCAGCAAGCTCTGCAATACAGGCGTGCTCAAAGATGTCGCCAATGGTCAATTTAATATTGAAAGCTCGGTTGAGTCTCGATACCAACTGCATACCAATCACCGAATTGCCGCCGCTATCCACAAAACGTGCTGTGACGCCCAACTGCTCAACAGGGAGAAGCGCTATATAATGTTGATGCAGCTGTTTTTCTGTTTCAGTGCGAGGAGCCAACGTGCATATTTCTGATACTGGCTCAATAGCAGGCATTGGTAGTGCTTTTCGGTCGCGCTTACCATTTGGTGTCATCGGCCATTGACTTAACCAAACAAAATGCTCAGGCACCATGTAACTTGGTAACCATTCACCGAGCGCTTGGCGCAGCCGAGGCGAAGACCACTCGGTTGATAGCTCACCATCATCAATCATATAACCACACAGACATGGGCCAGTTTCTAGCGTTTGTACGCAAACATCGACTTCACTAGTATTGAGTATCCGCCCTAGGTGATGGCTAATATCGCCAAGCTCTATACGATGACCATGGAGTTTAATTTGATTATCTAAGCGTCCTTTTAATTCAAAATGGCCATCAGCTAAACGCCTCGCTTTGTCTCCCGTCTTGTATAAGCGGCGGCTAATGGAAGTTGTAAATTGATGATTGATAAAACGCTGCTCGGTCAGCTCCGCTTGATGTAAATAACCCATAGCAACACCACTGCCACCAATGTATAACTCGCCCCATACGCCGTCGGGTAAAGGCAGCCCTTCACCATGGCACTCTGTTGGGAGCACAAATAAGCTAGTATTTTGTATCGCTTTACCAATGGTTATCTCTGCGGCATTGTCGATATGTGCCACCGCCGACCAAATCGTGGTTTCGGTTGGCCCGTATAAGTTATAAACCGCTTTACTGTGACTAAGTAACTGCGCGGCCAGTGCCTGAGGTAAAGGCTCACCGCCACTCCATACTTTTATGGCAGAAGTGCATGCTGGTGCCGCATTTAACACTAATTGCCATAGCGTTGGCGTTGCCTGCATCACCGTGATCTGCTGCTGTTCAATAAGCGCGCCAAGCACAGCAGGATCGCTAATACTTTCATCACTTGCCAGCACCACAGACGCACCAACCAGTAATGGCCCAAACAACTCTAGCAAGGCAATATCAAATGCCACCGTGGTGATGGCCAATAAGCGGTCATCTGCCACCAGCCCCGGCTCACGACACATAGATGCAAGCAGATTAGCAAATGCCCCGTGATTGATTTCAACGCCCTTGGGTAACCCCGTGGAACCAGAGGTATAAATCACGTAAGCACGCTGCTGAGCTTGAATTAGCAAGCTTGGGCTGCGAGTCGAACTTTTGGCAATGACTTCGGCATCGCTATCCATACAGACTCGTTTGAAACGACCATGATTGAATAACGCAGACTCTGCACTGCTGGCATCACACAGCACAACACTCGCTTTGGCATCCTCTAAGATATGCGCGATGCGCTCGTCAGGAAAGGTGAGATCGAGTGGTAAAAATGCCGCTCCAGCTTTCATCACCGCCATGAGTGCTATCAACAGCTCCGCCCTGCGTGGTAATGCCACCGCCACGATACTATTGGGCGTTACCTGCTGCTTCATCAAGTAGTGAGCGAGTTGGTTAACACGCGAATCTAGTGCCTCATAACTGAGACTCACATCATCCGTTACCAGTGCCGTACGTGCGCTGCAACGCGACACATTGTGCTGCCAAGTTTCAACGAAACTCGTCGCGACCTTAACCGATTTCTCTTGCTGTAGCGGTAACTCAACCAATCGATACACATCATCACTACTTTGTATCAGCTCATTTTGAGCCCCTATCGGTGTATTGCCTTGAACCTGCGACAGCAAATGGACAAACTTAGCCACGTACTGGGTCATTAATTCAGTATCAAATTTTGCTGTGTGATATTCCACTAACAGGGACCACTGCCCCGCAACACAGGTCATATTTGTCGTCAGTTCAAATTGGCCAAATTTAGCGACACTTGGCTGTACTTCAACTTCTAGGTCATTAAAGTTCGGCAAAGTGGTGACTTTATCTAGATTAAACAAAGTGCTAGGTAGAATTAGCTGGTCATCGGCAAGACTTGCATACGGGTGGGTTTGGTGATCAAAGGCATCAAGTAAAGTATTTTGCACCCGCTGTACCAGCTCACCGATATTGCTAATGCTAGTCATGTCAACCACAATGGGCAAGATATTGGTGCAATAACCCAGTAACGCTTGGTCGAGCAACTCAGGCTCAAACTGCGACGCCAGTCGTTGCCTATCTGATACCGGCACACCTACACTTATTACCGCCTGACCGCTTAACTTGTGTAGCCACAAGCAATAAAGTGCAAGCATGGTTGCAAATTGCCCACAACGCAAAGATTGAGCAAGGGTCTCAGTGTTTCGGATTGCACTCGATGAAATGGGTAATGTGAGCTGATTAACTTGGTATGAAGCCACGCTCACCGTCGTTGATTTTGGCAGCTCAAGTGGTGTTGAACTCGCTAAGCACTGGTGCCAAAAAGCTTGGTTTTTTGCAGCTTCCGGTGAATGCGAATATGCCTGCAGGCTATCAACGTAATGATTAAAGGAGACAGCTCGGCTTGCCACCTCATTTTGTTTTGCATCTTGATTGTAGCGCTCAGCGATTGCTGCCAGCACCATTTGTAGTGAAAGCCCATCGCAGATCACATGATGGGCCACAACACTTAGATAGTGCTGCGCTTTGCCATCACTCAACAGCGTCACTCTACAAAGTGGGTCTTTTGCAAAGTCAAATGGTTGATAACGCAGTGCGGATAGTCGGGTGTGTAATGCTGCTTGGTCTTCTTCGTTCCATGGCTCAACATGCAACTCGGCTTGTTCCACTCGGCAATATTGCATTAAGCGGTCACTATCGACACCAAAACGCAAGATTGGGAAGTCACGGCAAACCGTAGTAACGGCTTGCTTCAGCCGCGCTAAATCGAGCTTACCTGAGAGCTTTAATATCGCTTGTAATTGATATGCACTCGCCCCTTCGCTAGAGGTCAACGCCATCGCTAATAGCTGCTGCTGGCTATGACTAAGTGGAAATGCAGCATCGTCATCACTTGGGCTCACTTCACCAAAATAACCCGCACGTTTTAAGCTAAGTACACTAGCTTCAACTGCGTTTATCACCGCTGCAATGTCTTCATCTGTATGGGCGGCGCTGAAAAAGCAGTTTCGTCCTTCCCAGATAAATACACCGCGCTCTAGCATTTCATAAAAGAACACATCAAGATTTTGCGAAAAGCGAAAACGGAATAATGATGCAAACGCTTCTATTCGAATGGGTACGTCATGGGTTTCAAAAAACGCATTGAGATGTGCTTTAAATGCCGCGGTTTTGTCGTTGATCCCTTGTTGTAACGTTGGACCTTGCGACTTAATAGCTTGCAACACCGCTTTGGCGCTCGCCATGGTCATTGGATGTTTGCAGAAAGTCCCGGCAAAGAAGGTGGTATCGGTCAAAGGGTAGGAGTCATCTCCGTATTGCCAATTTCCTCCGTCAATGGCATCGAGATAGGTAGCGGCCCCCGCGACTACACCGATAGGCATACCACCACCGACGATTTTGCCATAGGTTGCCATATCGGCCTTAACCCCTATCAAGCCTTGAACACCACCGGGGTGTGCTCTAAAGCCAGTGATCATTTCGTCAAAAATGAGGGCAATACCATGCGCTTCGGTAAGCGTACGTAGTTTACGTAAAAACGCCCAAGGCTGATTTTCAGGATGACGGCTTTGTACCGGCTCAACAATCACCGCGGCAATATGTTGCGCCTCTCGGGTAATAACCTCTAGCGCCTCATCATCACCATAAGGTAAAACGAGATTATCGGCGATTGCGCCATAACGCACTCCAGCACACATTGCCTCTACGCCTTGCTCTGGCGACTCAGTTGCCAAAGTACCATCATAGTGACCATGGTACGCGCCTGAGAACTGAACAATTTTATCGCGTTTGGTCACCGTTCTTGCCAAGCGTAGCGCCGTCATTACCGCCTCTGTACCAGAGTTACAAAACGATGCCCGCTCAAGCCCTGTCAGCTCACAGATAAGTGCAGCAACCTCAGGCGCATCAGGACTTGCAAGCCCCAGTTGCATACCCGCTTCAAGCTGTTGCGCCAGTGCTGCTTTGATAAAGTCAGGGTTGTGACCAAATAAGTTAGTACCAAAATCCATGGTGATATCAATATAGCGATTATCATCGATATCCCAGATATATGCGCCCTCACAGCGCTTAGAGAACACCGGATAAAGTAGCTCTTTGCTCGACAGTCTAAAACCTGCCGATGCTCGGCAATCCGCAAGGCGTCCGCGATATTCGCTCACTAGCGCTTTTGAACTGTGCGTTTTCGCAATGTAAGCATCACTCAATGCAGCAAGATGTTGACGCATGGCTGGGCTGCTATTGGCACGCTGCACTTGTTTTTGCTGTGCGCCTGGTAATACAGATTGGGCTCTGCTTGGCTGGGGCTTTGATACCAAGGTTGCTGTCGAGGTGACTGCACTGTTTTCAACTTTCGCGCCCTGAATATGGCGTAACTGCTGTCCCACCACCGCTTCTAACGCAGCTCTCGCTTCAGCGTTGGTCACTGTGCTTGCCGCCTGCAATTGCGCCTGATAGATAGCGACAAGCGTGTGGTTGTCAGCCTCTACTACACTACCTTTTGGCGTATCAGTCGTCACCGATGCAGGTGATGGCAAACTGCCAGCTTGTTGTGAACCTTGCGGCGCTTTGAGATAGTCACTATGGCTTTGAATATAGGCCACTAACTTATCGACATCGCTGAGTTCTTGATAAAATTGACGAACACTAAACTCTAAACCGAATTCCCGCTCGTACACTCTAACGGCCTGCATGATCATCAACGAATCAACCCCCATTTCTAACAACGGGAGGTTGGTTTGGATGGCATCAGCGGGCATCGACAATAACCCCGCTAGGGTATTGAGCACAAAGCTGCGAATTTGTGCATCACGGTCACTCGCATTCACCACTGTCAGAGCTTCGGGCTGTGATTGTTCAGTACCAAAAATCCAGTATGAGCTGCAATCAAATGGATATTGCGGCAAGCCCACTCTAACGCTCGGACGACTGCCATACACCTGTTGCCATTCGAGCGGCCCGCCTAAATCGAGGTATGTGCCCAAACACTCGACGAACCTCATGCTGTCTTCGCCTTTGGAGTGCAATACATGGGCATAACTGAGCGCTTTGTTATTGCTATTTTCCTGTAGTAAGCCACTCAAAATAGGTTTAGGACCAAGCTCAATCGCTAAGCCATGCTCTAGTGACTCAAGCGCAGTTACACAGTCAACAAAGCGAACCGGTGCCTTAATTTGTTCAACCCAATACTCGGCCGTAGCGATAAGTGTAGACTCCACTTGCCCCGTCATGGATGAAACAAAAGGCAGCCGAGGCTGTTGGAATCTAACCTGTTCAGCGACTTCCCTAAAGGCCTCTAGCATGGGGGCCATCAATGGAGAGTGGAAAGCGTTTGCCGTATGCAGCGCTTTTACTTTAATTTGCTGTGCTGCAAGCACGTCACTGAGGGCTGTGATTGCTTCATCAGCACCGGAGAATACTACCCCAGCCTCACCATGGAAGGCTGAGATAACCACTTGCTCCTGAATCTCACTCAAGCAATTACGTGCGGTTATTTCATCACATCTTGCGGCGATCATGCTGCCTTTTATCGGTAATTCATGCATTAGTTGACCACGCGCTGCAATCAACTCAACGCCATCACGAAGCGAGAACACGCCAGCAATACAAGCCGCTGCATACTCACCAACACTATGACTGAGTAGCTGGGATGGCTTCACCCCATAATGCATCAATAAGTTTGCCACACTGTATTCAACGGCAAACAAGCTCACTTGCGTCCAACGGGTTTGTGCCAGCAGTTCACTATGCTTTTCATCGAATAACACATCCAACAGGCGTGCTCCAAAGCGCTCGCCAATCAGGCTGTCAATGTCATCTAAGTGACTGCGAAACACTGCGTGGTGTTGATATAAAGCGTGAGCCATCAAGGGGTATTGCGAACCTTGTCCGGTGAACAAAAACGCAACTTCTGGAGCATCATTTGCCGAAGACTGTTCAACAATAATGGGACTATTCAGTTGCGAAATAAGTGCTTCTCTACTCACACCACTAAACGTTTTATGCACACCTTTAAGCGGTACTTGCTCGGCATTTTGTGCGCAGAAGTCATCAAATGCTTGAGGCGTCAGACTCGACAATCGTTCACTATAGTGACCAGCAAGTTTCTGCAATGCAGCTTTAGATTTAGCAGCGAGAGGCAATAGATAAAACGAAGGCGGTGTTACTTCAGCTTGCATTTCTGGTTTAGGCGCAGGCGCTTGTGCGCAGATCACATGTGCATTAGTACCACCAAAACCAAAAGAGCTTAATCCAGCGGCTCTTATTCCCCCTTGTGGTACAGGCCATGTCTGCATGTTTTGCGGCACCATAAATGGGAGCTTTTGCCATGGGATATGCGGATTTAACACCTCACTGTAACGCTGTGCAGGAATTTGCCCATGCTGTAAACACAGTAGCGTTTTGATAAGCCCAGCAATACCCGCACCAGACTCAAGGTGACCAATATTCGCTTTTACCGCACCGAGAATAACCGGATCATGGCGACTATGGTGTTCTCCATACGTGCGGTTTAATGCTGTGATCTCGATAGGATCGCCAAGCTCCGTACCCGTGCCATGGGTTTCCACATAGTGGATATCTCCCGCCTGCATCTTGGCATTATCAAGGGCGGCATTGATCACAGCCTGTTGCGCGGCACTATTTGGCGCGGTAATGCCATTGCTGCGGCCGTCTTGATTAATTGCACTGCCTTTGAGTACACCAACAATCGGGTCGTTGTCTGCCATGGCTTGTTGTAGCGGCTTTAGCATCACCACCCCAACTCCTTCACTTCGCACATAGCCATCCGCTGCCTGTGAAAAGGTTTTGCAATGGCCGTCTGCTGCCAACATTTGTGCGTTTTCACAGGCCTTAGTCACATCATCGCTCAGAATAAGATTAACGCCCGCCACCAACGCCGCGTTCGTTTCTCCATTTCTTAGTGCTTGAATTGCATGATGAAGTGCCACCAGCGATGACGAGCACGCCGTATCAATCGCCACACTCGGGCCGGTAAAATTAAAGCTATAAGAAATACGGTTTGCTGCAATGCTCAGTGCTGTGCCCGTGCCTAAATACGCGGTACTTTTTTGCTGTTGTTGCGACAATAAAAAGTAATCATTTTGCGATATACCAACATACACGCCAATATTGCTACCTGCGAGCGTGGCGGGTTGGTAACCGGCATGCTGTATAGCGTGATAAGTCGTTTGGAGCAGTAATCTATGTTGTGGGTCGATATGCTTAGCTTCGAGTGGCGAGATGCCGAATAATGCAGCATCAAACTCATCGACATTCTCTAAATAGCCACCAAGTCGGTCGGCTTCAAGATTCGGGCAAAGCTGCTGGCGCTTAGGATCTGGCGTGGTGATCCCATCACCTTGCTGACATAACAGCTGCCAAAATGCATCGAGTCCATTTGCTGAAGGATAACGACAGGCCATGCCAATCACGGCAATATCTGTATCTGCAATATCTTCAGCTCGACGAGTAGGCTGCGTCTTATTCGCTTGCTCAGTGGCGCCTTTCGACTCGTTAAGCTCTGTCTGTCCTAGGGCTTGAGTAAGCGTACTAAACTGACTTAAATACTGGGCTAGTTCGCGAATTGAGGGATATTCGTAAAGTACCGTAGGCTCAAGATCTAGCTCGTGTACTTCCATTAATTCCCCTGAGATCCGTACCGCTTTCATCGAATCCACACCTAATGCCAAGAATGGCGCGTCGATATCCAAACTACGCGCGGGCTTATCTATTTCTTGTGCGACTAAATCTTGTAATAACCGCTGAATTTGTTGTAGTGACGATGAGGACGATGGCGCCTCAGCTTGCTGTGGTACAGCAGCTTCACGGGCGCGCGCAATTACTTCAAAGTTATCGGCTAAATAACTGCGCTTATTCTCTTGGCGCTGAATTTTACCGCTCGATGTTTTATGAATGCGACCGGGCTTTATCAATACGATGTCATAAGGCGTAATGCCGTGGTGCTCAACGATCGCAGCGGTGATCTGCTGTAATACCTGCTCAGCATTTAACTTTCTTAGTGCAGTACGCTTTACTTGTTGTACTATCACCAAACGCTCTTCATTACCATTAGCGGCGACCGAAAACGCTGCGCCGCCATTTTGTTCTAAGCTATCGCTTGCTTGTGTAACCGTAAGTTCTATATCTTGCGGGTAGTAGTTTTTACCGCGGAAGATAAGCACGTCTTTGGCGCGTCCTGTAACGAACAATTCCCCACGCTGGATAAAGCCTAAATCACCAGTACGGAGATAAGCCCGCTCGTCAGCACCTTTAATTCTGGCATGAAATGTAGCCTCAGTTGCCGCTGGGTTATTCCAATACCCCTTTGCTACACTTGGACCAGTTACCCAAATTTCTCCGGTTTCACCATCATTGCATGCTTCAAAAGACTCAGGGTTAACAATCGCAATACAATGCTCGCCCCAACTCACGCCAGAAGATACGGCGTAATAAGGTTGCTGTTCATCAGCCACATCTAATGCATAAAACGAATCTACTGTATCTTCATCTGCGACTTGTTCGGCTATGCCCTGCTGTAGCTTGGCTGCATCAATACGTAATATCTTTGGCTTTTCTAGAAGACGTCCACCAGTTGCAAATAAAGTGGTTTCTGCCATACCGTAACAAGGTGCGATACTCTCTCTTTGTAAGCCACACACTTTAAACTTTTGATAAAATCGCTCTAACGTGCTGGCACGCACTGGTTCTGCGCCATTTAATGCTGAGCGCCAATGGGACAAATCTAAGTCTTTAAGGTCTTCATCTTTGACGGTGTCCACACACAGATCATAGGCAAAGTTTGGCGCACTTGACGTTAATGCTTTGGTTTGTGAAAGCAGTTTTAGCCAACGTAGTGGTTTTTGCAGGAAATAAGCCGGATTCATCAGCGCCGCTGTCGCACCGATATAGATTGGATGCATAATGCCAAAAATCAGTCCCATATCATGGAAATGAGGCAACCAACTTACAATCGAAGAGTTGCTATCGTGACCAAACGCTTCTTTCATTAGCGCCTGATTATCAAGAATATTATCGTGAGTTACCATTACGCCTTTAGGTGTGCCCGTCGAGCCTGAGGTATATTGCAAAAATGCCAGTTGCTCACCACGGTTCTGTGCACGAGGCCACTGTTGAGTGGTCGATTTAAGTGCAATGTTATCGGTAGTAAATAGCGCTAACTGCGCTAGACTTGGCTCAGAATCAAGCAATGGCTTGGCGATTTCATTGATCTTTTCACTGGTAAGCGCACCTTTGGCACCTGCGTCTTCGATGATGGCACGCAGACGATCAACATTTTGATTCTTTTTAGGGGGATAAACCGGTACCGCAATTATCCCTGCGTATAAACAAGCAAAAAAGGCTTCAATAAATTCAAATCCAGAGTTGTACAGTAATAATGCTCTGTCACCCGGTTCAAAATATTCACTCAATGTCTCAGCAATAGAGGCTGCACGCTCATGCAGTTCTTGGTAGGAAATAGTTTTACTTGGTAATGCCTCATCGTAAAAATACTGATAGGCAATATCTTGAGATCGAGTACGCGCTAAACTCGCGAGTATAGTAACAATATTTGTATTCATGCCATCCCCATAACTTGGTTGGGATTCCTTTGGCAACAGCGCGAGCAGTATCAATTTGGCCTGCGACAGTTAACCATCAGTAACGTTGTAAAAAACCAATCAATTACTTAACCGCAACAAACACAGTACCCACTTAAGTAGGAAAACGTTTGTAGGGTATATCTATAAAGGTTAACTAACCGCTAAAACCGCGAGCCAAGTTAATCAACAGCACCTTTTGCTATTTGCTTGCAGCATATATACAACATTGCTGTAATCACTCACTGTCACTTTAACGCTTGAATATGGCAACTTTTTTACCATCCTTGTACGCGAGGGTGACGACATCAAAGTCTCAAATAGAGTTATAAAAAAGACCATACCGAAGCTGGTAAAACACACACAATTTGTATGGCTTCACATCAACGACTCGTGATCTGTACTGAAAAAGGCTAGCACAAGAAACTGATAAATAAACCGCTTTATTAACAAAAAAGTAAATTTATCCATTACACAAGATTACACCAAACCGTTTTTAGGAATTTTTTATTAGGTAGTAACAGGAAAGCCAGAACAATTTGTTTGTTTTTTAAACAAGCCTCTGTTTTAGAAACACTTTTGATAAAACTCGGAAATACAATTTAGTCTGATATCGAGGTAACGAAAATAAAACCAGTGCAAGTGTTATATTTTTTGCACTGGTTTTATAGCATCAAACTATTACTTTTGTAATGTACTTAATATTACTTTAGCGAAGGCGAGGTAGTGAACGGCTTCACTCCAATCGCTTGGTAAATTTCAGCAGGCTTAAACGCTTGCTCACCTTTGATCACCAATGTCGCTTTTTGCAGTGCTGTTATATCCTTAAGTGGATCGCCATCGATCAACACTAGATCTGCCACTTTTCCTTTGGCAATTGAACCGGTTTGATGTGCAACCCCCATCAATTTAGCACTCTCAAGCGTTGCCATATTCAGCACATCGGCCGCAGGAATGCCCGCATCAACGTAAAGTGCTAGCTCACGGATCAAGGTAAAGCCTGCAATATTATCCGTTCCAGGTACCATTGGAACACCAGCATCATAGAGCTTTTTCAGCATTTTTTGCATTGCTTCACCTGACTCTTGATAGCTCAGTTTAAACTGTTCATCAACATGCATCTCAGCCCCTTTTAAACCGCGAGCGAATGCAATTGGCATATGCTCTGAAATAGCAGCAAATTCCGGATTGATCTTTTGATCTTCTGCCATCAATAAGCTTCTGAATGTAGATACGGTAGGATCCACAACGATGCGCTTATCACTTAGTAACTTGATGAATGCATTCATCTCTGGACTATCAAGTGATAAGCCAGAGGCTTGCTCTCCCATCAGTGAAAACCGTTTTTGTGTTCTGGTATCCACTTCTTCACCAGCAAGGAAATTAAGGAATAGCATATTAATGTGCTGAATCTCATCATAACCATTTTCAATGGCTTGCTCTGCCGTCATAAACGCGGGCACGTGACCGCTAAGTCTCAATCCACGGCTATGTGCACGTTCAGAAATAGGCTTTACCCAGTTCGGATCGATAGAAGAATAGAGCTTCACTTGAACATAGCCATTATCGGCAAAGAAATCGACCGTCTCGAGCGCTTCTTCCAATGACTTCACACTTAAGCCTGCTGAGTTTTCGCTGAATTTATCCATAAAGCCAGCACGATATACACGCGAGCCCAACACCTGATTGGTATTAAATAGCGCTTCAATTTCCATAATATTGTCGTGCTCGTTACCCATGTCTCTAACGCTGGTAACACCGTTCGCAATATTTAAAATACCGTTCTCTTTTGATAAATGACCGTGCATATCCCAAAGCCCTGGGATCAAGGTTTTCCCTTTTCCATCAAGGCTAACCACGCCATTTTGCTTTTTAATATGTTTAGAGATTTCGACAATCTTGCCATCTTTAATCAACACATCATGGTTTTTCAGCAGTTTTTTCTGCTCACCATCAAAGACGGCAACATTTTCAATAAGTAATGCAGGGACATCGTGTGTCAGCTTATTAGCGAGGTTTTCTAGATGTTGCTGTTCGGCTTGTTTTTGGATAGTCTCAAGTTCTTCGAACTGTGCTTTGGTGTAGCCGTCGCGCAAGACATACATTGGCCCCCAACTTTGCGCGAAATAGTTACCATCGTCGTCATACCATGCAAAATTAGGAGTAAGACTAAGGCCACTCGTTACTAATAGATGAACGGTTTGTTCCCCCAACTTCATCGACTTCATTTTTTCGATAAGCATTTTACCTTGAGGGTAAACATCTAATTCGTATTTATTATTTTTTAGAGCATAACGCATCGTCGCGTTATCTAATGCAAGGTGGTTATTAGACGGTACGTAGAAATCGAGTGTCGCGTCAGCTTTAATGCCTGATTCATTGACACTTTTCCACTGCGCAATGCCTCTGTTATAACTAAACGTTTCGTCAATTGTGGAGCCAAAAGCAGAACGTCCTTTAAGACTAAAATTGATGGGTAGTCCTTTTTCATTCAACTTTAAGGTTTCATCAATTAAGATCCGACGGTTGTTCCAGCCAAACTCAATTTTGGCTGTATAGTTTTGCTCGTCGATTTTTTCTTGGCTTAGCGTACCAGCCAAGCCCTTTTCTGAGTAAACATTATTGATAATGGTGTCAGCAAATACTACCCAACTCTGCGTAGTTAAAAGCGCCGCAACGAGTGTCGACAAGGCACTTCGCTTTGTTATTATTTTTGTCATGTTATTGTTCCTTAAATTTCCGTTTAACGACAATAATATTACATCAAGATAACAAAAAGCGAAGTGCTTTAACTGTTACAATTCGTGTGGATTTCACTACCCAATCAGGCTTTTAGTAACCTGCTGCTTGGCCATCCTTTCTTGTTTCGGATGCACCATAGTACACTCCAGTTTTACCATCTCGCATAATCGCTTGATAACCGCCATAAGGACCAACTGCTTGTTGTAACTTATGACCTTTTTTTATCAGCTCTCTACGGGTTTCCATCGAAAAGCCAGACTCGAGACTGATATACCCTCCATCCGTCATGATTTCACCGGTTGGCTGCGATGAACCACTATGCAAAATTCGAGGCGCATCGCCCGCTTCTTGTAGATTCATACCAAAATCAATCATATTAATGAGGATCTGCGCATGCATTTGCGGTTGAGTCGCACCTCCCATCACGCCATAACTCATCCATGGTTTACCATCTTTTGTGACAAAGGCAGGAATAATGGTGTGAAATGGTCTTTTTCCCGGCGCATAACCGTTGTAGTGGTTTTTATCTAACGCAAATAGCTCGCCTCTATTTTGCAAGACAAAGCCAAGCTTAGCTGGAGTCATACCCGAGCCCATACCACGGAAATTACTTTGGATCAGCGACACCATATTCCCTTCTTTATCAGCAGTAGTGAGATAAATGGTATCCCCTTCTACAGGACCTGCATGATCGCGTTTAGCTGCTTTATTTGGATCAATCAATGCACGTCTTTTGTCAGCATATGCTTGCGAAATAAGCATTGCGACTGGTATCTCATTAAAGTCTGGATCGGCGTAGTATTTTGCCCTATCTGCAAAGGCAAGTTTTTTTGCTTCAACAAAGGTGTGAATATACTCAGGGCTGTCGAATCCCATAGCCTTGATATCATAGCCCTCTAAAATATTGAGAATTTGCTGGGCGGCAATGCCCTGACCATTGGGAGGTAGTTCCCATAACGTGTAGCCGCGATAATCAGCACTTACGGGGTCAACCCATTCACTGTGGTGCTCAGCCAAGTCTTGGTAACTTAAGTATCCACCATTGGCTTTCATGTAACGGTCGATTTCTTTAGCAATTTTGCCTTTATAAAAGGCATCGCGGCCTTTTTCTGCAAGTAACTCATAGGTATTAGCGAGTGCCGGATTCTTAAATATCTCTCCCTTTTTAGGCATTTCACCCTCAGGCATAAATACTTCTTTAAATCCGGAATATTGCTCACGAGCTGACACCGAGCGCTGCATGTAATAAGCAATCAACTCCGAAACTGGAAAGCCGCTTCTAGCGTAGTCGATACTGGGTTGAAGTAACTGTTTCATTGGCAGTTTGCCAAATTTTTTGTGCAGTTCAAACCAACCATCGACCGCACCGGGCACAGAAACAGGAAGCGGCCCATAACTTGGAATCGTATCTCCTTGCTGCTGTAACTTTGCTAGCGAAAGGCTTTTTGGTGAGCGCCCTGAAGCATTGAGACCAAATAACTTTTGTTGCTTCGCGTCCCACACAATAGCAAATAAGTCGCCACCGATACCGCAACCTGTAGGCTCCACTAGGCCAAGCATGGCATTAGCTGCAATTGCAGCATCTATGGCGTTTCCGCCTTGCTTCAATACCTCTATTGCGACTTGGGTTGCCAGTGGTTGAGAAGTTGCAGCCATACCCTGAGTTGCAATAACCTCTGAACGGCTAGCAAAAGCTTTTCCCGTGATCCTGTCATATGCGAGAGCCGCTGAGCTTACAGAAGCACATAGCATACTAACCAGTGTGCACTTAACGACCTTATTCATTATTTTTCTCTTTTGTTGTTTTCTTTTTAACCAATATAAAAAGCCAATTCGCTTACAGCAATTCATTTGCGGTCAAAGCGAAAGAAAACGAGATTGGACCTAATGCGAAAACTCAAGACACCATCGCCATAGCACTCGCTCTGCCACAAGAGTTTTCCCTCAAATCTAATACAAGCTTTTGCAGCTGGACTACACTTAAATGTTGAAGTGCTGTGCAGAAAAAATAAACCTAATCGAGATCAGGGTAATTGAATTGGTTATTTATGAGTAATCGGGTTATTTCTATAAACTTAAAACAAACATTGACTTGGGGCACGGTACTCTGTGGCTTGGTGATCTCGTCTTTTATTATCTCCATTTCATATGTTAACCAGCGAGACATGCTGCTCGAAAGCTATGAGGCTAGGCTGAGACAAAACTTTACGCATTTAGGTAGACATCTTTTCACTGAATTTGTGGAGGGCAACGATAATCAGATAAGTCTGACTCTCGAGGATTATTATTCTGACGGTAAATATAAAGCGCTCTTCCTTATTCAAGGAGAAACGCTCCTCAACGAAAGCCAACACTCAGCGGTTGGACTGCAAGTATTTAATCAAGTTATCAGTCAGGCGCAAGTGACAGCAACACTACGCACACTTGACCTCACTGTGGCATTTGACCCTAATCAGCAGCACTTTCTCGCAGCTATTCCCATTTCTCCTAAAGTGCCCGTCGCTGAGTCCGCTGATTTAGTTAGGCTGATTGCTATTTATGACGTAAGCACCGTTTTTCTTTCGTTAAAGCAACAGTTGATAACGAAGGCGAGTATTTTAGCGGTGTTTTTGATACTCATCATTATCGCGCTACTAAGCTTTACCCATTACTTCATTCATAAACCGATCAAAAGACTGATCCAAGTAGGCAATGCATTATCCACAAAGTCTTTGAGCAGTAGAGCCGACATTGTGGGACATGGCGAGCTTGGAGTCCTTGCCAAGCAATTCAATGTCATGGCACAAACGTTAGAAAAAAACTGGCAACAACAATTACAAAGCACCCAAGAATTACAGCGCCGTCACGCACTTATTAATAGTGTTTTTGAGGCATTACCGGATATTTTCTTTATAATCAATACGGATGGCACTATCTTAGAATGCCATACCGGAAAATCAGACGACTTGTATATGTCGCCTGAGCAATTTATCAACAAGAAAATGTCGGAAGTATTGCCCTCCCACGCAGCTAAACACTTTAGCCAAGCCATCAAGTCTGCCAATCAGCGCCACCAATTAACCCAAATAGAATATCCACTGACAATTGCTGATCAAGCGAAGCTATTTGAAGCTCGGTTATCTCCTATTCCAGGAACAGATCAATTGGTTATTGCAGTGCGAGATATCACCGAGAAAAAGCGTCAAGAAGAAGTCATTTTACATCACGCTTTTTATGACTCATTGACCGATTTACCAAATCGCTTTTTAGCGATGGAGCGGCTAGCGCAGCAACTGTTTGATGCCGAACGCAACGATGAGCTTGCGGTGGTGTTTTTTATTGATTTAGATGATTTTAAAAGGATCAATGATTCACTCGGACACGAAACGGGGGATCAAATTCTCATCGCTTCGGGAGAAAGACTCAAGCAATCGCTACGTGAGCAAGATACCGTGTCACGTCTTAGTGGTGATGAGTTTATTGTGTTGATGGGAGGATTTAAACATACTGCAGACATTACCTCAGTTGCCGATATGCTCATCAAACTTTTTCACCATCCCATTATTGTCGACGATAAAGATTTTAATATTTCAGTCAGTATAGGCGTTGCTATCTATCCTTTAGACGCGAACTCCCCCCAAGAGTTACTTAGCTGCGCTGATACCGCAATGTACAATGCCAAAAGTAATGGTCGCAACAACTACTGTCTATTTAATCAAAAGATGAGTCAACAGTTGTCTCGACGCATTGAAATTGAGGAAGCACTGCGCGTAGCACTAAATGAACACGAGTTAGAAGTGTTTTACCAACCTCAATTTTATATTGAAAACAGTGATGTATTTGGCGCGGAAGCTTTACTTCGCTGGCACAGTAAAACACTGGGTAATGTCTCTCCTGCGGAGTTTATTCCCGTTGCGGAACAAAGCGGTTTGATCATCGACATCGGATTGTTTGTGCTCTCAACGGCTATTAACCAAGCACACCAATGGCAGCAACACTTAGACTCCGACATCCGCATCGCAATCAATTTATCACCAAGGCAGTTTAAAGACCCAAACCTTTTGAAACAGATTGAGCTATTAGTAAAAGACATCCCGATTGCCAATCGCTTTATCGAGCTGGAGATCACAGAAGGCGTACTGATCTCAGGACAGGCACAGGTAAAACAGACCCTAACCCAATTACATCAGTTAGGGTTTAAATTATCTTTGGATGATTTTGGTACGGGCTATTCGTCACTGAACTATCTCCGTCATTACCCCTTCGATTTACTCAAAATAGACCGCAGTTTTATCAGCGATATGCTCACCACTCACGAGTCTAAAGCGTTAGTTAAAACCATTATTGCCATGGCGCATAATTTATCGATGAAAGTAGTCGCCGAAGGCGTGGAGACACTGGAGCAATTGCGTTTATTGCAGCAGCTAGAGTGTGATTTTGGTCAAGGATATCTGATCAGCAAGCCGCTTTCTGCAGCACAATTTGAAAGCTTTTACCATACTAAGATCGAACCAGTTAAGCGCTCATCTTAGCAAGCAAAACAAACTTTAAAAGCAACATCGCTCCCGAATATCCACTTGAGATAATAAATCTGGGTAAACACAAGACTAATAAAAATAATATGTTAGTATTGCAAGGCAGTGTAAGGATTTTGAATCATGAATATAGAGTTACTAGTTAGCAAAGCCAAGCAAGTATGTGACAACCGTGGTGCACGATTTACTCCTATTAGAGAAAAAGTATTTAGACTACTCGCCTCTAAACAAGGTGGCGTTGGCGCATACGACTTACTTGAAGAGCTCAAGTTGACGGAAGCGGCTGCAAAACCAGCTACCGTATATCGTGCCTTAGACTTTCTTTCTGAGTTGGGTTTTATCCATAAAATAGAAAGCACTAATGCGTTTATGCTTTGCCATCACTTCGACCACACACATCCAGTGCAGTTACTGATCTGCGATAGTTGCGGTAACGTTCAAGAGTTACACTCAAACACGATTTCGCATGAACTGAACAGCCTAGCTGCGGAAACCGGATTTGTGGTTACAGAGCAAACCATCGAGGCTCATGGCCGTTGCGAAAAATGTAAAGATTAAGTGCAGTGAGTAAAAAAGCCCACTACACTTATCACTAAGAGCGACACTAATTTATTAAAAAAGCGTAAGGGAAAGTCAATATGAATGTAGAGTTCATCAACCCCTTTTTATCATCTCTAATCAATGTATTGGCTACAATGGCGCAAACAGAATTGACGCCGGGTAAGCCAAAAGTGAAGAAAGACGAAGTCGCACAAGGTGATGTATCGGGTCTGATTGGTATGGTTGGTCCACAGACAAAAGGGTCATTTTCGATCACCTTTGAAGAAAACTTAGCGCTAACCATTATGGAGCGTATGCTTGGTGAACGCCCAGACTCCATAAATGAAGACGTCACTGATATGGTTGGTGAAATCACCAACATGGTCACTGGCGGTGCTAAAAACCTGCTCGGCGAAAAAGGTTACGAATTTGATATGGCAACACCGGTTGTCGTTTCAGGCCCAGGCCATACCATCACTCATAAATGTGATGGTCCTAAACTTATTATGCCATTCACCTCTCCTGACGGTAATGCCAATATCGAAGTCAGCTTCGACAAACTCGCCTAACAGTTAAAAACACACGTTACTTTATGAGTTGGACTCAAAAACAAATTATCTTGAAGCCTCGAAAGCGAGGCTTTCACTTGGTAGACGACGAGATTATCTCGCAGCTTCCTGAACTACATGACTATCGTATAGGGCTGCTGCACCTGTTTATACAACACACCTCCGCCAGCCTAACAATTAACGAAAATGCCGACCCTACGGTACGTATGGACATGGAAAGCCACTTTAATCATTTTGTACCACAGAGGCAAAGCTACTACCGCCATGACTATGAGGGTGATGACGATATGCCAGCACATATCAAATCCAGCACCTTAGGATGTGAAGTAACCATTCCCATTTCTGAGGGCCGCCTGCGTTTAGGTACTTGGCAAGGTATTTATCTCGGTGAGCATCGTGACCATGGTGGTGCAAGACGCGTTATCGCAACGCTTCAAGGTGACAGAAAAGGCTAGGCGCTTAGCCTTCGATGTATTCGTAGCTTACTCTTGGGGTGACGTTACACAGCAGCTCATATGGAATCGTATCTGCACATTGCGCTATCTCTTCTACGGGCAGGTTTGGTCCCCACATTTCTACTTCTTCACCAACTTGAATGCCATTAGAATTATCACCAATATTCACACTGATCATATCCATAGACACGGTGCCGACTATACCGTAACGCTGGTTACCAATAACCACCGGAGTGCCAATTTTAGCGTGTCTGGGATAACCGTCTCCATAGCCAACACCAATAACGGCAAGATAGGTGTCCTGTTCACATTGCCAACGTCCGCCATAACCTACCGCCTGATGTGCTCTCACCCGCTTGATGGCAATAACTTTAGTAGTCAAGCGCATGACGGGCTTTAATCCATGTTGCTGGCCAACACGCGCAAGCATAGGTGAAACGCCATAAAGCATTAGGCCCGGACGGATCCAGTCGCCATGAGATTCAGGCCAACCTATGATCCCCGCGGAGTTTGCCAAACACAATGGTGCGTGACTTTGACCAACCAAAGACTTAAATAACACTTGTTGTACTTCGGTTTTATTGTCTTTGATATCATCGGCACAAGCAAAGTGTGTCATTAAGTGGATTTTATCAGCAACATTTTTTGATCGCTTAAGGCGAGCATAAAACGCTTCAAACTCTTCAGGCTCAACGCCGAGACGATGCATACCGGTATCTACTTTTAGCCACACTGTGAGCGGTGCATCTAAATTAGCACGCTCAATGGCTTCAAGCTGAGAAATGTCATGCACTATGGTTTGCAAATTATTGGCAAGTAAAATAGGTAAATCAGAAGGATGAAAAAAACCTTCTAACAAGACAATTGGTTTAGTGATGCCACCTGTTCTAAGCGCGAGCGCTTCATCAACTCTCGCCACAGCGAATGCATCCGCATCTTGCAAATGCTGAGCTATTTTAACCAAACCATGACCATAAGCGTTGGCCTTAAGTACCGCCATAATCTTACTTTTTGGCGCCAGTTTTTGCGTTAGCTGTAGGTTTTCTCTCAGCGCGGTTAAATCGATTTCAGCACTTGCTAGTCGCATTTCACTACTCAATTGACAGTTAATATTCGTCGTCCATTGCTGGACCCGCATAGTTATCGAATCGAGAGTATTGACCTTGGAAGGTTAACCTAACCTTACCGATCGGACCGTTACGTTGCTTACCTATGATGATTTCGGCCGTGCCTTTGTCTAGGCTATCGTCGTTGTAAACTTCATCACGATAAATAAACATGATTAAGTCGGCATCCTGCTCGATAGAGCCTGATTCACGTAAGTCAGAGTTTACTGGGCGTTTATCTGCACGTTGTTCTAGCGTACGGTTAAGCTGAGAAAGCGCGATAACTGGACACTGCAGCTCTTTGGCTAGTGCCTTTAATGAACGAGAAATTTCAGCAATCTCAAGCGTACGGTTGTCCGAAAGGCTCGGTACGCGCATGAGCTGCAAGTAGTCCACCATGATCATGCTGATCCCACCGTGATCGCGCGCAATTCGTCTCGCGCGTGAACGCACATCTGTTGGCGTAAGACCGGATGCATCATCTATGTACATCTTGCCCTTTTCCATCAGTAAGCCCATGGTGGATGACAAACGTGCCCAATCGTCATCATCTAATTGACCGGTACGTACCTTGGTTTGGTTGATACGGCCGAGTGAGGCGAGCATCCTCATCATGATCTGTTCTGAAGGCATCTCTAGCGAGTAGATCAGTACTGGCTTATCTTGCGTCATCGCGGCATGCTCAGCCAAGTTCATCGCAAATGTGGTTTTACCCATCGACGGACGCGCTGCAACAATGATCAAATCAGAAGGCTGTAGTCCTGCTGTCATCTTGTCTAAGTCGCCGTAGCCTGTACTTACCCCGGTAACACCATCTTGTGGAGATTGGTAAAGTTCTTCAATTTTATCAACGGTTTTCTCTAGGATGCTGTGAATACTCTGCGGACCTTCAGTGCTTTTAGTGCGCTGCTCAGCAATCTTAAATACCTTGCTCTCAGCTAAATCTAACAGCTCATGGCTATCTCGTCCCTCAGGATTAAAGCCAGCCTCTGCTATTTCATTCGCCACGCCAATCATTTCGCGAACAACCGCACGCTCACGGACGATACTCGCGTATGCATCAATGTTTGCAGCACTTGGCGTGTTTTTAGCAATCTCAGCAAGATAGGAGAAACCACCTATGGTTTCTAACTGATTGTTCTTTTCTAGATTCTCAGAAATCGTGATTAAGTCGATAGGTTGACTAAGCTCTACCAGCTTTTCCATCGCTTCAAAGATCAGCTTGTGGGTTCTGGTATAAAAGTCATGAGATACCACCAATTCCGCAACACGGTCGAAGGCTTCATTATCTAGCATCAAGCCACCGAGCACAGATTGCTCAGCTTCAATTGAGTGCGGTGGAACTTTTAAGGTATCGACTTGTATATCTGGTTTAGCCATATCACAACATTGAGAAATTGAAGGCCCTCTATTGTATCTGGTCTACCCATAAGTGCAAATAACAAAAGGCCAGAGTTTGGGGGAAACTCTGGCCTTTTGTTGTTCTTACTGCTCTATTGCTTCACTAGTTACGCTTTAGCTCAATATTGCCGCTAACGGTATCGATTTCTACATCTGCATTACCACCGTTAAGCACAAACTCGAGTGAACGAGCTGGGCCATATTTGGCTTTTTTAACTTGATCTGAACTTAGCTCATTGGTGATATGGCCACCTGAATGCGCGTTGATTTCAAACCTTGCCGATACATCTGCAGGGAAATAAAGCTCAATATCGCCACTAACACTGTCCATATTTATATTGGCGTTATCCAGTAACTTTGCTGCATATACTGCTATTTCGCCGTTAACGGTAGATAAGCGTAAGTCTTTTAACTCAGCCATCTTCAACTCGACTTCGCCATTGACGTTTTCTAAGCGCAGCTCGGTTGCGGTGGTTTGCGTTTTAATTTCGCCATTAACGGCGTTAAATCTTAGCTTACCGCTCGAAGCGATATCCTCAATGTCCCCATTGACGGTTTCAAACTGAATATTGCCATCTAAGTCACGACTATCAATATCACCATTTACCGTTTCTAATGCAATTTTACCGCTGATTTTACTCGCTTTAATATTGCCGTTGACCGTTTTGATACGGGCGCCCGCAGTTAAATCAGCAGCTTCAACATCAACCACCACCCCTTCAAAATTTAATTCACTGCTACGAGGCATGTAAATGGTGAGTTTAGAGCCATCACCACCGCCCCAACTTTTATAGCGTCTTGGCATCTTCACGATAAACTCGGTTACCTCACCAGAGGTTTCTAGTTTATAACCCTCGGCTTTATCGTCTAACTCGCCTGTCACTTTAAAAACGTTTTTATCCCATGTTTTTATCGTTACGTCACCGCGCTGATTCTCGATGACAACTTTACCATTTGCAGGAACCGACAGTTCTTTATCGATAGATTCTCCGGCGAACACTATCGCAGGTAGCGCCGCTAGGCCAATAATTAATGCTTTCATCCTAATTCTCCTAAATTTGTTGCCAACGAGGTTGGTGAACCTTATTGATTAAGTCGAGTTGCTGCTGATAAACCTGAGCTAACATCTTTAACAGCGCAGCATTCTCAGGATCTTGCTTTAAAGACAACTTAATCGCTTGTTCCGCCTGCTCGAGCTCTTGCAATTGTGTCTGCCAATCAGAAGTCAGCGCTGGCTGCGTTTCATATTGAACCAGTAAAGACTGCTTTTGTTGCTCAAAAAAAGCGCTAATATTAGCCAGTGAGTCTTGCTTGGGCTGATTCATAATGACTTGCCAAGCAAGTAAGCCCGCAATAGTACACGCCGCAATACCAGATAACTTTTGCCAATTATTTTGCTTCGGCGGCTGCATCGGTTGTGCTTGATTGATTGCACGCTCAACGCCTTGCCATAAGTCACGTTGTGGCTTTGGCTGCGACTGTTCGTCATTCAGTGCGGTATGCATAAATTCATCAAAAGATGGTTTAGTCATTGTTGTACCACTCCTGTAATAAGTTACGTGCTCGGTGATATTGCGATTTACTCGACCCTACGGCCATGTTTAACATATTGGCAATTTCCTCGTGGCGATACCCTTCGACAGCATGTAATACGAAAACCAACCTGGCACGTTCCGGCAATCTGACAATGAGTTTATCTAAGCCATTTAGCTCTCCTAGCTGCTCAGCACCTTGCTCATCCAGACCGGACTGCTCAAAGCTTACGACCTTTTGTAACCAGTTTTTTTGCTTTCTAAGATAGCTGATAGCAATATTACTGGTCACACTATGAAGCCAAGTCGTAAATTGTGATTGCCCTTTAAATTGGTCTATCTTTTGCCACAATTGCACAAAAACTTCCTGACATGCATCTTCTGCATGAGCAGGCTCAGCGAGCAATCTAAGACATAATGCATATACGCGACGATGATGTTGCTCAAATAGTTCGCGAAATGCACTTTGATCCCCTTGCTGGCACCTAGCCACTAGCGCATCGGTTTGTTCTTGTGTAAATGCCTCTTTGGCATTAATTATCATGCGTCTGTTCCTTTGGGTTGATTCCTTCATCTTCGCATATCGAATGGAACAAACAAAGTCACCAACGCTCAATTGCCAATTTCTACTTTTTTATAAAGTACTTATTTAGACGCGAGAGAAATCAGAAATGGTTTAAAGGGGTTTGAAAAAATTTTACTTTTTGTATTTAGCAGCAAAAAGTGGAGCGTTGGCGCTCCACTTAGGAAAGTTACTCAGCGCTTTTATACCAGTTGTATTAAGTAAATGATCTATCTTGAAGCGGAGAAATAGCTTTAGTAGCACCGCTCTCGCGTCCTGCTACCGCTAAGGTACCTATATCCATATAGGCAAGGCAAAAATTTTGCTATTTAGTTGTTCTAAATGAGAAATTTTTAACGAAGCTAATATGCTATTTCACCCTTCAAATTGATTAGAGAATTAATTCAATTGGTATTAGCTTCACTCTCATCGGCAACTTGGTACGGTTTGTAGTGCCAGCCCTTAAAGACCAATGTCGGCTTTTGTCCCGGCGGCTGTACGCCAATGCCTGCATTTTTTAATGCTTGATCAAAGTGGATCCCTGTACCACCGGTACCAGTAATCGATGCCCCTCGAACTGTACCGTACAATTGCCCACTGCCGTTCAACAGAATAGAAGTCAACGGTGAATAAATAGCAGCATATAGTGACGATGCGCCGCTAAATACAAAACCATTAGGGCCATCAAATGAAGAATACACACTAAATACCGGCAGTTTGCTCTTCTTGGTTAAGCCTTCTTGCTCAGCAATAACCTTAGCACTTGCGCCAATAGAAACTTTGCCGGTAGTGAACACGGTCAAAGAACTTTCTTTTTCTATCCAGATATGGGTGTCGCCAGTTAATGTGAGGTCACCATCAATCAACCAAATCACATCGCCACCAGAGATCTTTATTTTTCCGTCAGATCCTAACTTCAACCCTTTAAAAGGGAACGCAAACTGCGTTTTTTCTGTCGCTGTGCCGAAATTCTGATCTACCCCTTGGAACAAATAAATGGTGTGCTCTTTTGCAACATACACACTTGAGCCATTACGCTCGTACACGGCCTGTTTAGGTTTAAAGTGCAAGATTTGTTGCGCGCCTACATTTAGAGGAGTGAATCGATTACGAGGATCGATAATGCTATCCATATTAAAAGGCAACGCCAAAGGATCACATTCTTTATTTGGCCTTGCTGGGTCGTAGTCGGGAGAATCTGGATCGTACACTTTTACCGGTTCAACCACTAAGTCTGCGACTCTAAATTTAGCATCGGAGTAATGCACACCATCTTGAACTTGCAAGCCAGTATCTTTAAATTGACCGCTGCCAGTATATTGAATATCGAACGCATCGCCATTTTGGTTGAGGATCTCAGCGCCCCACTCCATTTTCGCGTCACCCATTGCACGTACATAACCTTGGATCTTTCCGCCTCTATGCGTGAAAAAGCCGCGGCTATAGACATTACCTTCCACTCGAATACCACTCGATGACGGCGAAATATCTACCCCGGTATTTGACCTAACATCACCCAAAATCGGTGAAGAGCCTTTTAAGTAAATCACACCAGATGCTTCAACATCGCCTTTAATCGGAGAGTGGCCTGATAGCACCACATCTGCATCGCCTACCACTGTGTGTACATCACCATCATGGCTTTTTGTTTCTTCGTAAGTGCCTTTCGATGAGTCGTAGCTATCGACAGAGCCACTACCAGATAGATTCACCCCTTTACAGCCAGTCACCGCATTTTGGAATATGGACTCTTTCGCCGCTGGCTGCAACTCAAAGCGCGCAACTAGCCGATGGTTCGCGTGCTCACCATGACGTTGACCTAAGCTTTCGATTTCAAACTCATTGCCATTGGCATTAACCGAGATCTGATATTGCGAATCAGGAACTGCACCGCTACCCGTTTTGTTTATACCATTTATCAGCGCATTGACGTCTTGCGGATTGCCACTTAACGCCGCATCCAGCTTTTGACGATATTCTCTGATCCCTTGTTCAGCCACTAACCTTGCATTAATGTCTTTTTGGAAGTTACCACTTAATCTTTCTTGTACAACACCTTCCTTGAGGGAAGCGAATACCACAACGCTAGCCATGCCGCCGAGCAGCATCACTTTAACCAGTGTAAAACCTTGTTGTTGTTTCATTGTATTAGCTACCTAATCCAGCGTAAAAATTCATCTGTATGCCTGCACCATATTGTGTCGGAAAACTACTACCCTGTATTGTGACTGTAATTAACTGACCACTGGCATCGGTTGCAAATGTGAGTCCAGTTACCCCCTTCAAAAGATTGATATCACCCGTGCCGCGATCGCACACTAAATACCCATCTTGTAAAAAATAGCGCTCAGTGTAGTCAACCATGGGGACACTGCCATCACAAGCGGGGACCCCTGCCAATTGGCGGATCGTAATATCGGTCGCCGTCACAGTAGGGACTTCCTGAGTTTGCTTGATGCTGCGCATCATCACTCGATTGGTATAGCGAACAATCTCTTGCGATGTTGCAAGCTGCTGGCTTGTCGTCACCGTTTCTTTTATCGACGTGTACGACGTTGCAATCCCCATAACCAATACCAACCCCACAACCATAGCAACCATGAGTTCCAGTAAGGTATACCCATTTATCTGTTTCATGAGCCCCCTCCTGCCGGCGGAGAACAAGTGTCCGCAACCTCTGGGTAACTGGTAGTTAAAGAAATTTGGTTTTCAGCAGGGTTTTTTACTCGCTTATCTTCCCAGCTCACCGTAAGCTGCATGTTATTGCTATAGGTCGCAGGCAACACTAACGTAAAGCGACTATCCGCAGGATGCAGCTGTTGAATAAGTGGATTGGCGAGCGTCATATCATTGTTGTTATGTTGCAATTCACATAACAACGGCCATATTCTCTCAATTGCATTCTGACCATGAATTAACGCCATTGTGTATTGAAAGCTATTGGAGGCAAACTGTAATGACTTAAGCTGCGTCGCAGCCAAACCAAGCAACATTAACCCAGCCACCAACATCGACACCACAACCTCAATGAGAGAAAACCCCTTACTTAACTGCAATTTTGTTCCGCCTCAGCTAACCAACTTTGACCGCTGACCAACACACATAAACGATAATCCTGAGTATTGGCAATGTTGTCGGTAATCAATATATTGTTTGTTGCCAGCACTTCGCCACTTTCACGCACAACTTGATCGGCAAGTGCCACTTCTATCGAGCTATGTTTAATAGAAAACCGCCCTACTTCGGTCAATTGGCCATTTTCATTGGTTTTCACAACCCAGTCGCTGTCCTCTACGACCAGTGACACCTGCTGCTCTCGTCGAACCGCTTCACTGCGGGCCAAGCGATATACTGCCTGCAGTTGATTAGCATGCGTCGTGAGTCTGTCTTGCTGAATTTGCTTTATAAAACTTGGCGCAGCTATCGAAGCTAAAATTGCAAGTATTGCCATGGAAATAAGCAGCTCAAGCAGGGTAAACCCTAAATATCTATTGCCAGCAGTCATTGTTCTTCGGTCCCTGTTCACTAAGATGGTTGATACTTAGTACACCACACCTGTCAGCCGCTTGTGCTTTTCCCGCTATTGGCGTGGCTGTAAATTGATACCCCAAGTTACGGTATTGCCCAACTGCGCCATTTGGTTTATCAGTGGGAATATATTTAAACGTGTAGAATTTAGACTCAGGCAGGTCTGTAAGTAAACTCGCATCAGGGTAGCCACTATTACGGCTATATATGCGCTCAATCACACCTGCCATTTCCAACATTTGCTGTTGTGCTTGCGAACGACGTCCATCCTGAACGTATTCCACATATGACGGATATGCCACGCTGGCTGTGATCGCCACTATTGCAACCGCAATTAATAGCTCTGTAAGCGTAAAACCTTTATTTACCGACATTTAATTATTCCACCACTAAATTGATAGCGCTGTCATTTTATTCCACTTTATGACAGACAAAAGACAAAGAAAAGGATTAACCTATAATATGTAAACATAACATGGAGCGAAAGTTTCTAAAAAGGAAACTTATTACACCACATTACAACAGTATTACCTTTTGATATAAGGCAAACTTTGAGCGAGAGGATCATCCATGTCACACCTTAAATTGGTATGAATAAGATTATTATTATGATTTTCTTCGAGGGGTTACTTAATTCAACCTAAGAGTTGGATACCAACAAAACCAATAGCATTAAGAATATCTGTTAACTAGGTTTTTACTGTCCGAAATTCGGGCTCATTTAGGAAAATTAAGTGAATAAAAAGCCGTGCACAAAAATACACGGCTTTTTTAATTTAAGCTCAATTAAAAATTAAGCTTCAGCAATTACGATTACTTTGATCGTAGCTGTAACGTCAGAGTGTACTTGGATAGCTACATCGAACTCGCCAGTCTCACGGATAGTACCAAGAGGTAGACGAACTTCTGACTTAGATACCTCAACACCTACTGCAGAGATAGCATCAGCAATATCGCGAGTACCGATAGAACCGAATAGCTTACCTTCGTCACCCGCTTTAGAAACTAGAGTTACTTCAGCTAGTGCTTCTAGTTTTTCAGCGCGTGCCTGTGCAGCAACTAGCTCTTCAGCGATTTTCGCTTCAAGCTCAGCGCGACGTGCTTCGAAAGTTTCAATGTTAGATTTAGTTGCAGGAACTGCTTTACCCTTAGGGAATAAGAAGTTACGTGCGAAGCCAGATTTAACATTAACCTGATCACCTAGGCTACCTAGGTTTGCAATTTTGTCTAGTAGAATAACTTGCATGTCTCTACACCTTTTAAAAACTAGTAATCAGCTGCTTACTTGTGTAAGTCAGTGTATGGAAGAAGGGCTAGGTAGCGAGCACGCTTGATAGCAGTTGCTAGCTGACGCTGGTATTTAGCGCTAGTACCTGTGATACGGCTAGGTACGATTTTGCCACTTTCTGTTACGTAGTTTCTAAGAGTAGCCAGATCTTTGTAATCAATTTGTTGTACGCCTTCCGCTTTAAAACGGCAGAACTTACGACGTCTGAAATAACGTGCCATGAGTAATTTCCTCAATTAATTCTTTCAATATGTTGTGCGTGCAATACCAGCTGACTCAAGCCATTTCGGCTCTCGTGGCGATTTATAAAACCGCGAACTTGTAATGCTTGCCCAACGTATAAATGCTCAGTTTGGTTTCGGAACTGTTCTCCACTGGCAACCACTTGAATACGCACGTAGGCGTTTCGAGTAAGGTCAGCCTCTAATTGCATTGATTTGTGCTCAAGTACAAATATGCAATGTGGGATCCCAGCTGGGCTTTGACTAAATTTAGGTGTTTTACAAATCACGCCCGAAAGCAGATATTGATTGGTATACAGGTCAACCTGATTACTCACCATTACCTCGAAAGGTTAGTCAAATCCGAAATCAACAACGATTAAGCAGAAGCTGCTTCTTTTTTCTCTTCTTTTGCAAGAGGAGACGCTTCAGTTACCGCGTTTTTAGTACGCATAACTAGGTTACGAAGCACTGCATCGTTGTAGCGGAAAGAAGTTTCAAGCTCGTTGATTACTTCAGTTGGTGCTTCAACGTTCAATAGAACATAGTGTGCTTTGTGAAGCTTTTCGATTGGGTAAGCCAGTTGACGACGACCCCAGTCTTCTAGACGGTGAATAGTACCGCCAGCTTCAGTGATAGCACCAGTATAACGCTCGATCATACCAGGTACTTGCTCACTTTGGTCTGGGTGAACCATGAATACGATTTCGTAATGACGCATGGATATTCCTTACGGTTAGTATAGCCTTGTCCCGTTTCGGCCAGTCGGGGTAAGGCAAGGAACGATAATAGTAAGGCCGAAAGAGCGCGTATTTTACGCGTAGCATTAAAATTAAGCAATCAGTTTGTTATGAAAAATTGGTGGAATAAGACTATATCTGCAAGGTTTTTTTAGAGTGATTGAAAAACAAGGATATTTAGGAGAGTTGGAGCGGCACACGAGGTTCGAACTCGTGACCTCGACCTTGGCAAGGTCGCGCTCTACCAGCTGAGCTAGTGCCGCATTCCATAGTTAGCTCATTATATTGTCGGTAATTACGCAAGGTCGCGTTGATTACCTACTGCAGCTGAGCTAGTGCCGCATCACATATTTAGCTCTGGATTTGTCGGTAACTACGCTAGGTCGCGTCTTCACCTGTAGCAGCTGAGCCTGTGCCGCATCACATTTTTTAGTTTATACACCTAAAGTAAGTGTTTGGAGCGGCACACGAGGTTCGAACTCGTGACCTCGACCTTGGCAAGGTCGCGCTCTACCAGCTGAGCTAGTGCCGCATCACAATATTTAGCTCATTATGTTGTCGATAATAACGCAAGGTCGCGTCCTTACCTGTAGCAGCTGAGCTAGTGCCGCATTCCATAGTTAGCTCATTATGTTCTCGGTAATTACGCAAGGTCGCGTTGATTACCTACTGCAGCAGAGCTAGTGCTGCATCACATTTTTTAGTTTATACACCTAAAGTAAGTGTTTGGAGCGGCACACGAGGTTCGAACTCGTGACCTCGACCTTGGCAAGGTCGCGCTCTACCAGCTGAGCTAGTGCCGCATTCCGATATAGCTCTTAGTTTTCCGCTGGGCGCAACCTTGAGGTCGCGTCTAACGTTTTAGCAGCTGAGCTAGTGCCGCATCACATTTTTTAGTTTATACACCTAAAGTAAGTGTTTGGAGCGGCACACGAGGTTCGAACTCGTGACCTCGACCTTGGCAAGGTCGCGCTCTACCAGCTGAGCTAGTGCCGCATTCCGATATAGCTCTTAGTTTTCCGCTGGGCGCAACCTTGAGGTCGCGTCTAACGTTTTAGCAGCTGAGCTAGTGCCGCATCACATTTTTTAGTTTATACACCTAAAACAAGTGTTTGGAGCGGCACACGAGGTTCGAACTCGTGACCTCGACCTTGGCAAGGTCGCGCTCTACCAGCTGAGCTAGTGCCGCATTCCATAGTTAGCTCATTATATCGTCGGTAATTACGCAAGGTCGCGTTGATTACCTACTGCAGCTGAGCTAGTGCCGCATTCCGATATAGCTCTTAGTTTTCCGCTGGGCGCAACCTTGAGGTCGCGTCTAACGTTTTAGCAGCTGAGCTAGTGCCGCATCACAATATTTAGCTCTGTATTGTTCGGTAACTACGCTAGGTCGCGTTTTACCTATAACAGCTGAGCTTATACTGCTTTAATAATGCTCAAGAAACCCCGCAAGGCTTGTCATCTCAAGCGGGGCAGGATTCTACAAGATAAAATTTGCTTTGCAAGTGTTTTTTAAACTTTGAAGAATTTTTCTTGGTAAACTTTCAGCTCCATGATGGAGTCTTTGATATCATCCAGTGCTAAGTGAGAGCTTTTCTTTTTGATCTCACCTAGTAGCTCAGGCTTCCAGCGTCTCGCAAGTTCTTTTATCGTACTGACGTCCAAATTGCGATAGTGGAAATAAGCTTCTAGCTCTGGCATGTATTTGTTGAGGAATCTACGGTCTTGACCAATAGAGTTACCACACATTGGAGAAGCACCTGGCGGCACCCACTCTTTAAGGAAATCTAGTGTTTGCTTAACTGCATCTGCTTCCGTGAACTTACTCGCTTTACAGCGAGCAGTCAGACCTGAGCGACCATGTTGATTGGTGCACCACTCATCCATATTGTCCAACAGCTCATCACTTTGATGAATTGCCACTACTGGACCTTCAGCTAAAACATTGAGATCACCATCTGTGATCACCGTCGCGATTTCTAAGATTTTATCTGTTTTCGGTTCTAGCCCCGTCATCTCTAGATCGAGCCAGATCAAGTTTGATTCATGAAAAGTCATACTTTACCTTAGCGGTACTTTCCTTTAGATCCAATGCAATTAGATATATCATATTAGTTTAAACACTCGACCTAAAGCTTTTTTTACCATGCGCGGCGTTTTATTGATTTATAGCCTAAATTTGAACGCTCTGCACGCCAAAGCTTAAACAGATTATAAACATGGCAAAGAAAAAGAAACTCAGTAAGGGCCAATCCCGTCGGATTAGAGCCAATCATCAGAAGCGAATCGATAAAGCGAAAGAGACAGAAGTATCTGATGTTTCATGGCAAAACGACAACTTAGGGCCAACAGAAGCCGCAGTGGTGATCAGCCGCTTCGGCCAACATGCGGATATAGAAACCACAGACCAAGAGGTTTTGCGTTGCAATATCCGTCGTACCGTAACAAGCTTAGTTTGCGGTGATGAAGTCATTTTTCGTCGTGCCAAGGTCAGTGATGGTGACTTAGCCGGCGTAATTGAGGCTGTACATGAAAGGCGCACACAACTCACTCGTCCGGATTTTTATGACGGTGTGAAAGTTGTCGCTGCGAATATTGACCAAATATTGATGGTGTCGGCCGTTGTGCCCGAATTCACCCCTCAAATCATCGATCGCTACTTAGTCGCTTGCGAGGATATGGGGATAGAGCCGATTTTATTACTCAATAAAATTGATTTGCTTGACCAAGAAAGCCTCGAATATATTGATGAAGTCTTAGATATATATCGTGAGCTTGGCTATCGCGTACTATTAGTCAGTACAAGATCAGGCGAAGGCATTGACGAGTTAAAACACATGCTTGAGGACAAAAATAATATTTTTGTTGGTCAATCAGGGGTTGGCAAATCAACGTTGGTCAATACGGTACTGCCCAATGCAGATATTCTCACCAAAGAAGTCTCCGAAAATAGCGGCTTAGGGCAACATACAACCACAGTATCGCGCTTACACCACTTGCCGTCCGGTGGAAACCTGATCGACAGCCCAGGGATCCGTGAGTTCGGCTTATGGCACTTAGACGTGGAACGCGTCACTTGGTGCTTTAAAGAATTTAGGGAATTTATTGGCGGCTGCCGCTTTAGAGACTGTAAACACCTGAACGATCCGGGATGTTTACTTCGTGAAGCCGTAGATGAAGGTAAAATCAGCGAATTACGTTTTGAAAGTTACCATCGTATTTTAGAATCTATGGCTGATGGCCGCGCAGGTGCGCGCGCGCCGAGAGTCTGATAATATTTGCTAAATTGGCTCAATGACTTGAGCTCTATAGTCACTTCGCAATACAAAAATCGAAAGTGACAAGACTAATAATTAGGAACTGTTAAAAGTGAATTTGGATAAACTAAAAATTGCCATGCAATATGCATTACCTAAACATGCGGTTTCTCGTTTGGTTGGTAAGCTTGCCGCAGCAGAAGCTGGCGCCTTAACCACAAAGCTAATTAAGCTGTTTATCAAACAATATAAAATCGACATGAGCGAGGCATTGCACGAAGATCCAGCTCACTACAAAACCTTTAACGAGTTTTTTACCCGTCCACTGAAGCCAGGGATCCGTCCTTTGGCAGAAGATAGCGATATCCTTGCCCACCCAGTTGATGGTGCAATCAGCCAACTTGGTGATGTCGTCGATGGTCAAATTATCCAAGCTAAGGGTCACAACTACAGCTTACAGACGCTGCTAGGCGGTAAAGAAGAAGACGTTGCGCCTTATGTTGGTGGTAAGTTTGCAACGATTTATCTAGCACCGAAGGATTATCACCGTATCCACATGCCGGTTGATGGCACACTTCGTAAAATGATTTATGTACCGGGCGACTTATTCTCAGTAAATCCACTTACTGCGCAAAATGTGCCTAATTTATTTGCTCGTAACGAGCGAGTTGTTGCTATTTTTGACACTGAAATTGGCCCGCTTTCTATGGTATTGGTTGGTGCAACTATCGTTGCTAGCATTGAGACGATTTGGGCCGGTACAGTGACACCACCAGCCGGAAGAGATGTCTTTACTTGGACATATCCAGCAGAAGGTGACAACGCGATAACGCTGAAAAAAGGCGAAGAGATGGGTCGCTTTAAGCTTGGTTCTACCGTGATCTTAGCGTGGGGGGCAAATAAGGCTGAGTTCTTAGATAGTCAAAACCCAGAGACCGTCACACGCATGGGTACGCCTTTCGCAAAAATAGCAGAGTAGACTACTGTATTAGTGGCTTGAAACTATCTCAAGCCACAACATTCACACTCGGGGGTTTTACTGAGCCCATACTGCTTTTGCTGCAAACTCATACCATCTAGCGTACAAAATACGCTTCCTTGGTGATGTCCAAGTAGCACGTTTATGGTCAATAAAGCTTGCTGCGCGCCGATCACACCCAGTAATGGACTAATGACGCCAAAGTTGTCACAACTCTCCACTGGTGTTTGCGAACCCTCAGGGAAAACGCAAGCATAACAAGGTGACTCAGCCCTAAAATCAAAGCACATGAGTTGGCCTTGCGTGGCAATCGCGGCGCCAGCGATCAACACCTTGCTCGCTTGATGACAATACCTATTGAGTAAATAACGGGTAGTAAAGTTATCGCTGCAATCCAAGACAATATCGGCATCACGGAGCAACTCGGCGACGTTCTTATCGGTCAATCTCGCATTAATTGGTACTAGTGTGATCTCGTTATTGAGACTTGCCAGCACCTTTCCAGCTACTTTGGCTTTTTGCTGACCAAGGTGGTTCACCTTATACAGAATTTGCCTTTGTAAGTTAGACAATTCCACGTCGTCATCATCAACAAAAGTAAGCTTACCAATGCCACTCGCCGCTAAGTAAAACAACGCGGGACTTCCCAGCCCACCGCAGCCAACCACAGCCACATGCGCCTGTTTCAATGCGAGCTGGCCTTGCTCACCAACCTCTTTTAACAGCAAATGGCGACTATACCTTAGCCGCTCTTTGTCATTGAGTTCAGTCATGCCGCGCCATAGCTTGCTTTAATTCAAGTACAGCTTGCTCTGGGTCTTGAGCCTCAGTGATAGCTCTTACAACCGCAATACTAGATACGCCAGTTGCAGCCACTTCTGGCACGCGACTTAGATCAATGCCTCCAATGGCGACTGTTGGATAGCTACTTTGCATCAAAGGTACAAAGTGCATCAGCTTTTCCAACCCTTGGATTTGGCCGGTCATGTCTTTAGTCGTGGTTGGGTAGATAGCACCAAAAGCCAAATAACTTGGGCGATAGTTATGTGCCCGGAGCATTTCATAAAAACCATGGGTCGAAATACCTAAGCGCAGCCCTGCCTCTTGGATGGCAACAAGATTAGCTTTATCGATATCCTCTTGGCCCAAATGAATTCCATAAGCGCCGTGTTTAATCGCTAACTGCCAGTAGTCGTTAATAAACACCTTCGCATCGTATTTTTGTCCAAGTGCAATGGCGGTTTGTATTTCAGCTTCGAGATTAGCTTGCTCTGGATCTTTAATTCTCAGCTGCACCGTATCGACACCTAAAGCAAGGCACTTTTCCACCCAATCAGCGCTGTCCACCACGGCATAAAGCCCAATAGGGTCGTCAATGCTGGCAAAGCCTGCGGCAAAATTAAACTCCTCAGGTAATGCAAACTCTAGTTCATCAGCAAGCCAAGAGCCCGCTTCTATCACTTGCGGGTAATCATTGAGATCAACTGGGAAACTCGTATGCGCAACAGGGCCCACGCCTTCACCATAACGTATCGCCGCTTTTAGCCCTGCATTGATGTATGCTTTAGCGAGAATAAAAGCATCTTTAAATGGGTACTCCTTGGCCATACATGCCGCGATCACTGACGATAAACTACATCCAGTACCATGGCTGTGCGGTGTTTGAATTTTCTCATTGCCAAGCCAATACTCGGTATCTCCCGCTAAGCCATAATCAATGCAGTAGCCTTTTGGGTAATCCCAATGACCGCCTTTAATGATCACCGACTTTGCACCAAATTCACGCAATTTGGCAGCAGCCTCTTTTACCGCATCAGGACCTATCAAATACACGCCTGTCAGCAGCTGAGTCTCGTGTGTATTGGGTGTAATGATATCCACCAGCGGTAATAAATGGGTTTTTAACGCATCCACCGTGTCTTCTTCGGTTAATGCATCCCCGCTCGTCGCGATAGCTACTGGGTCATAAACCACAAGCGGCGGTTTTGCCCACGTTGCTTTGTAATGAACGAGGTGTTCAGCAATTAGTTGGATCTGCTGAACATTGGCGAGCATGCCAATCTTTATCACCGTTGCAGGCATATCTTGCGAAAGCGCCGTCAGCTGAGATTCGATAACCGTGGTCGAAACCGGGTTTAACGCCTCCACCCCTAAACTATTTTGCGCCGTCAACGCAGTTACTACGGTACAACAATGAACATTAAAGCTCTGCGTTGCTTTGATATCCGCTTGAATACCAGCGCCGCCGCCAGAATCAGAACCCGCAATACTCCAAACGATATGTGACAAAGAGAACTCCTTATATAGTTATCCGCAATTCAAGTTAGTTTGTGTGCCAAAAAGGCATGCCTAAGGTTGGCGTAGAAGGTGATGCCACCTCTTTTTGTGGCATTGCTTTTGCCAAATAAGACAGACGCCCTGCAACCGTGCTGGCTTCAAACGCTTTTGCCATGGTGATAGGACAGCCCGCCCCTGCCACTGCCGAATTTAATAATACGGCATCATAACCCAGCTCAAGTGCTTGGCAAGCATGAGACGGCAAACCGAGTCCCGCATCGACAATCAAGGTTTGATGGGGCAAACGTGTGCGAATGGTTTGCAGGTTATATGGATTTAACAGCCCTTTTCCCGTACCAATTGGCGCGCCCCAAGGCATTAAAACCTCGCATCCCAGCGCATCCAAACGCTGACACAGCACCAAATCATCAGTACAATAGGGCAATACCTTAAAACCGTCTTTTAGCAAAATTTCGGTGGCTTCGAGCAATGCAATTGGGTCTGGCTGTAAGTTATATTCATCACCAATGAGTTCAAGTTTAATCCAATCCGTGGCAAACACTTCCCGGCACATCTGCGCCAAGGTCACCGCTTCTTTTACGCTGTGACAGCCAGCCGTGTTTGGTAAGACTCGTAGCCCCATCTCTTTGATAAGCGACCAAAAGTCATCACCCGCCTGCTTAGTTTGCTGGCGTCTCAGCGACACAGTAACAATCTCAGCACCCGAGGTGGCGATGGCTGCCTGCATTACCTCCGGAGAAGGATAAAGTGCCGAGCCAATTAACATGCGGCTAGTAAATTGTTCACCATAAATAGTGAGCTTAGTATCAGTCAAAGACTGCATGTTTATCCCCCTTGAATTGGCGATAAAAGCTCAATCTTATCACCGTCGCTCAATGTCACGCTTGGCAGCTCCGTACGGGAAACAAAAGTACCATTAAGCGCGACGGCAAAAGGCGGTTTGGCACCTCTGGCTTCAATAAATTCCTGAATATTTTGCTCGCGGTTGATATTAATCGTTTCGCCATTAAATTCGACTTTCATAATAACTCCTTAGATAGTGCTTGTTTCACGATAAGCGGTGCCAGCAAATAACCGTGTCTGTATAGACCATTGATACTGATCACATTACCTTGTTGTTCAATTTTGGGGTGATTATCTTTAAACGCAGGTCTAAGTCCTGCGTTTAAAGACAATACTCGCGCTTCGGCAAACCCACGATGAACCGAATAAGCAGCAGAGAGTAATTCGAGTGTAGAACGTACCGTTATCTCACCATTATCTTGCGACTCAATTTCCGTCGCACCAATAACAAACTGATGATCTGGTTTTGGCGCAATGTAAATGGGGTATCTTGGGTGCATCAAGCGCACAGGTCGAGTCAAGGTCACTTCTGGGGCATAAATTCTCGCCACTTCGCCGCGCACGCCACGAAGCCCATTACACGTGGCTTTCGCACCAAGACCGCGACAATCAATTACCCAGTCATACGCTTGACTAAGCTGCGCCTTTTGCGCTTCATCACAATGAACACCGTAGTTAATCTCTACCCCTTGCTGCGTCAATGTTGCCGCACTACTTTGATAAAACGCCTGATTATCAAGCTGGCCTTCGCAAGGTAAATACAAGCCTTGATGGAACACACCACTAAGTTCTGGTTCCAATTGTGCGATCTGAGTACCATTTACCACTTCCGCGCTATGATCTTTTAACGGTTTTAAGCGCTGCTGAAAACTCACTAAATCACCACGGTCTTGACCATGTGCCACAATAAGAGAGCCTTGCTGCTGGAAAAATACCGGGCTTTCCAGTTTCGCCAGTAGTTGTGGCCAAAGTTTCATGGACTCCAGCCCTTGCAGCGCCAACGCTTCATCGCATATCACAGACTCAGCCAAGGGCGCTAACATGGCCGCCGCCACACTACCTGCTGAGCTCTCCGTACCTTGCTTTGCTTGTTCAAACACGCTGATTTGATAACGCTCAGCGAGCATCAATGCAGCGATGCGCCCAGTTAAGCCAAAACCCAAGATAGCAACATGTGCTTGAGTAGACATAGCTACACTCCTAAAATTAGCCACCCGACGGGGATCAAGGTGGCTATGATGGGATAGGTTATATCGCTTTGTGGTAAAGCTCAGAGCCTGATTGCTTAAACTCTTCTGACTTTGCTTTCATCTCGGCTTCAACATCCACCATTTTAATGCTGATCTCTTCGCCTACATTATTAGGATCAATGCCTCGTGCCTCTAACTCTTTTGCATAGTCACGCACATCCTGAGTGATCTTCATCGAGCAGAATTTAGGACCACACATAGAACAGAAGTGAGCGACTTTGCCCGACTCTTGTGGCAAGGTCTCATCGTGATATTCACGAGCACGCTCTGGATCTAGACCGAGATTAAACTGATCGTGCCAGCGGAACTCAAAGCGTGCTTTAGACAGCGCATTGTCACGAACTTGAGCACCGGGATGGCCTTTCGCCAGATCCGCTGCATGCGCCGCGATTTTGTAGGTGATCAAACCTTCTTTTACATCTTCTTTATTCGGTAAGCCTAAGTGTTCTTTTGGTGTCACATAGCACAGCATCGCACAGCCATACCACGCAATTTGCGCCGCACCGATCCCTGAAGTGAAGTGATCATAACCCGGAGCGATATCAGTTGTGAGTGGGCCAAGCGTGTAAAACGGTGCTTCATCGCAGTGCTTTAGCTGCTCTTCCATATTCTCTTTGATCATATGCATCGGCACGTGTCCTGGGCCTTCAATAAAGACCTGAACATCGTGTTTCCACGCAAGCTTAGTCAACTCACCAAGGGTACGCAGTTCACTAAATTGTGCTTCATCATTGGCATCGGCAATAGAACCCGGACGCAAGCCATCACCTAACGAGAAACAAACATCGTATTGCTTTAAGATTTCACAGATGTCTTCAAAGTGCGTGTAGAGGAAGTTTTCTTTGTGATGCGCTAAACACCACTTCGCCATAATTGAACCACCGCGAGACACAATACCGGTCACGCGTTTTGCCGTCATCGGCACGTAACGCAGTAGTACTCCCGCGTGGATAGTAAAGTAATCCACGCCTTGCTCAGCTTGCTCAATCAAGGTATCGCGGAAGATCTCCCACGTTAGATCTTCAGCAACACCATTTACTTTTTCTAGTGCCTGATAGATTGGAACCGTACCGATAGGCACTGGAGAGTTACGTACCACCCACTCGCGGGTTTCATGAATGTAGCGCCCTGTCGACAGATCCATTACGGTATCTGCACCCCAACGGGTCGACCATACCATTTTTTCCACTTCTTCTTCGATAGAAGAGGTCACTGATGAGTTACCAATATTGGCGTTAACTTTTACTAGGAAGTTACGTCCGATGATCATCGGCTCGGTCTCAGGGTGATTAATATTGTTTGGCAGTACAGCACGACCACGGGCAATTTCATCACGCACAAATTCAGGCGTAATAAACTCAGGAATACTGGCGCCAAACGATTGGCCTTTGTGTTGCTGCGCGAGCAATTCTTCACGCAACTTAGCGCGTCCCATATTTTCACGGATCGCTACATATTCCATTTCAGGCGTCACTACGCCTTGACGGGCGTAGTGCATTTGCGTGACATTTTTACCCGCCTTAGCACGGCGAATTTTAGGTAAATGTTCAAAGCGAATATGGTCAAGCCCTTCATCCGCCATACGCTGCTGAGAAAACTGTGACGTCACCGACTCTAGCATTTCGGTATCATCGCGCTCAACTATCCACTGCTCTCTAAATTTAGGAAGACCAGCACGAACGTCAACCGGCACTTCAGGATCTGTGTATGGACCTGAAGTATCATAAACACGAATGGGATCGTTTGATTCAAATACCGGATTTTCTTCGGTGCCACCAACAAACGAATCACTTAGCGTGATTTCACGCATACCAACGCGTACGCCTGCTTGTTCTCCCTCCACATAAACTTTATGTGAGTTTGGAAAAGGTTGGCCTTTAAGGTTATGGATAAATTCTGCCGCGGCTGCTCGCGCTTCACGACGACTTAGCTTGCTACTATTGTTTGACATGACGTCCCTCTTATTTTCATACAAAGGTGTCTTGTCAGATCTCCAAAAGGAGAGAGACGAGGATAGTCCTCGGGTAAGGTGGATAGCAATAAACTACTATTGCTACAGACAAACGCAACGCGTTTGCTGTCTTGTTCCCTACGCAGGCATTAACCTGATCAGGTCCACGGATCCCGCAAAATGCGATCTCAGCCCGAATATCTGCAACAAATTTGCTGCAAAAACTCAAGGCACTCCGACAAGTAACGAATTAGCGCCAGTCTACTTGCTAACACGAAAGCTCGCAAGCACTGACACTGGAATTCTTATTTTCAGCTTATTGTTTAATAAAACTAAACTGAGGTTTTCCTTTCAAGGTCAACTTATTAGCATTTACTTCAAGCAATACACCAATTTGTAATTGGTTGATAAGCTGTGATTCAACCTGAGCGATTTCTTCACCACAGTATTTACGCGTCATGCCTAAGTTTTTAACTTTTAGCTGCCCTTCGACAATTTCGCCTTCGCCAAAAAAGCGATTACAACCCGCAAAACCGTTGACCTGCAGTGCATCGATAAAACGAATATCAATAGGCTTTTCACCAAGTCCAGCGTCTGATTGTAACTGCGTAATATTTTGACCATTTATACTCTGTAACTGCCAAGCGGAATACTTAAGCGCTTCCGTGTCTACCTTCCCTGTCGATATACATCCACTTAGCGCCATTATTGCGCCGATTATGCTGATGAATTTCATGGTAAACCATCTATTTTATGCCCTGAGTTTATTATAACGTTTCAAGACACAAAAATTGCAGTAAAATTCTGTAAAATTGTCTTACCTGAATATTTTAACACCAACTATTTCACAAATTGCTGCTCTTCAAATAAGTGCGTAATAGCGTCTGGTAAAAACGGTCTACCGCGCTCATTCACCGAAGTCCCTGTTACCACCGCATCAAGCATTAGCTTATCGTCATGCGCTCTTATTACTTTTTGCTTAAATGCGAACTTTACTCTGCTTTCACGTTCGAGTGCGACTTCAACATAAAACTCATCACCTGGGCGTAACGAGTCTTTGTAATTCATTTCGCTCCGAATAACGACTAAGTTCACTTTTTGCTCAGCAAGCGCTGCAAAATCAACGTTATTCGCCAGTAAAAACTCATGCCTTGCATGCTCTAAATAATTAAAATACACGCTGTTATTAACTATTCCCTGTAAGTCACACTCGTAATCTCGGACTTTAAAATCGACTTTAAAACTCATATCTGGCCTATTTGTTTAACATTTTCGGGCTAACATATAACACAATTTCACTGTCAACTGGTCTGGCTTTTGTTAAACTGTGCCCAATTAAAAATGGGACAAAGATTAAGCATGAAGTTAAAACTCTCTACGATCACCTTGGCACTGCTGCCATTTTTCTCTCATCAGGTACTTGCCGACGATAACCTAGAAACCATTGTCGTCACTGGCGATTTTCAGAATGAAACTATCCAGACATTAAGTGCAAGCGCTTCGGTGGTGGACGAACTCACTATCGCTAAACGTGGTGCGCAATATTTAGATGAGATACTAGGTGCCACCGCTAACGTTAACTTTACGGCAGGTGCATCTCGTGGTCGCTTTATGCAAATCCGTGGTATCGGCTTACGTTCACAGTTTGTTGATCCTATTTATCCCAGCGTTGGCTTATTAATTGACGGTATTAATTATTCAGGATTAGGCGCAAGTGCGCTGCTTTTTGATACTGAGTCAGTGATAGTGTATCGCGGCCCTCAAGGCACTAAATTCGGTTCAGATGCTTTAGCTGGAATCGTTGAAGTAAATACCCAAGCCGCCACCACAGCGCCATCATTAAAAGTGAAATTAGGTGCAGGCAATTACGGTAGCTATGAAGCAGGCCTTGCTGCGGGCACTGGATTAAGCGACGACACCGCAGTGCGCGTCAGCCTTTATCAGCGAGAGTCTGACGGTTACGTAGATAACCTCTACCTAAACAAACCCACTCAGCAACAAGACGAGCAAGTAGCAAGAGTGAAACTTAACTCTCAAGTGAGCGACAACCTCGCACTAGAGTTCGCTTATCACCATATTGATACTGAAAACGGGTACGACGGTTTTACCCTAGATAATTCACGTAACAGCGTCGCTGATACCCCGGGCCAAGACAACCTCAGCTCCGATGCGTTTTCACTACGCGGAATTTACACTCGCTCAGACTTATTCAATGTCGAATTTAAAGTATCTGGGCTAGATGCTGATACTTTATATAGCTACGACGAAGATTGGGTATGTAACGACGCAGCTCAACCAGCGCTATGTGCAGCAGGCTTGCACCCAGAAGGATACAGCTCAACCGATGCCTACGAGCGTAACCATGAAAATGGCAATATAGAGTTTTTAATCAAAGATAAGCAAAATGACTGGGTGGTAGGTGTTTTTGCAAAGCGTAACGATGTTGATTTGACCCGTCATTACACTTGGCTTGAGAACCCATTTACGTCAGCATACACCGTAGAAAGTAGAGCGATTTTTGGTCAATACGTACATCACCTATCTGACAAAACCCGTCTTATCGGTGGCCTTCGCGCGGAGCAATATGACGCTGACTATATAGATAGTAACGGCTTTACCATTGAAACCGATGATGTAATGTGGGGCGGAAAAGTTGCACTTGAATATCAAGTTGTACCGCGCACGATGATCTACACCAGCCTTACTCGCGGTTACAAAGTCGGCGGTGTAAACGGCGAAGCACTAGCAAAAGCCAAAGATGAAGGTTTAAACATTCCGGCCGAACACCATTACTTTGACCCAGAGTATGTTTGGAACGCTGAGTTTGGCGTAAAAGGTGAATCTGAAGACAAACGTCACCTTGTGCGGGTTACCGCGTTTTATATGCAACGCGATGATATCCAGTTAAAGCAATGGCAAGTTTCTAACCAACAATTTGCAGGCTACATCGACAACGCCAGTAAAGGCAGTAACTACGGCCTAGAAGTTGAAGGCAACCTACAATACACGGACCGCCTTGGTTTTAGCTATAGCGCAGGCTATTTAGAGACCGAGATTGAAGACTTTGTGGCTGCCAGTGGCCTAAACCTTGATGGTCGTGACCAAGCACAAGCGCCAAATTATCAATACTCGTTTGCCGTCAATTACGAGTTAATGGATAACCTAGTGGTTGAATTGGGGGTGGAAGGCAAAGACAACTATTACCTCTCGGACAGTCACAACGAGCAAGCGCGCAATCATAACCTAATCAACGCAAGCCTTAGTTACTATGGCGATAACTGGTCATTAACGGCTTGGGGTAGAAACCTAGCAGACGAAGACATTGTAGTACGTGGCTTTAGGTTTGGTAATAATCCACTAGACGGCTGGCAAGACAATACCTATGTACAGTACGGCGAGCCGCGCGTTTATGGTCTAAGTTTTACTTACGAACTGTAGTACGACCCGTTTATCGCCTACACATAAGGCGATAAACGGGCACAAAAAGAAAAAAGGGGGAACGTAAAATTAGAGTAAAACGTTCCCCCTCACCGCAAAAACTCAAAAAGCAATTACCCTTTTAGTTACTCCATGCTTGGGGCACTGGAATACACCAACTCAACCAGATTATTCATCGTTTTTGACTTCTGCATGTAAGCCTTTTCCATATGGGCAAGCTCTTGCAGTTCAAACAAGGTTGTTTCCACCAGTGCTAACCATTTGGTTGTGGTGTCTGGCACCTCGTCACCCTGCCTTGCCGCCTTCTTGAGGGCATCGTAATAAATCGTTAAGTCATGATATTGGCGTAGATAATCCATATTGCTCTCCAACATGTCACTTTATTTCACACTAAAGTAACAAAAGCTTCGGGCAAAAATCTGCGCGAAGAAAATTTTTTTGAATTTATTTGTAAATTAATCAAAAACGCCAGCACCATCATAGCAACACCTCCGTTGACTCAAGAGTTACTCATCTCAGGCTTCGCCTAAAAAATCGAGCGAAGATTCATTAAATGCAACAAAATGTTCATTTTTCGACTGAATACACTTGAAAAAGAAAATTTCTACGATAGACTCGCGTTTACGGTTTAGATACAAAAATGCAACTTGGTTAAGCGAACAATAGAGACAAACAAATAGCATACATCCGGCTACATGGGGATTGATGCTGTTTGTGACGCGAGTGCGACAGGCAAAAAGGATTGAGTTGGTGGGGAAATATGATAAGCGCTTTACAGGAGACGACCTGCGCCGCATGCGCAAAGTCGCCGGCAAAACCACGCAAGAAATGGCTAACTTGGTCGGCGTGGAGCGTGGCACTTACGAAAACTACGAAAAAGGCGTCAGCAAATTTCCCTACGAATATTTTGAAGTATGGTGCGACGCCTGCGGCATCAACCTTAATCCACTTAGAGAACAAATCCTTGCCTTAAGAGACAAAATTGACGACGCCAAGTTATGGCGCAAGTCTCCAACACCACGAAATAGCAGATCAAGTAACGAGGATAACGGCAAATGAAAGATGCGCACTTTCATCGCCTCTCACCACAATGGCAAACAATAAAGTTACAAATAAGGTCTATTTGCAACGCTGTGTTTTCAACATTGATTTTAAGGGGTAAAGTGGAGTGGAAACTAAACACCGCAAAACTTAACTTAGAAAGGACGTCATTATGCGCTTTTTAACAAAAAATAAATCATGTCAATTTACACGCTTAACTTCACTAACTAAAAGCCAAATTAACATGGTATCTGGTGGTACCCTTGGAGGTAAGACAAAGGATCCTAGAGGAGAAGAAGCTTCAGCGAGCGCAACGGCTAATAGGCCATTACTTGTGGAGAATAAATGAAAAACTCTTGGTACTTTTGCATATTGGCTATATTAATGACAGTTGCATTTTCAGCTCTTCATTATTTTACAGATTTTGCCTATATGATTCATATAATGGTTTTACTAGTTGTCGTGACCTTTGTGTCACGCCGACTAGTAAACTTACAACATATAAGCGTGGTACTCTTATTTATTACTGTTATCGAGTACGCTTTTGTTCGCTATATATTCGAATTAAGCGCTTCAGGTTTACCTCCATATAAAACAAACGCCTTCATCTTTGGTGCTCACTTTTTACTGGACTTAATAATTTTTCTCTTGCTCAAACATAGAGTTTTATGGTCATTGCGCTTTATGCGTCTCACTAATCCAAATAACTGGCGTAGCATTTATATGACCTATGCAGACCCAATTCTATACGGTATTTTCTTTGCATTTATATTGGTTGATTTGGCAGCCTTTGGTGAAAATCTAATTCGCAATATGGATCTCTTTTTTGGTGTGTCCGAAGAAGCCTCTAAGCCCTATTGGAGTTGGGGCTGGGTATATAAAAACTACGAAATCCTGAAATCAATTTTATCAGCTCTAGTATTGACGACCATACTGGCCACTAGCTTTGTGGAACGACAGCGCCCTGATACGCCAGATGAGGAATTAGAAAGCGAATCTTAGTGATTTTATAACTGTCACTTTATAAGCGGGCACAGTCGTGTTCTATGCGCTTATATGATGACTTAACAAGGAATCTCAGACATTAAAAAAGGCGCTTGCGCGCCTTTTTTAATTCCTCAATTTACCGCTGATTATTCAGTTTCTGGTAAATTGCGACCGTAGAACACTTCCTGAATTTCACGATTCAGCTTAAGACGAATTTCTTCCTCTTCGTCTGCGTCTAAATCATCAGTACTAATTCCAAATAGATATGCATTTAGGTCTGTTTCCTTAAGCATCATCTTAGTGTGGAATAGGTTCTCTTGATACACGTTTACGTCTACCATGTGGTATGCGTCTTTAGTATCTTCCGTCATGTAATTCTGGATCGAGTGAATTGCGTGGTCGATATAGTGTTTAACACCATTAACGTCACGAGTAAATCCACGAACACGATAATCAATCGTCACCACATCTGACTCTAAAGAGTGAATTAAGAAGTTAAGCGCTTTAAGTGGCGAAATAATGCCACACGTTGAAACTTCGATATCTGCTCTAAAAGTACAGATGCCATCATGTGGGTGCGCTTCAGGATAAGTATGAACACAGATGTGACTCTTATCCAAATGTGCAACCACTGAATCAGGTAATGGTCCTGGTGCTTCATTACTATCAAAAGTCTGCTGTTCAACAGGCTCTTCTGATACTAAGATCGTCACACTCGCCCCTTGTGGTTCATAATCTTGACGCGCGATATTCAGTACGTTTGCACCGATAATATCCGTTACGTCTTTTAGAATATCCGTCAAACGATCAGCACTATACTGCTCATCGATATATTCTAGATATTCTTTACGTTGCTGCTCGGTCTTGGCGTAGCAAATATCGTAAATGCTAAAGCTTAAACTCTTAGTTAAGTTGTTAAAGCCATGGAGTTTAATTTTATCAAAGGGCTTGTTCACGATAGACCCACCTTAATACAAAAAATCTGCGCTGCAGAAACAAAAGTTCGCGGATTTTATACGAAAATAGCGCTATGAAAAAGCGTTATTTTTCGTCAATTTCAACCACTTCATGGCTATGCGTAATTTCTACTGCTTTTTCAAGCATTAATGCCACTGAACAATACTTTTCAGCGGATAAACTTACGGCTCTTTCTAGGTGTTTTTCAGAGACATTACGCCCTTTCACCACAAAGTGTAAATTGATCTTGGTAAAAACCCGAGGTGCGCTTTCTGCGCGCTCTGCGGTTAATTTTACTTCCACGTCGGTCACATCCTGACGCGCCTTTTGTAGAATGCTGACTACATCGACTGACGAACAACATCCCGCTGACATTAATACCATCTCCATTGGACTTGGCGCAGCACTGTCTGAACCGGCATCAAATACCACATTATGTCCCGACGCAGAGCGACCGATAAAGGTATCTCCTTCAACCCATTTTACGCTAGCTAACATAGTTATCCTCTATAAAGCATAACACCGCCAAATGGCGGTGTATCTTAAACCTAGAATTGCCTCTAAGTGTGTTTTCTACACTGTCGATAGTGATTGTGCCAAGCTATACAGCAGAATCAAACAGGTTTTTGACCAAACCTGCGAATTCTTCGATAAACTCTTTTTGTTCTACGGTGACACGTCTATCAACAACACTTGATAGCACTTCTTGTAAGTCGTACACAATGCCATCTACCTCACGCACGATCATGCTGCGCTGCTCTGTAGATAACTCAGTGTGCTGCTCGCATATACGGATAACGTTTTCAGCGATCACATCTTCGATTAATTCCATGACTGTTGGAGCCCCTGGTTCAACCGTCCCAGACTTCTCAAACAAGGCTAAGTTTTGCGTCAAATACATGACTAAATCATCGTACCCTTGTTTATCTAAAACCATACTTTGCTCACCCGAACCTATCAAAGACATCTCCTATTGATTTAAGCAGAAAGTTTTTTCGATTGCTACTTTTGTAGTCAACTAGACACAAAAAAGCAGCCGAAGCTGCTTTTCTAATCAATTTTTATTGAGTAAACCTCAATATTGGCATTTTAATCCAAAGATAAACCTGGGCTCAAGCTAGAAGGTAAAGTTACCTTTTCTAGTTCCACAGAAGCCACTGGGTATGCACAGTAATCTGCCGCGTAGTATGCACTTGCACGGTGGTTACCTGATGCACCGATACCACCAAACGGAGCTGCACTTGAAGCGCCAGTGATTGGGCGGTTCCAGTTTACGATACCTGCGCGAATACGACGTAAGAAACGCTCGTAATCAGCTTCGTTGTCGCCAAGCAGACCTGCTGATAAGCCAAAGCTTGTCTCGTTCGCTTTTTCGATAGCTGCGTCAAAGTCTGTGTAACGGAATATTTTTAACAGCGGACCAAAGTGCTCTTCATCAGGGAAGTCTGCAATGTTAGTACATTCGATGATACCTGGCGTCACAAAGCCTGTGCCTTCTGTGTGCGTCAGCTCGATAAGCGAATCACCACCGAGCTCAACAAGCTGTTGCTGTGCTTTTACCATGCCAGCGGCTGCTGCATTTGAGATCATTGAACCCATGAACGGTTGATCTGCATCGTCAAAGTTACCCACTTTAATCGCTTTAGTTGCTTTGATCAGTTGCTCAAGGATTGTGTCACCTTGTTCACCCGCAGGAAGGAATAGTTTACGAGCACAAGTACAACGTTGACCACTTGAGATAAACGCAGATTGAATAATGTCGTGTACTGCCGCTTTGGTATCCGCTACGTCTTTTACGATAAGCGGGTTATTACCGCCCATTTCAAGCGCTAAAATCTTACCCGGTTGACCTGCATATTGCTCATGTAGCAAGTGACCCGTACGAGAAGAGCCAGTAAAGAATAAGCCGTCAATACCGGCGTGTGACGCAAGTGCTTTACCTGTTTCAACTTCACCCTGAACTAGGTTAATCACGCCAGCAGGAAGACCCGCTTGTTGCCAGTATTTAAGCGTTAGCTCAGCAACATATGGCGTTAGTTCAGATGGCTTAAAGATAACCGTGTTACCAGCAAGTAGCGCAGGTACGATGTGGCCATTAGGTAAGTGACCAGGGAAGTTATATGGGCCAAATACAGCAACTACACCATGTGCCTTGTGACGGATCACGGCACGGCCAACTGGCATTGGATTTTCAACAACACCTGTACGCTCTTGATAGGCTTTCTCAGAAATCGCGATTTTACCTACCATAGCACCCGCTTCTGTACGAGTTTCCCAAAGTGGCTTACCCGTTTCTTTAGCAATTGCAATAGCCAGCTCTTCGCTATTTTCTTTTAATACTTCAGCGAAACGCTTAACGATTTCTAGACGCGCTTCAAAGCTCATGTCGCTCCATGAATAGAAAGCTTCACGAGCCGCTTTTACCGCGCCGTCAACTTGCTCAGCAGTAGCTGCGTTTGCGCTCCAAATAACGTCGTTGTTTGCTGGGTTTACAGAGCTAAAGCTTGCGCCTTGTCCTGCAATCCACTCACCATTTATTAGTTGTGCTGCATGTGTTGTCATAATCTGTTCCCAATCTTAAATCTTTACTAGGCTTACTTGATCGCCTTCTTCAACTTTTAGCGCCGCGGCAACATGTGGAGCAAGCGTAACTTCATTGCCATCAGTCAGGGCTAACTCAATTACTGTCGCGCGATAATCAACAAGTTTACCATTTGCGACCATAACAGGGAATCCACCGTTGCTTTCGCCTATTTTCACAGTACGAGTTTCACTATTGCGAACCGTGCGGATGTTCCCCACTTTTGCTTCTACCGTTGGACCCGCGTCGAAGATATCAACATAACCATTAAATGTGAAACCTTCGCTTTTTAGTAGCTCAATCGCAGGACGCGTATTGTCATGAACTTCACCAATCACCGCTTGTGCTTCTTTACTAAGCAGGTTCACGTAGATTGGGTACTTTGGCATTAATTCAGCAATAAAGACCTTTTGGCCGATACCCGTTAGATAATCCGCTGTCGGGAAATCCATCGAGAAGAAATGCTCTTCAAGCCATTGCCAGAACGGGCTTTCGCCTTGCTCGTTAGAAACACCACGCATTTCCGCGATAACGGTTTCAGCAAAACGAGCACGATGTTGGTTAATAAACATAAAGCGAGAGCGAGATAGCAGTTTGCCGTTTGCGCCTTTGCGATAGCCATCTTTTAAAAACAGGGTGCATAATTCCGTCGCGCCAGTGTAGTCATTACATAGCGTTAAAATATCCACTGCTTTATAAACATCGAGTGTGCGTGAAGAGTGGATCACTTTGCTTAGGTGATAATGATAAAACGCATCATCTAAACCAACCGCAGCTTCGATACCACTGGTACCAACCACCTCGCCTGTTTCAGTATCTTCTAATACAAATAAATAGCCTTCATCAAAAGGCTTGTCAGCTTGCTTGCCAAAGGAAGCAACTGAGCGTGCAATCTTCTTCTGTAATAGCTCTTCGTTAACAGGCAAAGAGGTAAAACCGTGGCCTGATTCGTGAGCAATGTTTAAAAGCGCTGGATAATCGCTTTCTTGGATTGGGCGAAGGATCATCATGAGCCCGCTTACTCCTCAAAAATGTGGATAACAACAAGGCCACCAAAAGGTGACCTTGCAACCAGTATTAAGCGTTGTTAGCAACTACCGTAGCAACGGCTTTTTCAAAACGTGCCATCCCTTCGCGGATGTCAGCTTCTGGAATAACTAGAGATGGAGTGAAACGTACTACGTTTGCACCTGCAACCAGTGACATCACGCCTTGCTTGATACCTTCAACCAAGAATTCTTTTGCTTTGCCTTCGTACTTTTCAGTGACTACACCACCAAGCAATAGACCTTTACCACGTACTTCGGTAAATACGTTGTACTTTTCGTTGATGTCGTTTAGTAGTTCACGGAACAGCTGCTCTTTTGCTTTTACGCCATCAAGTACTGCTGTTGTGTTTACTGTGTCAAATGCTGCTTCTGCAACCGCACACGCCAGCGGGTTACCGCCGTATGTAGAACCGTGAGTACCCACTTTTAGGTGCGCAGCAATCTCAGTTGTTGTGATCATCGCGCCGATAGGGAAACCACCGCCAAGCGCTTTAGCCGTTGTTAAAATATCAGGGGTTACGTTTAAACCTTGGTATGCATACAGGTCACCAGTACGGCCAACACCAGTTTGCACTTCATCAAAAATAAGTAGCGCGTTGTGCTTGTCACACAGCTCGCGAACACCTTTTACGAACTCAGCCGTTGGTGAAATGATACCACCTTCGCCTTGTAGCGGCTCCATCATCACGGCACAAGTGTTGTCTGAAATAAGCGCTTCAAATGCCGCTAAATCGTTATAGTCTGTGTGAACAATGTCGCCCGGCTTTGGACCAAAGCCATCAGAGTATGCAGCTTGACCACCTACAGTTACAGTGAAGAAAGTACGGCCGTGGAAACCTTTGTTGAAAGAGATGATTTGCGACTTTTCAGCACCAAACTTATCTAGTGCCCAACGGCGTGCTAGTTTAAGCGCCGCTTCGTTCGCTTCTGCACCTGAGTTTGCAAAGTAGACTTTTTCTGCGAACGTGGCATCAGTTAGCTTTTTCGCTAAACGTAGTGCAGGCTCATTGGTCATCACGTTAGATAGATGCCAAATTTTCTCGCCTTGCTCTTTAAGCGCGCCCACCAAAGCTGGGTGACAATGACCTAGACAGTTAACTGCGATACCACCAGCAAAGTCGATGTACTCACGACCTTCCTGATCCCATACTCGAGAACCTTCACCTTTCACTGGAATTACCGCTGAAGGTGCGTAGTTAGGTACCATTACGTCGTCAAACAATTCACGATTGATAGTCATTTTATTTCCTCATATTTGGTGAGTGAAAGTGCAAACAAGGAGTCATTTCCTTTTGGAGGTCGGCGCGTTGCCGCCACTTGATAGGATATTTATTCACACCAATTCGGTGCTATGTATTTTGACCCGCCCCTTGATGGCACAAAATTCATACGCTCATTATTCCAGAAAAAGCGCCATTTGTCTCACTTATACCACGTTCTCAGCCCTTAGTATTCAAGGGTTTAACATATATTCTCAACTCAAGTGAATAACTATCTAGGGCAGATATTTAGGGCAAAGCAAGCGCCGTGCAGCCTTGCACAGATCATTTAAGATTAGGTTTTGAATGAATAGTCGCAAAAAAAATTTCAATTTTTTTTACAAAATCGTCAACTGCAGGTTATGGAACGCACATTTTGCCAATTGCTGACGCATTTCCTCGGTAAGTTCTAAATGATTGAGCAAAATCTCGGCTTCGTCGTCTTCAATTAACTGGCTATCTTTTAAAACAAGCAGTTGTGCGTAGCCATAGGCTTTTTGCATCACTTGTGTCAGTGGTAATGGGTCGGCAATGTTTTTATGCGCATTTGGTAGATAAGTTTGCGCATACTCTTCCATGACGGCATTAAAGGGTAAATAACGTAACTCCATTTTTTCAATTAGCTTACGTGAAATCTCTGCTGAATGTTCTATCAACAAGTTACGTAAAAATAACGGATCAGGAGATAACTCCATTAATGCGGTGTGTAGGTCTTTTTGCTTTTTGTCTCGTGCTATTTGCACCTTGGCTTGCCACACCTTTTCAAAGGTGCGTAAATAAAGACGGATCAAGGCCACTTTCCCAAGCTCTAGTAACATGCCTAAAGTAAACGCATGCTGTTCTTTTACCCCAAAAAATGGTGCCAGCTCTTTTGCCGCAATGGCCGTGCTCATGCTCAGCTCGCGTAATTTACGCTTCATTAAGCCAAATGGTTCTGTAGCATGCGGCATCCAGTGTCTTACCGCCATTGTCGGGATCACCATTTGCAAGTTCTCAAGGCCTAAATACCTTAATGCTAATGCCGGCGTGTCGACCTTAATGGACGTGCCTTTACTGTTTTTTTTGCGATACTGTGGCAAGTTGACTAGCGAAACCAGCTCACGACCCAACCAACTTAAGTCATTAACCAAAGGTTCTAAACGCCCAACTGAAGCTGAGCGCACGGCAAGAATGTCTAAAATTGCAGGAACGGAGTCTTGAATGCCAATGACTTCATGATAGATATTATCAAGGTCATGCAGTTGCTTTGTAATGGCTTCTTCGATAACGGAATGTAGATGCTTACTCGCTTTGGCAATATATTTGTGATGGCTTGTGCTGCTTTCTTGGCGTTTTGCAGCCGCTGCAATTTCCACCTCTAGCATAGTGCGCTGTGCGATATTCTCCCCATAGCTAATATCAAATGTATGGATATAGCCTATTTGCTTTTGCGCAAAGTTGAGGCTGATAAGAAGGTCATGGGCACGCTCGGATAGCGCTTGTGCCATTCTAATTTGCTTATTTTCTTGCGTCATGCATGCTACTTATCTAAAGGAAAAACACTGAGTTAAGCACTCAACAGAATCGTCTTACTGATTAACATTATACCAGTAAAAGCAATATTATGATTTGATATTGCGCACAATAGAATCAAAAAGTTACGTATCAAAAACTAGTCTAACCAACAAAAACGCAGCGAATATGGATGTATAACACCTAGGCGAAATCCTGTTGGTTTTGTTTAAACTTTAGAAGCGTTTTATAAAGTTATCAAGTAATGCTAAGCCGTGTTCAGTGAGGATAGCTTCTGGGTGAAATTGCACACCTTCAAGTGCTCTATCGGATGCCAAGAGCCCCATAATTTCATCACGTTCACCTTCTTGCGTCTGTGTCCAAGCCGTTACGGCTAGAGATTTTGGTAAGCTACTTTGCTCAACAACCAAAGAGTGGTAGCGGCATACTTCGTATGGTGATGGCAGACCTTGAAATACACCCATATTGTTATGGTGCACTTGCGACGTTTTACCATGCATCACTTGTTTTGCTCGAATGATTTTACCACCTAAAGCTTGTGCAATAGTTTGATGACCAAGGCAAATGCCAAGAATAGGGATTTGTCCCTGTAGACGTTTTACGACTTCAAGCGAGATCCCCGCTTCATCAGGACTGCAAGGGCCAGGAGATAGCACAACATATTTGGGATTAAGCTGCTTGATTTGTGAGGCGCTGATTTCATCATTCCGCTTTACCAGCACATCCACGTCTAAGCGCTGAAAATACTGCACTAGGTTGTAAGTAAAGGAATCATAGTTATCAATCATCAACAGCATGTAGGTACCACTAAAAGAACCAAGCAGCCTACTCGCCACTAGGGTAAAGATGTTCGTTATAAGTCTATTTTATCACGAACTCAACAGGAGGGTTTTCTTATATCTAGTATCTGCTTTAAACCAAGGGGCAATAGGCCCTTGTAATACAAAAAGACACCATAAATGGTGTCTTTCTTTGTGTTTTATTAACCGCGAGGAATAAAACCGACGGCGTCATACACAGCTTTAAGCGTTTTTTCGGCACGAATACTTGCTTTTTCCGCACCTTTTTTCATGATTTCGTTCAGCAGAGTTTGATCTTCACGGATTTCTTTAAAGCGCGCTTGAATAGGCTCAAGCATATTCACTACCGCATCGGCAGTGTCTTTCTTCAAATGGCCGTACATTTTGTCTTCGTACTCTGGCACTAACTCTTCAATTGAGCGTTTAGTTGCAACACTTAGTAGAGTCAGTAAGTTGGATACTCCTGGCTTTTCAACACGATCAAAGTAAATGCGTGCTTGCTCATCTGAATCCGTTACCGCTTTTTTCAGCTTTTTCTCTATCTTCTTCGGTTCGTCCAACAGCATCACAAAACCATTTGGGTTTTCGTCTGATTTTGACATCTTCTTGCTCGGGTCTTGCAAACTCATAACACGAGCGCCAAACTCTGGAATATAAGGTTCTGGGATCTTAAAGACATCGCCGTACAAGTTGTTAAAGCGCGTTGCGATATCGCGGGTCAACTCAAGGTGTTGCTTTTGGTCTTCACCAACCGGTACTTGATCCGCTTGATACAATAAAATATCCGCAGCTTGCAATACTGGATAGGCGAATAAGCCAACATTTACGTTATTGGCGTGCTTTGCTGACTTATCTTTAAACTGCGTCATGCGGTTTAATTCACCCATCTGTGCATAACAGTTCAGCACCCAACCTAGTTGAGCATGCTCAGGAACCTGTGATTGCACAAAAAGTGACGATTTATCTGGGTCGATGCCGCAAGCAGTATATAGTGCTACGCCGTCTAATACGCGATCGCGTAGTTGCTGTGGCTCTTGGCGAACCGTAATGGCATGCAAGTCAACCAACATAAAGTAACAATCATGATCGTTTTGTAGTTTAAGCCACTGGTTAATGGCACCTACGTAATTGCCTATTGTCATACCACCGGTTGGCTGAATACCACTTAATACTACAGGTTTACTCATGTCGTTCCTTTATTTCTTCATTGAATTAACGTTGATTGATAATGGGAATAATATCTAAGAATCCATCACAAAGGTACTGTGGATTGAACTCTTTCAAATCGAATCCTTGATTATACCCATAATTTAGCGCAATCACAGGTATCTTAGCGCCCTGAGCGGCCAAAATATCGCTTTTAGAATCCCCAACCATGATTAGCTTATCCGCAGATATACCAAGACGCTCGGCTGCCAGCAATAGCGGAGCTGGTGACGGCTTTTTGTCAGTGTCATCACCACAGACGATACAATCAAAATGCGAAGTGAGATTTAATTTATCCAGCAGTTTTAGCGTAAATGCACGATTTTTATTTGTCACGACGGCTTTTGGGACTGTGGCAAATGCAAATAGCCCTGTCTCAACATGCGGATACAAACCCGCATACTGACCAACTAATTCGTCATAATGCACTTTAAAACGTTCAATGGCGGTGTGCGCTAAACTTTCGGATAAGTCTTCGCTAACTTCATGGCTTCCGCTTAGGCCTCTTTTTACTAACATATCGATGCCGTTACCTACCCATTCACGCACCAGAGCATGACTAACAATTGGGTGAGCAAGCTCAGACAGCGTTAAATTGAGCGCCATGTACATATCCTCGACGCTATCAACTAACGTGCCATCGAGGTCAAATAAAATACCCTCAAAACGCATTATTTTACCTTTGCTAATTCTTGACGCATGGCGTCTATTACCGCTTTGTAATCGGGTTGATTAAAGATAGCGGAACCCGCAACAAACATGTCTGCACCGGCCGCTGCAACCTCAGCAATGTTGTCCACCTTAATTCCCCCATCCACTTCAAGACGAATATCGCGACCGGAAGCGTCAATCCGTGCTCTCGCTTCTTTTAATTTCTCAAGTGTATGTGGGATAAAACTTTGGCCACCAAAGCCCGGGTTTACTGACATCAAGAGGATTTGATCAATTTTATCCATCACATGATCAAGATAATGCAGCGGTGTGCCCGGATTAAATACCAAGCCCGCTTTACAACCTGATTCTTTAATCAGCGCAAGGCTTCTGTCTATATGCTCGCTGGCCTCTGGGTGAAATGTAATAATGCTCGCTCCGGCTTTAGCAAACTCGGGAATTAGACTATCTACAGGCTTTATCATCAAGTGTACGTCGATAGGAGCAGTAATTCCGTAATTTCTTAATGCGTCACAAATCATTGGACCAAAAGTTAAATTTGGCACATAGTGATTATCCATTACATCGAAATGAACCACGTCGGCACCTGCTGTCAGTACCTTTTCAACATCTTCGCCTAACCTCGCAAAATCTGCGGATAGAATGGATGGTGCAATTAAAAAATCAGACATACTTTTCCCCTAAACGTAAGACCGCGATACTGTACCGTAAATTGCCCAAAATGTCTGCGATTTAAGGCGCTTTATGATTGTGCAATAAACGAACATTGTGTATCATTATGTGATATTTAACTTCTGGGGATAGGGTTATGGTTTCTAGATATAAAGCACGGATTGCTCTGCTTGGGACGGTATTAGCCGTGTCGGCAGGGGTATTTTCTTTCGACAATGATGAAAGTCTTGCCGCAAATTACTCCGCATGCGCTTGTAGCACTGGCAATTTAAGCAGTCGAATAAATGCAGTGGAATGTCAGCAAGAAGCGCACACCAGTTGGGCTGCGTGGTTGACTGGCGGTAGTTCGAGTGGCCAATTCCATTATTTGGATTTGCTTGAGTTATTACTTGGCTCTAAAGACAATCAAAGCAGTAGTAAAGTTTCATCTCCTTACTAATACCAGTTGAGCCAATCAACTGGTAAGAGGTAAACACTATGGCTTCTTCCAATAGTAAATTCGCGTTAATTCAAAGTGTCTGTGCGGCAATGTTTGGTGTGCAGAGCGGTCAAAAACAAGCATATGACTTTAACAAAAAGCATTTTTGGCCGTTTGCTTTTGCGGGCATCGTTTTTGTCGCCGCTTTTGTCATTGGCTTAATTTGGTTTGTAAATGGTGTAGTTTTGGCTTAGTCCTTTATGCCGCTGCAAATTACGAACGGTGATATAGCGCCATTAGCTCGTCAACTTTATTCCGCCCATTACCCTTTGGGCTAATTGTACGTTTCACCTTTATCACATCTAGCTTCGCTTGATTGTAAATCTTTCGTGTCCACACCGTATCGTGATTGGAGATTAACACTGGCGTTTGCTTTTCAAAAGCCGCAGTTTCCGCAAGATTCGCCAGCTGTGCTTGATCGTCTAAGTTAAACCCACCTTTTGCATAGCTAGTAAATGACGCAGTTTTGCTCAAAGGTACATACGGAGGATCGCAATACACTACCGCATTCTTTGGCATGGTTTCAAATACTTGGCTGTAACTTTGACAGGTGAAAGTAGCCTGTTGAGCCTTTTCAGCAAACACATATAACTCGCGCTCTGGAAAGTAAGGCTTTTTGTATTTACCAAAAGGGACGTTAAAGATCCCCTTGAGGTTATAACGACATAAACCATTGTAGCCATGGCGGTTCATATATAGAAATAGAATCGCACGCTCATACACATCAATGCTTTCGTTAAACTGTTGTCGATACGCGTAATACGCATCTGGATGGTTATTCAGCTCGACGAATAGCCTTTTAGCGTCACTGATAAATTCATCAGGAATACGCTTCAACTCTTTATACAGGTTGATAAGATCAGCGTTAATGTCATTTAAGACATAATGCTTAAACTGAGTGTTAAGGAAAACAGATCCCGCTCCAACAAAAGGTTCTACTAGCGTGTCGGCTTCATTACTTGCTGCTTGTAGGCGCTTAGAAATATCTTCTACTAAGCTGTATTTTCCGCCTGCCCATTTTAAGAAGGCTCTAGTCTTTTGTTGCATGCTCGTTCTATGTCGTGAGTGGTTGCGCGATTTTACACTAAATGTGGCTAATTACCGAGAGACTGAGTAATTTCTTGTTTAATTTTACTCATTCTCTTAAAAAATGGCTGACCTTTTTGTAGCGCTTCTGGCAATACTGCCTTTGCTTGCTTCGCTGAGGCCAAACTCTCGTAAGCATCAGTAGTAACTACAAACCAAGTTCGGCCATTTCTTAAAACAGTAAACTGCTGTGTTACTACCTCGTTATGCTCCGCCATAAACCCAGCTGCAATCTCACTTTCTGTCACTGCAAGTAACTGGATCACCCATTCACCATCTGAGCGACTGAGATACCAAGGGTTTCCCGTCAATAGTTCAGGCTCTGCGTACTGAGGCTCTGTTACTGGCGATAAAGTGGCAGGAGTACTATCAACATCGGCTTTTTCAGGTGTAACCGCTTGCTCTGATAGTGCGTTATTGTTGTTTGTCGTATCTTCTTTTGTTTCGGTTAGTGCAGATAAAATACTGCCAACAGGCGCTGTTTCGACTTGCGTTGGCGCTTCGGTTGGCAACTCTGGTTGCACGTCGTTTTCAATTTCAACTTTTTCAACTGTGGTATTTGGCGCCTCAAATACCACTTGCGCATCAATAGCGGTGGCTACTGTTTCTTCATTATCTTGAGTTGGCGTCCAGTATCGTTTTAATTCTTGCTTATACACTAAAGCAACCATTAACGCTGTTAATACCAAACAAAGCGCAATGACATACCATTGCCATTGTGATTTGCTACCTACTTTGGAGCTTTGTTCACGTAAATTTAGACTCTGCTGCTGTGGCTGCCAAGAAAGTAAAACACTCGGATTACCTCGAGCTTCAGCAACAAACGTATTAAAAATAGGATCTTCGTCAGGCGGTAAGTCTTTGTAAAACATGCTCATCAAGCGCTTACTCTCGAGCACGGATAAAGGCTCGATATGAATATCCAGACTTTCAGGGATCAGCTGAGGCTGCTGCGCCGTAGCGAGTATGTAAATTGTTTCGCGAGAAGATTTTGCGAGCTTTTGTAGTTGTTCCGCAAGCTCTTGGGTTAAATGCCTGACGTTGTCTAACACCCATAAGCATGGTCCACAAGCTTGTTCATCATGGAGCAACATGAAGTTTTCACTTAGAGATAACTTCTGATCAATGAGAGGACTGCGAAAGCTATGCTCAAGCAGCTGCCGTACCACATCAAACTCTTGAGTATTGGCAGTCAGCTTTACAAACGCTTTGTTAAAGTCTGGGTATTTATCAGTAAGAAACGATTCCGCAAGGTAGCTTTTACCAAGACCTGAAGAGCCGACTAAGGTTATCAGGTTTTGGCCATAGTCGAATTGCATAGCAATTCTATCTACCAATGCAGCTCTGCTTGGTAAAATTTGCGACTGCATTTAACGACCTATTAGAGTTACCACGGTTTCATCGCTAACATCATCCACTAGCGCACATTGGCCTAGTTGCGTAGGAAGAATAAAGCGAATTTTGCCTTGTTTGTTCTTTTTGTCTTTGCGCATATGTTGTAAAAACTGCGCTGCGGTCATCTCGCTTGGCGCTTCTGTCGGTAATTGATAAAGCGCAATAACACGACGGATCTTTTCAACATCAGTAGTACTAAGCGCGCCGCGCTGACAAGCCAAATTTGCAGCTATCATCATACCGGCAGCAACGGCTTCACCATGCAACCAATTACCATAGCCCATTTGCGCTTCAATCGCATGGCCAAAGGTGTGACCCAGATTAAGTAATGCACGCAATCCCGCTTCGGTTTCGTCTTTGGCGACGATCTCGGCTTTTATCGCACAACACTTATAAATAACTTGTTGAAGGCTGTCAGCATCTAGTGCGCTGAGCTGAGGATGCTGATCCGTTAATGTATCAAGAAAAGATGCGTCATAGATCAACGCATATTTAATGACTTCAGCCATACCCGCAGCAAACTCTCTTGCAGGCAATGTACTTAAGGTCTTGGTGTCGATAAAAACCGCTTTTGGCTGATAGAAAGCACCAATCATGTTTTTACCTAGCGGATGATTTACCGCAGTTTTACCACCAACCGATGAATCTACTTGTGACAGCAAAGTCGTAGGGATTTGAATAAACGGAACACCACGCTGGTAGCATGCCGCAACAAAACCAGTCAAATCGCCAACCACACCGCCACCGAGGGCAATCAAACACGTATCACGACCACAATTATGCTCGAGCAAAAAGGCAGAGATCTTTTCAAACCATTCTAGCGATTTGTATTGTTCACCATCAGGGATAACAAAATGTAGCGGTTTTTGAGCGTCAAATATCGCTAAAAGATTGTCTAAATATAAAGGTGCTATGGTGGTGTTGGTGATGATAACAGGACGACTTTGCCCAACATACTGCTTAAGTCGTCCTTCATCAGATAAGAGATGTTCACCGATAAAGATGGGATAGCTCCGCTCGTTTAAATCAACCTTTAATTCAAGCATGGCGTCCCTCCTACGGTGTTGTTATATTAGAAATCTAATTTTTCAATAATTTGGTTTGCAACTACTTTAGCGCTTTGCTCATCCGTGCGAACAACGTGATCTGCCACTTCTCTATATAGTGGTTCACGCTCATCAGCTAAGCGCTCTAGTACGTCACGTGAGTCTTCACTGGTTTGTAGTAATGGACGACGCTTATCACGCTGAGTACGAGCTACCTGTTTTTCGATCGGCGTTTCTAGGTAAACAACAATACCGCGCGCAGACAACTTGTTGCGCACTTCTTTGCTGATCACAGAGCCACCACCTGTCGCTAACACAATGCCTTGCATTTCTGTTAGGTCAGAGATGACGCTTTCTTCACGCTTGCGGAACCCCTCTTCGCCCTCGATATCGAACACCCAAGAAATATCGGCACCTGTGCGGCGCTCAATTTCCTGATCCGAATCGAAAAATTCAAGGTGTAATTGATCTGCAATGTGACGACCAATCGTGCTTTTACCAGCCCCCATCGGGCCTACTAGAAATATATTACGTTTCTCAGCCATATCTTTTTAGTACAAACGAACTCTAAAATTTGAAATAAAACCCCGCCTAACGACCTGGCCCCAAAATTAAGGAGGGGATTATCTCAGTAATCCGTGAACAATTTCAAGTCAAACCACGCAAAAAGCGCAATACTTTTACTGTCAACGGGCCTATAAACTGTCTTGAATGATCTTAGGCGTCACAAATATCAGCAATTCTCGCTTTTCATTAATATCACGAGAGTTCTTAAACAATAGACCTAAATATGGGATATCGCCCAAAATTGGGATCTTACTTACTGCCGTTTTCACTTCTTGCTGATAGATACCACCCAGTACGATAGTTTGACCATTTTCAACCAGTACTTGTGTTTGGATCTCTTGGGTATTGATTGCCGTCGCCGGGCCATTTGGCGTTTGCACGGTATCACCTTTAGTGTCTTGTGTAATCACTAAGTCGAGAATTATTTTATTATCAGGTGTGATTTGCGGTGTCACCTCCAAGCTTAAAACCGCTTTTTTGAAGCTCACCGTCGTTGCACCACTTGATGATGCCTCTACGTAAGGAATCTCTGTACCTTGCTCGATACGCGCCTTTTTCTGGTTAGCTGTCGTGATGCTTGGCGTCGCGATTATCTCACCTTTATTTTCTTGCTCCAGTGCAGACAACTCAAGATCTATCAAAGTGCCATCAGCTAATTTCGCAATGTGCATACCAATACTGCCAGCAGGGACTCCTTTTACGCCTAAATTAACGTTTAAGCGGTTTTCCAAAGACGGAATATTGCCATTGGATAGCGCATTCGCACCGTCTAGCGTACCAGAGATGGCATCACTGCCTTGCTGATCGCTAAAGCCCCAGCGGACACCTAAGTCTTCTTGTACTGTGTCATCTACAGTAACCATGCGTGACTCTATACGCACCTGTTTTACCGGCACATCTAAGGTTTCAACCATCCGACGAACACTTTCAATACTGCGTGAGGTGTCTTTAATTAATAAAGTATTAGTACGTTTATCAACCGATACACTACCACGATGACTAATAATAGAGTTGATATCGGTTTTGAGTAAGTCAGCAAACTCTTCCGCTTTCGCGTAATTAAGTTGAATATACTCGCTATATAATGGTTCTAGCTCTTCTACTTGCTGACGCGCTTGTAATTCCTTGGCTTCTCTAGCAGCGAGTTCTTCAGATGGCGCGACCATCAAAATAGAGCCATCCATACGCTTATCTAGCCCTTTCACACGTAACACAACATCAAGCGCTTGATCCCAAGGTACACCATCTAAACGCAAGGTTATATTGCCAGATACGGTGTCACTCGTTACTAGGTTAAAGTTGTTTGTATCGGCGATGATCTGTAGTACGGAGCGAATTGGAATATCCTGAAAATTCAACGTGATCGGCTGACCTTTATATTCTTTTTTATCGCCAAAGGTTTTATTACCTTCGTCTTTTTCAACTGATAAGGTAAAGATGTTATCAAGCTGTTGATAGGTAAACTTGAATGCCGCATTTGGCTCAATCACAATGCGGCTTTTATTGTCTTCTTTAAAGGTTTCTATGCGAGATACCACAGTGCCAAAATCTAACACATCGAGTTCGTATAGCAGGTCTTCTGCAATATCGATATGGTGGAAGTCCGCAATGATTTTACCACCGCGCTCTTGTACATCGATGGCCGCTTGGTTGTGCTCAAGAAACGCAAGTACTTTAGCTTCACCTTTCTCACCGCGACGAAAATCGATAGCTTGAATTTGGTTGATAAACGCAGTGACTTTTTGACTTTGATCTTGTTCAGAGACAATCGGTTTATTAGACACTTCCACTATCACAAGGTTATTCTTAACCTCGGTTTTATATAGCTTCAGCTCATCCATGTTGATGGAAACGGCAAAACCACCATCTCTGAGTTCACTGGTAATGCCTTGAATACCAGCTTTATCAATACTCAAAGCTTTTAAGCTTTCTTCAAACTCAGCCTGCTGGAAAAACAATTCAATACTGGTGCTTTCGCCGACAACACGAACTTGTGGCTCTGTATTGAGTTTTTCATCAAACACCAGTTGTAGCTGAGTTTCCCCTGTCGGAACGGGGTTATAGCGAATGTCATACAACATAGGAATGGCATGCGTAATTGACGAAAGGCCAACTAAGGCAACACCGAGCACAGAACGCCATAATGTTCGAGTGCTTTTAATGGTTGATTTTATAACGTTATTGTTAGTATTCACTCGTGCCACCTTGTTCCGCTTCTAACATTTCCACTTTTGTTAGCCTTTCTTTCCAACATCCCGTTCCATCTGGGATCAATTCTAATAATTCTAAATGATCGGCATGTACACTCAGCACTTTGCCATGATACAGGCCCATATATTCACCACGCTTTACACGATACAAGCCTTGCGTCGCCGCTTCGATTAGCGCCCAACGACCATCAGACTTGGCAATAATGCCTTTCATACGTAGATTATCCAACGGAAATTTCTCCAATGGATAGCGATCTCTATCTGGATCTGGGTGTAAACAGTTTTTAATTTGAACTAGTTTATTTTCAATCACTTCAGGCTGGGGCGCAACAAAAGGGCTACGCAATTCTGAAGCGCTATACTTAAATGGCTCATAATTTTGCATTTCAGGTATAGGCTCGATTTTTGGTGTTGAGCTTGCTTTTACCTGATCAATAAATTCTTTTTGTTCTGCAGTACTATCATTACAACCCGAGATGAACATCAACGAGGTCACGCAGAGCATCAGTCGGATCATTTCTGACCTCCTTGCTCATAACGATAAGTTTTTGCCACAACACTAAATACCAGCTCGCCATTTCCTGCATTTTCGATTCTAAAATCATGTAGGCTGACTATACGAGGTAATTCAGATACCTTACTCACAAACTGACCAAATTCATGATACTTACCTATCACTTCTAGCTTAATCGGCAATTCGGTATAAAACTCTTTACGTACCTCTGGCATCCAGCCAATTTTTAGGAAGGTTAATCCGCTTGAGGTACCAACGTAAGTCAGATCATCAAGTAGTCCAGGCGTTTCGTTGGAGCTTGGCAGTCGTCTCAACAGCTCAGTGAATTGCGCTTCCATATCAATCATTTGCTGTTTATATAGCTCTAGATTGTTTGCTCTTGCGTATTTAATCCGGTAGCTCGTTCTCAGCTCTTGCTCTTTTTTAACCGCTTGGTCGTAGCGGTCAATGGAACTTGAGACCATCAGGTTATAACCCAATACCATCATTAGTAAAACCACCAGAACGGAGCATAAAACTTTTACAGGAAATGGCCAATGACCAATATTATCGAGCTCCAGCTCATTCCAATCTATTTCTTTTAAACTGTTTAAGTCAAAATTCATGCACTGTGCCTCCGCCCTATTTCGCTTTATCGGCTAAGTGGATGTCGTCATGAGACTTAATATAAAAATGCATCGTAAAATCACTCAGTAATTTTGAACTTTGCTCACCGGCTACTATGCCTTGGATCACCGGCCGCTCTATTAAATATGATGATTCAACTTGTCGTAGCATTTGCGATAAGCGGTTGTTTGATTCACTCCGACCAATGACTTTGATCATATTGTCTTGTCGCTCAAGACTGGTGAGATAAACCCCAGCCGGAACCACTCGCGCTATTTCATCGATAATTTGCGTGCCGAGACTGCGGTTGAGTTGCAACTCCTCAATAAGCCGAATACGGCGCTGTAAATTTTCTTTTTGCTTATTCAGGTCGTTAATCGCAACTATCCGTGAATCTAGTTGAGTGATCTCGCTTTCGAGATAGCGGTTTTTAATTTCTTGCCCGGTTTTTAAGCCGTCATAGAAGCTGCCAAGCATGTACATTAACAACAGACAAGCCGCGATGATCACCGCAATGATAGTCAGAAAGATTTGTTGCGACGCTTGCCTTTGCTGCTCGCGCCAAGGAAGCAAATTTATATGTGGCATGATGAGAAGCTCCTTAATGCCAAGCCTGTCGCTAAGGCGAATTGCGCTTTATGCTTTTGCAGCACATGCCTATCTACTTTTGGTGCAATCTCCATATCAGTAAACGGGTCTGCCACTATTGTGTGGATCCCAAGCTCATCAATGAGCAGTTTATCTAAGCCATCCACTAAAGCCGTTCCACCCGTCAACACGATGTAATCGATATGATCTTTACCACTGGTCGTCATAAACATTTGCACTGCTCGACGAATTTGCTGCAGCATAGAAGTTTGGAAAGGAGCCAAGACTTCAAAGGTATAGTTTGGAGGTAAATCCCCAGTCGTTTTCGCCAGTTCTGCTTCATCGTAGGTTTTGTTGTAATAAGCAACAATGCTGTTGGTATATTGCTCACCACCAAACACTTGATCACGAGTGTAAATCGTTTTCCCAGATTGAATAACGCTAATCAGCGTAAGCACTGCGCCAATATCTATCATTGCTACGATTTTATCAAAGGCATCATTTGGCAGTTCAGGGTAAATGACATCCATGGCTCTACTTAGTGCGTAGTTTTCTACATCAACAACTTTCGCTTTGAAACCCGCTTCTTCCAATGCGCCAACCCGTGCTTGCACGCTTTCGGTACGAGCCGCAGAGAGCAGCACATTCATTTTTGACGGATCGGCTTCGTTTACTCCAATTTTTTCAAAATCTAGACTAACTTCATCTAACGGGTAAGGGATCAGGCTATCTGCTTCTATTGCTATCTGAGACTCGAGTTCAGCATCAGTTAATGACACATCCATAAAGATCACTTTTGTAATCACGGTCTGACCGGATACGGCAACTGCTGCATATTGCGTGAGCTTTGGAATGCGCCGCTTCATTTTAGTTATCGCGTTGCCGATCGCTTCAATGTCTTGAATGGCCCTTTCATTTACTGCTCCTTTCGGAATAGGTTCAATCGCAACGGCTTCTACTCGGTAGCTGGAACTTGTCTTCGACAGCAACACCGCTTTGACACAATGGGAGCCGATATCGATCCCTATCATCAGAGGTGCTTGTTTTTTTAGTAGTTGGCTCAGCATGTGAAGCGCCCGTTTCCTTTTAAGACTGTGTACCATAAAAATTTAGCACACAAAAATATTAATCGTTTTTTAATCAAGATATACTAGCAGTGTCTACCTGTAATTGGGAGTCTAACTAGGGATAATTCCGTGAAATTATTGAAAAGATTTTTACAATTCGTTTTTGTTTGTACCCTTTTAGGCGTGTTGACACTTATCAGTCTTTATTATTATGTCAAATCTGACATACCAAGTGTAGAGGTTTTGAAAGATGTTCAACTACAAACACCCATGCAAGTCTTTACACGAGACGGAAAACTCATCAATCAATTTGGTGAAAAGCGCAGGATCCCTGTACGTTTGCAGGATGTTCCACTCCCCATGCGAAAGGCATTCTTAGCGACAGAAGATAACCGCTTTTACGATCATTTCGGCGTAGACCCGATAGGTATCGTCCGCTCCGCTATAGTGCTTATCACCACAGGGCAAAAAAAGCAGGGAGCCAGTACGCTCACCATGCAACTTGCCAGAAACTTCTTCTTAACAAGAGAGAAAGCCTATATTCGTAAAGTGAAAGAAATCTTTATTGCGTTGCATATTGAGCAACTATTAACGAAAGATGAAATTTTTGAGCTTTACTTAAACAAAATTGAACTGGGCAATCGCGCCTTTGGTATCGGTGCTGCAGCGCAAGTCTACTACGGTCGCTCACTATCAGAATTAACTTTAGCAGAAATGGCAATGATTGCAGGCCTGCCAAAAGCGCCTTCTGCGTTAAATCCAATTCGTAACCCAGAGCGCGCGCAATTGCGCCGGAATGTTGTGCTCGGACGAATGCTTGCTGAAAAGTATATTACCCGCGCAGAATATAGTGAGGCGACACAAGCTCCTATCACGGCTAAATTCCATGGCGCCGAAATCGAGCTGTATGCACCTTATATTTCTGAAATGGTTCGCGCCTATATGGTTGAGCGTTATGGTACTGATAAGGCTTACAACTCTGGCATGAAAGTTTACACCAGTGTGGAATCAGACATGCAACAGGCTGCTCAGCATGCATTAGTTGATAATTTACATGCCTACGATATGCGTCACGGCTTTAGAGGCGCAGAAGAAACCTATTGGCATGCTGAAACGGAATCGCCGCTAAGCCATGAAGGCATTATTACTCGCCTTAAAAAGGTCAATGAAATTGGGCCGTTAAAAGCAGCTGTGGTGCTAAGCATTGCAGAGAAAACGGCCGACCTGCTCTTAAAAACCGGTGAGCAAATTACATTGGAATGGTCAGGCTTAAGTTGGGCCAGACAATACATCAGTGAAACGCGTCAAAGCTTACCACCAAAAACAACCGCAGATATCCTCGCGCCGGGCATGCAAGTGTTTGTCCGTAAACAAGACGACGGCTGGATGTTAAGTCAGTTGCCACAGGCATCCAGTGCCCTCGTCTCACTCGACCCGCAGGATGGGCGTGTAAAGGCGATTGTGGGTGGCTACAGCTTTGAGCTTAGCCAATACAATCGCGCTACCCAAGCTAAGCGTCAGGTGGGTTCAAACATCAAACCCTTTATTTATTCATCCGCATTAGAAAATGGCTATACCCTAGCCACCATTCTTAATGATGCCCCGATTAATCATTGGGACAGAAGCGTTGGCGTGGCTTGGCGTCCAAAAAATAGCCCTGAAGTGTATAACGGCCCAATCCGTATTCGCCGAGCGCTTGCACAATCGAAAAACGTGGTATCTGTTCGTTTGATCAAAGGCGTTGGCATAAATAAGGCTGCTGATCATTTGCTTAAATTTGGTTTCCAAGACGCAGATATTAATCGCAGCGAGTCGTTGGCACTTGGTAGTGCTGCACTGACTCCTATTGAAATGGCGCGCGGCATGGCCACTTTTGCCAACGGCGGTCACCTCATTGAGCCGTATTTTATCGATAAAATTACCGACTCATTCGGCACTGAGCTGGGTTCTGCAGAGCCGCTATTGGTCTGCGACGAACAGCAGATGGAAGAACAACCTGAGCGCTGTGCACCGCAAGTGATTTCGGAGCAAAACGCATTTCTGATTGCTGATGCGCTTCACAGTGCTATCTGGGGTGGTGGTAGTTGGAAACACGATACGGGCTGGAGCGGCACTGGCTGGCGTGGTCAATGGTTAAAACGTCGTGACCTTGCTGGAAAAACGGGTACCACCAATGACTCAGTAGATACTTGGTTTACGGGCTTTAACCGTAATGTCCTCACCACAGTCTGGGTTGGCTTTGACGATGCGAGTAAATCCTTGGGTCGTGCGGCCTACAACGCTAACCTTGGTAATAATCAACTTGTTGGCGCAGAAGCCGGAGCGATTTCAGCACAACCTGCTTGGATAGACTTTATGCGTGAGGCACTTAAAGATGAGCCTTTGGCTCCGATAGAGCCGCCTCCAGGGCTTATTTCAACTCGGATTGATTTAAAGACAGGGCTTTTGTCTCGCAAGAACGACTACACATCTCGGTTTGAATATTTCGAGCAAGGTACGGCCCCAACCAAGTACGTATTGGATACGGATAGCAGCACACCGTTTGACGATACCGCGCCGCTACCGACTCACGAAGAGTTATTCTAAAATAGAAATGCCGATACAGATGTATCGGCATTTTTGTCTTATACCAGTTGTATTATATCTATTTTCTTAAAAGAGTTATTTTAGATTTTGCGTCAGCCAGAATAAATCGGAATGTATTCCCGCTGCTGTCACTTCTTTACCTGCCCCCGGGCCTTGGATCACCAGCGGGTTTTGTTCATACCATTTAGTGTGGATCACAAAAATATTATCACCCGGCGTTAAATTCGCGATTGCCGAGCCATTTGGTACCTGTGCAATGCCTACTTTTGCAGACACTTTGCCATTGCTTGCAATTTCAAGCGCACCAGTATAACGAAGCGCAGCGTCATTCGCTGTGGCCTTTGCATAGTGTGTCGCATAAAAGTCATCGAGTTGCTGGCGATTTTCTAAAAACGTTTGCCATGAACCCACACTCAATGACTCAGGCATTAACGCCTCTAATTCAATATCATCAAGCTCAAGTTCAATGTCTAACTCTCGTGCTAAGATCAAAAGCTTACGCTGCATATCACGGCCAGATAGATCTTCGCGCGGATCGGGCTCAGTAAAACCAAGTTCTTGCGCCCCGAGCACTAGCTCAGAAAATGCTTCAGAACCATCATAGCGACTACACAGCCAAGATAAAGTGCCGGAAAAGACGCCTTCAATTCTCACCACTTCATCGCCACTATTTTGCAGATCAGCCAACGCAAAGTTAATGGGTAGACCTGCGCCAACACTGGTGTTGTAACGCCATAACAGGTTACGCTCTTGTAACTGCTGACGCAGCTTGGAGTACCAACCTTGTTGTGCCGTACCGGCATATTTATTAGCGCTGATCAAATGGCAGTCATGTTCAACAAACTGCGGATACAACTCGCTGAAACGCTCGCTCGCAGTAATATCGACCACCACTTTATGCTCGTAATCTAGCTCTTTAATACGAGTGAATAGCTCTGCTTCATTATATTCGATGGCCTCATTTTGCCATTGCTGTTGCCACGATGCTAAATTCAACCCGCTTGGACAGAACAACATTTGCTTAGAACGCAGTAAGCCAACCAACTTAAGATCAAAGTGCTCACTCAGCTTAGCGACTTGGTTTTTGCATTGTTCGATAAACACTTCACCCACATTGCCAACACCAGCTACAATCACAGCAAGCTCTCTGCCTTTATTGACCAAACGTTCGTGCAATATAGCAAGTAGATCGCTATCAATTGCTTGATCGGTTAACACTAAGCTGTAATGGCGCTCTTGCAGCACAAAACGGGTGACAATCGCATGTTCATCCAATAATTCCAGAGCTTGCTGATGTAAGCCAGCAACATCCTGACTTGGGGCAACAATAGCAAAGCCTTGTACTTGCGACTCAATAATATTGGCTCGCGAATCCAGCGCTTTAATCACAACATGGCTAAACTCAGATGGCACCAGTAAGTGTGCCTCTCCACCTTTAACAAAATGATGAATGCTATGTTGAATAAGCTGGCTTAGCTGTTTCACTTCACCACTTTTTAGCTGCTCAACGCGTAACAGGTCAAGTTGTCCAAAAGTGGTAATAAAGCGCTTCTCTTTGCTATAGCCTGCCTTTACTATCTCAGTGCCAAGTGCATCGGCGTCAAAGCTGCTGCGAACTTGCAGTTTTATATCGGTATCTTTAAGTGGAGACAGCGTTTTTGCATGTAGTACTGGATTACCTAATCGTGCGAGTAATTCAGCTTGGCCACGACATACCTTTGTGTATTTTATGGCATTGGCGACTTTACGTGGATCAGTGCTGAATACACCCGTTGTATCCGTCCAAATTGATACTTGAGCCGCATCAAGATAACTTGCCAACAAAGTCGCGCTATAGTCACTGCCATTTCGGCCTAAAGTCACCGTTTCACCTTGTGCATTTGCGGCAATAAAACCGGTAACGATATAGATAGCGTGATCATCAATTGCGCGATAGCACGCTTCTTTGTTATGGGCGTGTAGTAACACCCCCTCTTGTTGTACAAATAACGTACGAGCGTCGATAGCTTTGGCTTCGATACCTTGAGAACTTAGGTAGTTTGCTAATATACGAGCCGACCATAGCTCTCCATGTGCAAGTAAACTCGCGTAGTGAAGATGCTGTTCTTCTCGTCCTGAAGCGATTGCTTGCAGCTCATTGACAAGCTGTTTGAGTAACACACTGTGTTGTTCACCTACAAACAGGGCATCAATTAATTCACGTTGATGATTTTCAACTTGTAATAAAACATCGTTGAATGCGCGAACATCTTGCTGCTCAAAGCTTTGCCATAACTTCACTAGGGTATTCGTTGTTTTTCCTGCAGCAGAAACCACAACACTGTCACCTAGTTGACATTGCTCTAACACTATCTTGGCAACCGCCTGATAACGCTCTGGCGAGCTTAAACTCGAACCACCAAACTTATGTACTACTTTTGCCATTTACTCACCACAACGCTACTGTATGTGCAGGCGTTAATTTGAATGACTTAGCATCATCACTCGCCTGACTTTCATCAATACATGCAAATCCCGCTTCCAGATCTGCAATGAGATCCTGTGCATCTTCAATGCCTACAGAAATACGAATCAACGTGTCGCCCACTCCCGCTTCTAAACGTGCTTGCGGATCCATACCCGCGTGTGTCATCGTCGCTGGATGACAAATAAGACTCTCAACCCCACCTAAAGATTCTGCCAATGAAAAGTGCGTTAGAGACGTTAAAAACTTCGCAGATGTTTGCAGATCGCCTTTGATATCAAAGCTCACCATGCCACCAAAGCCGAGCTGTTGTTTTTTCGCAAGTTCGTGTTGAGGATGCGACTCAAGGCCAGGGTAATAAACTTGGCTAACATACGGCGACTTTTCTAAATATTCTGCAATAAGCTGAGCATTTTCTTGATGTTGGCGTAAACGCACATTTAAGGTGCGCAGTCCACGTAGGGTAAGGTAACTATCAAAAGGTGCACCGGTAATACCGATATTATTCGCCCACCAAGCTAACTCATCACCCAATTCCTGTGTACGCGCGATCACCGCGCCCCCCACTACATCAGAATGACCATTGATATATTTAGTGGTTGAATGCACGACGACATCCACGCCAAAGGCAATGGGGTTTTGTAATGCAGGAGACAAGAAGGTGTTGTCAGCGGCGACCAAAGCCCCCACAGCGTGTGCTGCATTTACGACAGCTTCTATATCCGTTAACCGCAAAATTGGGTTACTTGGTGTTTCAATCCAAACTAATTTAGGTTTGATCTGCTGCAGCTGCGCAAGACTTTCAGGTTGCGTGAGATCCAAGACTGTTAATTTGAGTAATCCACGCTTTGCAAGCGATGTAAACAAGCGATAGCTACCACCATAGCAGTCATGTGGAATAACCAGCGTATCGTCATGGTTAAGCAGTTGAGTTACTAGGTGAACGGCAGCCATGCCAGTGGCGGTAATAATACCACGAGCACCACCTTCAAGTTCGGTAAGTGCCTGTGCAAGCACATCACGATTAAAGTTACCGCTGCGGCCATAATCGTAGTCGCGTTTGGTATCAAAATCGGCAAAAGAATAGGTGGTAGAAAGGTAAAGCGGTGGCACTACTGCCCCATGCGCTTTATCAGCTTCTATACCGTGACGCACTGCTACCGTCGATTTATTAACTTGACTCATAAGGTCACCTAGATAGTTGGATGTTTAGACGTCTAAAAGGTTAGAGCAACAGAAACCAGAAGTCAAAACATTTATACTGCTAAATGGCTAAATAACTAGTATTTGACTATCTTTTTTAAACCGATAAAATTTCGCCACTCTAGGCGTTGCTAATACGACTGAGTTATTGAAAACTATGGCAGAGATTCTTCTATCTCGCTATGGCGGATTAGTTTATTCATCTATTTGAGTTTGGGATTTATCTTTAATTCGTAAGGTTATCCCTATATTCATGCGGTTGGTGAATAATGTAGACCAGAACCCAGTCATATTGGCATTGATGTAACTGAGGCAAGTACACAATTATGGCAAAATGGAACGGTGAGTATATTCACCCATATGCAGAACACGGTAAGAAAGCAGAGCAAGTAAAAAAGATCACGGTGAGCATACCTCTGAATGTACTCAAAGTGCTAACTGATGAGCGTACACGTCGCCAAGTGAATAACTTACGTCATGCCACGAACAGTGAGCTTTTATGTGAGGCGTTTCTACATGCCTTCACAGGTCAGCCACTGCCGAGCGATGAAGACTTGAGAAAAGATAATCCAGAGCGTATTCCTTTAGAGGTAAGACAAATAATGGAAGAGCGCGGTTTGGAGATCCCAGAAATAAACGAAGAGTGATAACTACTCTTTCGCTCTGGAAATACAGACACAAAAAAAGCCTCAATCGAGGCTTTTTCATTTGAATAATACCAATGGTATTATTCCATATATCCAGCTGGCATATCGATTTGTGCCACGCCTGATTCAATTGCAGCTATCGCTACCGCTTTTGCGATACGAGGTAACAAACGTGGATCCATTGGTTTTGGAATAATATACTCAGGACCAAACTCTAGACTATCTACGTCAGCCGCTTTTAACACTTCAGCAGGTACAGGCTCTTTCGCAATCGTTCTAATTGCTTCAACCGCTGCAATCTTCATTTCGTCATTGATAGCGGTTGCACGTACATCAAGCGCACCACGGAAGATAAACGGGAAACACAGTACGTTATTTACTTGGTTTGGATAATCCGAGCGGCCTGTCGCCATGATCAAATCATTACGTGCACCGTGTGCAACTTCAGGGCAGATCTCAGGGTCTGGGTTAGAACAAGCGAATACCACTGGCTTGTCAGCCATTAGCTTTAGATCCTCAGCAGAAAGTAAGTCTGGGCCAGAAACACCAACAAATACGTCCGCATCTGCAATCACGTCTTGTAACGTACGCTTATCCGTGTTGTTTGCAAACAGCTCTTTGTATTCATTTAGGTCATCACGACGAGTATGGATCACGCCTTTTCTGTCCAGCATATAGATGTGCTCACGTTGAGCACCGCATTTGATCAGTAATTCCATACAAGCAATAGCGGCTGCACCCGCGCCAAGACACACAATAATCGCATCATGAATATCTTTACCTTGGATTTCCAACGCATTCAGCATACCCGCAGCGGTTACAATTGCAGTGCCGTGCTGATCATCATGGAATACAGGAACGTCACAACGTTCAATTAGCGCGCGCTCAATTTCAAAACACTCTGGCGCTTTAATATCTTCAAGGTTAATACCACCAAATGTGTCTGCGATATTTGCCACAGTATTGATGAAGTCTTCAGTGGTGTTGTGCTTAACTTCGATATCGATTGAATCAAGGCCCGCAAAACGCTTAAATAATAGTGCCTTACCTTCCATAACAGGCTTTGACGCCAAAGGACCTAAGTTACCCAAGCCAAGAATTGCCGTACCATTACTGATCACCGCAACCATATTTCCTTTACCCGTGTAACGGTATGCATTCGCCGGATCAGCCGCGATTTCACGTACTGGCTCTGCAACACCTGGGCTGTATGCAAGTGCTAAGTCTTTTACGGTCTCGGCAGGTTTAGTGAGTTCAACACTGATTTTACCTGGAACGGGCTTCTCGTGATAATCTAGAGCTTGTTGACGAAAGTCTGTCATGGCGCGATATTTTCCTACGAAGTTAATGTGAGAGTGTGGTAAACGTTCGCATTCTGAATGTTGGCAACCTAGCTAGCTGGTTACAGCAACACACAGTGCGATTAACTATATGAGCGACGACATTCAACCACTCAACAAGCGTATGTGCTTTGCTGTCGCGGTATGTCAATAGGACATATAGTTAATCGACCGTATTCACACAATACCGAGTTTTGCTCATTATTCAAGTAAAATCAGGTCTATCCACTAGCATGGTATTTTCTATACTTTTCCGAGAAGATAAGCTCAATTTTAAGAAATATTTCACAAATAAAATGACTAAAACTTAAAAAACAAGACGCTAAAACCAGCACAGAATGTATAAAATTAGCACAAATGTACACCAACTATAAAAACAATAAGAGAATAGCAACTTAACTAACTTTAACGTCAAGATACCGACATTTAATCGCAATATACTGACTTTAGTTTATATTAAGTGCTCATACCTGATAGTATTTACTATATGAGCTTTGATTATTTTCACAACTTAAGCTCGTAAATGTTCAATATTTATCTGCTAAATAGAGTTTTTACTCTACCCAAGAGATCAGTAAAGTTTTGCTGCCAAACTGGCAAGTTTTTTATTTTAGAAGAATAAAAGACACAATAAGACGGGATGACTGACGGTCTATCTGCTGATGCAGAATAGGATGTATAAATCGAGAAGGTATTTTCAAACAGGCACAAAAAAAGCACCCTAAAGGTGCTTTTTTCGACTAGACCAACAAGATTACTTCTTGCTGCTAAGTGCACCGAAACGCTTGTTAAAGCGATCTACACGGCCACCTGTGTCAAGGATCTTCTGCTTACCAGTGTAGAACGGGTGACATGCAGAACATACGTCTAGGTGAATATCTTTACATAGCGTTGAACGAGTTTCGAACTTGTTACCGCAAGAGCACGATGCAGTGATCGTCTCGTAATTAGGGTGAATACCTTCTTTCATAGCAACCTCTAGTTAAGGCCGTATCGCTCTCCAAACCCGAAGTCTGGCACCATACGTAGTTATACAAAAATGTGGACGCGTATTTTAGTGCTTAACTGAACAATCTACAAGCAATATTTCAGAGTTTTTTATCACCGTCGCAGAGTACGTTTTCAATTCGTACCACCTTAGGTATATACTTCGTCACTGCGCTCACTTTATGGAATTGTAATACATGCTCATTCTTGAAGTAGCTTTAAAGCTGCCACTGCACCGAACATTCGACTATTTGCTAGCACCAACCATGCAAGTTGAAGCAGGAATGAGAGTCACCGTCAATTTTGCCAACCGTCGCTGCACAGCGATTGCACTTGCTAAAAAAGACGACACCGATGTACCAAAAGAAAAACTCAAGCAAATTATTGAGGTGTTGGACGAGCATCCTGTCTTTAATCAAGCACAACTTAGCTTTTTACACTTTGTCTCCCAGTATTACTGTCATCCAATTGGCGATACCTTATTCACAGCACTGCCGGCAGTACTCAGAGATGGTGGAAGCCCAGACAAAACTCAGATCCCTATCGTCAGATTAACGGAAAAAGGGCAGAAACTACCAACACTGCGAGCCAAAAAGCAACAAGCGCTGCTTTCTCAATTACATGAAGGTGGTGCAATAAAATTAAGTGAACTCAAAGCGCTCGGATTTGCTAGCCAAACAATTAAAGCATTGGAAGAAAAAGCGCTTATCTCACAATCTATTGAGCATGATAGTGATTGGTCGCAAAACGAATTACAGCTAGGCGAAAAGCCACGCCTAAACGACCAGCAAGCGACTATTTGCAGCGCCGTTAATGCACAAGTCGGTTACCGTACCTTTTTAATCGAAGGTGTAACGGGAAGTGGTAAAACCGAAGTCTACTTACAGAGCCTTGAAAACATAATAAAAGCGGGTAAACAAGCACTGATCTTGGTGCCTGAAATTGGACTCACACCGCAAACAGTCAACCGCTTCAAAAAGCGCTTTAATAACCTGCCCATTGATTTATGGCACTCAAATCTAACCGATAATGAGCGCCTACATACTTGGCGTCGCGCCGAAAAGGGTCTGAGCGCTTTGGTTATCGGTACTCGCTCGGCCATTTTTTTGCCATTTCAAAATCTCGGCATGATCATCGTTGACGAAGAGCACGACAACTCGTTTAAACAGCAAGAAGGCCTGCGCTATCACGCCAGAGATCTCGCTGCATTTCGAGCGCATCAGGCACACTGCCCTTTGCTTTTGGGAACCGCAACACCGGCATTAGAAACATTACACAAAGCCATTACCAACAAATATCAACTCGTCACACTGAGTAAACGAGCGCAGACCCAGCACGACAACCAATTTCACCTTGTCGACATGAAAGGTCAGCCAGAACAAGGCGGGTTTTCACCAATGAGTTTACATTGGATGGAAAAAACACTCGCTCGCGGTAAGCAAGTTATGGTGTTTCTAAATCGTCGGGGCTTTGCACCAACATTGATGTGTCACGAATGCGGATGGCTTAATACCTGTAAACATTGCTCTACCAGCGCCACGTACCATAAAAATATGAACCGCTTGGTATGTCACCATTGCGGTGAGCAGGACTTTGTACCGAGACAGTGTCCAGATTGCGGCAGCACCCAAATCATGCCCACAGGGCTTGGTACAGAACAACTCGAAGGCTTTTTAAGCGAACGCTTCACTGATATTCCCGTTACTCGCATTGACCGAGATTCTACGCGCCGTAAGGGCAGCCTTGAAAGCGCCCTTGAAGAAATTAATCAAGGTGGCGCGCGAATTCTGGTCGGCACTCAAATGCTTGCCAAGGGCCACCACTTTGCCGATGTCAGCCTTGTGATTATCTTGGATGTGGACTCAGGACTTTACTCTTGTGACTTTAGAGCAACCGAGCAAATGGCACAGCTCATTACGCAAGTTGCTGGACGAGCCGGACGTGCCGGTGAAGCGGGAACCGTGTTATTGCAAACGCATTTTCCAGAACATCCATTATTGCAAGATTTAATTAATAATGGTTATGGCGACTTCGCGCGATATGCCTTACAAGAGCGTGAAGAAGCTATGCTTCCCCCCTTCGCACACTTAGCTATCATCCGCGCCGAGGCAACAAATATAAATACAGTATTGCGCTTTTTGTCGGATTTGGTTCCAGCTACCCCCTATCCTGGTATACAATTGCTGGGTCCAATTCCAGCACCACTTGAACGAATAGCTGGAAAGTTCAGATATCAATTACACATACACGCACAACAACGCACTGTGCTGCGGGACTACCTTTCGCAACTTGCGCGCTATATCGCTACGCATGAGTCTGCCAATCGAGTACGCTGGAGCATAGATGTTGATCCAATGGATAGCTATTAAAATCAAATAACCTATGGCACAGCACGATTACATCAATAAGAAACCTAAAGGCAAGGGGAAAGACAAGCCAGAAAAATCGGCGAAATTTCCTGTTATTGCTGCTATTTTTGCATTTCTACTAATCGGAGGGTTTGCCTACGGTCTTTGGTTTATAAAAACCAATGCCGATCCTAAAGAAGTAGAGCAAGCCAAAAACCCACACCCAGTTGCAGAGCAAAAGGTTAGTAAACCAAAACCTCGCCCACCTGAGTTCATTGAAGAAATTAAAAATCATGAAATCAAGGTCGAAGTTAAAGAGATCGAGAGCAAAGGTCCCTATCAAATGCAGTGTGGTTCATTTAGAACCCATAGCCAAGCCGAAGCCATGAAAGCCAAAGTTGCGTTTGCTGGATTAATCGCGGAGATCCGTCGTACCGAAGGGAGTAACGGTGTCTGGTATCGTGTCCGTCTTGGCCCCTACGATACCAAGCGTTTAGCAGAAAGCGATAAAAACAAATTACAACGCGTTGGGATATTTGGCTGCGGGATTTGGGGCTGGACTTGATTTTTATAAGTCCACCCATATTTCCTACTAATCTAGAGTTACACGGGCACAGGCCCAGATAAGGATTACTATGACTACCATCGTTAGTGTTCGTCGCGATGACAAAGTGGTTATCGGCGGTGATGGCCAAGTTTCGCTTGGTAACACAGTTATGAAAGGCAACGCACGTAAAGTACGTCGTCTATACAATGGTAAAGTACTGGCAGGTTTCGCTGGCGGTACAGCTGATGCATTTACATTATTTGAACGCTTTGAAGCAAAGCTAGAGATGCACCAAGGCCATCTCACTAAAGCAGCCGTAGAAATGGCAAAAGACTGGCGTACCGACAGAGCATTAAGAAGGCTTGAAGCCCTACTTGCGGTAGCCGATGAAACCGCCTCGCTTATCATCACAGGTAACGGCGACGTGGTGCAGCCAGAGCATGATCTTATTGCTATCGGCAGTGGTGGTAACTTCGCACAGGCGGCTGCAACCGCACTACTTGAAAATACAGACTTAAGTGCGAAAGAAATCGTGGAAAAGAGCCTGAAGATCGCCGGCGATATCTGCGTATTTACCAATAATTTCCAAACTATCGAAGAATTGTAATAGGACTCGTCATGACAGCTATGACTCCAAGAGAGATTGTGCACGAGCTTGATCAACACATTATCGGTCAGGACAAAGCCAAAAAAGCCGTCGCGATTGCACTGCGCAACCGTTGGCGTCGTATGCAGCTTGATGAAGAGCTGCGTGCAGAAGTTACACCAAAGAATATTTTGATGATCGGCCCAACGGGTGTGGGTAAAACTGAGATTGCCCGCCGTCTAGCAAAGCTTGCTAACGCACCATTTATCAAAGTAGAAGCGACTAAGTTCACCGAAGTGGGTTATGTTGGTAAAGAAGTTGAGACCATCATCCGCGATCTAGTCGAAGTTTCTTTTAAGCTAACACGTGAACAACAAACCAAGAAATTCAAATTCCGCGCTGAAGAAGCCGCCGAAGAGCGTATTTTAGATGCACTTTTGCCACCAGCAAAAGACGCTTATGGTGAGTCTCAGCCAAATGAAAACTCGTCAACACGCCAAGTATTTCGTAAGAAACTACGTGAAGGTCAGTTAGACGACAAAGAAATTGAGATCGACATCGCAGAAACGGCGCCTCATGTTGAGATCATGTCACCTCCTGGTATGGAAGAAATGACCAGCCAGCTACAGAGCATGTTCCAAAACATGTCGGGTGACAAGAAAAAGAACCGTAAGCTGAAAATTAAAGAAGCACTTAAGCTATTGATTGAAGAAGAAGCTGCAAAGCTTGTTAATCCAGAAGAGCTTAAAGAGCAAGCTATTGAGTCAGTTGAACAAAACGGTATCGTGTTCATTGATGAAATCGATAAAATTTGTAAGCGCGGAGAATCTTCTGGCCCAGATGTTAGCCGTGAAGGTGTACAACGCGACTTACTACCACTTATCGAAGGTTCAACCGTTAATACTAAACACGGCATGGTAAAAACCGACCACATTTTATTTATCGCGTCAGGTGCGTTCCAAATGGCCAAGCCGTCGGATTTAATCCCTGAACTACAAGGTCGTTTACCTATTCGCGTTGAACTAGAAGCACTAACTGCGGGTGATTTCAAACGTATTCTAACTGAGCCAAATGCATCTCTTACAGAGCAGCAACAAGCGCTACTGAAAACAGAAGACGTCACTATCGACTTTACCGATGACGCTATCACTAAACTGGCTGAAGCTGCATATCAGGTCAACGAGAAAACTGAAAACATCGGTGCGCGTCGCCTTCACACTGTGATGGAAAAACTGATGGAAGAGATTTCATTCGATGCCAGTGAAAAGGCCGGTGATACCTTGACAATTGATGCCGCCTACGTTGAACAGCATTTAGACATGCTTGTTCAGGATGAAGATTTAAGCCGCTTCATTCTGTAAATTAAAATCAAAAGCGGAGCCTTGCTCCGCTTTTTGAGTTATACCAATTATGTATCAAGTCACCAAACTTCATTACCATAAACTCAGTAAAGTACTCGATGCTTATTTTGAGGACGGCCGCTGTTTTACGCTAAGTGCCGAATTCTTACGAACACATTCACCATCCGCCGAAGTGCAAGGGCATAGTCCGGCGCAAAAGCAACTCGTGCTAAACAAACAGAATGTCGCCATAAAGAAAATTGAACCCGTTGGTCACTATGCTGCACGCTTTGTTTTTGATGATGGCCACGACTCAGGGCTCTACAGCTGGCAATACTTATACACTATAGCTACACAACACGATGCGCTATGGCAGGAATATGTAAACGCTGTAGAAGAGTATAAAACCCAAAAGGACAGCGTACCTATCAAGTTTGTGCCTTAACCAAACCGCCATAGCAATGCATGCTGCTCATGGTATTGAATAAAGTCATTCTTAAATGCAATGTACTTCTCCATATTCTGGTTACAGGCGTTTACAGCTTCTTGCTTAACCCTAGCATATTGCCTCGCTATATCTGGAAAAGTAATTAAATAGTCACGAAAGGCAAGGTGACGTTTAACTCCATCAGAACCGGCTAAAAAAGCATGCAGATGATGAGTTCTAGACGCTATGCCTTTACGAAAATAACGACGCCCAGCAATACCAAACTCTCCCATTATCTCATAACCTAAATCACGCAGTTTTTCTGACTCTATGTCTAATTTATCTAAGTCATTTACTTCCAATAGCATATCAACTATTGGTTTAGCACACAGCTGTGGCACCGATGTACTGCCTATATGGTGTAAAGCAGCTACATTTGCCTTGGATAGATGAGCGAGTATCGCCTGTTTCTCTTTATTGAACTGGTGCGGCCAATCCGAATTGTAACTTACCACTGCTACATTGGTATTCATTTAAGCGATACCTATCTTGAGTCTAAATAAAAACCCCACTAAAAATTAAGTGGGGTTTTGACATTAAGAACCTCAGGTTGAATTGGTGTTTATACCTGATACTTAGCCACGGCTTCGTGTAATACGCGCGCTTGCTCTGCGACTTCTTCACTACTTTGCGCATTAGAGTGAGCATGCTCTGAGGCACCTTGCGCAATGTCTCTGATCTTAACCACGTTTTTATTCACTTCTGAAGCAACTTGGTTTTGTTCATCAATTGCCGTCGCGATATGTGTGCTCATTTCCATAATCGTTTGCACATCTTGGGTGATCATGCTGAGCAACTCCCCAGCCTTTTCGGCTTGCGACACACTTTCATTGCCTTGTTCACGACATTGTTCCATGATGTTCACCACTTCTCGTGTACGCTGTTGCAGTGTAGAAATGATACTTTCGATTTCTTGCGTGGAGTCTTGAGTACGCTGCGCAAGTGACCTAACTTCATCCGCTACAACAGCAAAACCTCGACCTTGCTCTCCCGCACGTGCAGCTTCAATAGCAGCGTTTAGCGCAAGTAAGTTTGTTTGCTCTGCAATACCACGGATCACATCCAATACCGAGCCAATAGTTTCACCGTCACGCTCTAACTGAGCAACAACACTTGAAGCACCACCTAACGATTCCGATAACTGCATGATGTGCTCAATTGTTGCAGTAACCTCACGGCGACCTTGTTGCGCATTTTCATTCGTTGTCTCGGCTTTATGCGCCGCTTCACCCGTATTATGAGAAATGTCTTGGATCGTCGCTTGCATCTCGGTCGCAGCGGTTGCAACCATATCCGCTTCGTGCAACTGCTCAGCCATACCAGTACTCGTTTGGGCCGTTGTCTCCGTTAAATGATCCGTGGCTTCATTAATAGTTGCCAACGCTCCATTCACATCAGCAATGAGATCTCTGAAGTCAGAAATTAAGCTATTAAAATCACGGGTCATAATCGTGATTTCGTCATTACCGCTTTGTTCAATTTGTAGACTTAAATTATTTTCACGACGAATGCGCTCAATGGTTTGATAAACGCGCTCTACGGGCTGAATAATTGAGCGACTAGTCGATAACACCAAAGTCATCACGATAATACCAGCCACAACAAATACACCGATGGCAAGCATCTGAGTTTTATCAACGTTTTCTTTGATCTCTGCCTTTGCCTGCTCCACGACTTCAGAGACCACCGCATCACTTTTCTCAACACTCACTTTCATCTTGCCAAGCGCACCGCTCGTTAAATCTAAGCCAAGTGCTTCTTGTGCTCGAACTAAACCCGCAAATTTGGATTGATAGGTGCTCAATAAACTAAGTAGCTTAGATTGATATTGAGCGTTAAACCCAGCACTACGAATTTCCTGAGAAAACTGTGCAACTAGCTCGTCAAAACGCTTAAGATATTTGGTATCAAAACGTAACATAAAGTCTTTTTCGGCTCGACGAAGCTGCAGCATGGTTGAAAGGAGTTGATAATTCTGCTGCTCTTTTAGTAGTGTTTCTACCTCGTGTACCGCACCACGAAGCTCACCGTAAAGAGCATCCTTTGGATGCAAGCCAATTGTTTTTTGTAATTGCACCACTTTTTGAAAGTCATCGTAATAACTTTTTGCTAAGCGTTCAAATTCGTTGATCCGACCTAAATCGATATCAAAATCAGAAAAAGTACCTTGCAACAAAGCGAGCTTAGTTTGCAGCTCACGATACTCGTTTTCAAACTCATCGAGTGAATTTACCTGCTTGTAAAAAAGGAAATTTTTCTCGTGTTTGCGCATTGCTAATTCATGAATGTCGAGCTCTTCTGCATATTGAATGGTTTCATTCAATTTCAGCATAGTACGAGCTTCGTACATGATCATAATTAACATAACAACCAAGGCAATCCCTACCACTAATGCATTCACTTGCAAACGACGTCTGATAGTCAGATTTTCTAATACCGCCATCGGCTTACCTACAATGTTAATAGACTGGCTAAAGTATAGCTGAAGCCTTTCAGCCTTGCCTCATAATAGGTAATTATTCTGGGTTCATATTACAAATTAATATATTTACGCCGCTTTTACATACAAATTATTAACACCATTCCAGAGTTGATTGTGCAATAAATCAATATTGTGCCATTGACCTCCTATCAACCACTCCACTAGCAAGCTAGGATCGGATGGAAAATAAAACGATGCCTTCGCGTCTGTTCGCAGCCATTCTTCCAGCGCCCCAGCATTGAGATAATTCATCACTTGGGCATGACCGAGCTCGGCTAGCGTCTGCGCATTATTCTGCTGTTCAAATTGACCATCTAATGGTTTAAGTAGCAGTTTTTTACCGAGTTTTAATGCTTCACTAGACAGCTCAAACCCGGCATTTGCAATCACACCACTGGTATTTCTTAAGTCCTGAATAAACCCAGAACGACTCGGTTTTCTCAGGTGAATATGTTGCAAAGAAGCATTGTCAGCATCCGGGTGATAGCAGTAAAACTCCTTATCAGGGAAATCTTTTAACAACTCAATAATGCTATCCAAAGCTTCAAACGGCAGATAAACCAAAACTTTGTTAATTACCGATGCACATTGCTCCTGCTCAGCCTCGTAAGGAATAAAAGGCGGAATAATATGCTTATCAAACGGTTGCCAGTGCACCCCAAGATGAATATCAGCTGGTGCAAAATACCGGATCAGGGCTTTGTGCCAAGGCTGTACGGCAAATTGTGGAACAGCATCATATAAATATGACGCTTGATGACTCATTGCTATCACCGGAACCTTTGCCAGCTTTCCTGCCCACGCACTGACAGGCTCAAAGTCGTTAAAGATCAAATCATAACCTGATACATCTAATTTTCTAACGTCGCGAATAAACTCACCAAACTTGAGCGACTGAAAAGTTTTTAAACGATTTAACTGGCCACGCTCGGTAACGAATGACAACCCTCGGCAACTGCGATAATCACCAAAATCATGCATATCGAAATAGTTTTCCGAAGGACGTCCAGAAAAAAAGTAGTCAACAGAAATTCCCATGTTGCGAAAGCAATTTGCCATTACCCGAGCTCGAGTCGTATGGCCATTTCCCGTTCCTTGAACACCATATAGTATTTTCATACGCTTCCTAATATCACTATCGCTAAACTTGCACAGGCAACACCCATTGCCGCACCAAGCACCACATCAAGTGGATAATGTACCCCTACAATTACGCGTGACAATGACACTCCTGAAGCCCAAATCATCAACGGAAACGCAGCTAGTGGAATTTGCTCCATCAAGCAAGTCGCATATAGCCAAGCGCCAGCACTATGCCCCGAGGGCAGACTAAACTTATCACTCGGCGTCAACAAGGCTTTCACTGCGTAGCAGTCACATGGTCGTAATCGTGCAAAACGATTTTTTAGATAGAAGTAAAGCGGCCTTTCAATTGCAAAGGCCAAAATCACGGTGAGTGCAAATTGCTGACCTAGCTGCTCCAAAAACAGAGCGCACGCAATTGCGACCAACACATAGAGTCCACCGTTGCCACTTTTGGATAGACCTAATGCTATCAATCTAAACCAGTTTCTTGGTTTAGGGCAAAACACCACAAAGTATAATGCAGCGTCCAGCTCGGCTAGTTTTGCTTTCATCATTCGAGTCACGCCTAATTGCTCACAATATCAGCATAGAAGAGCAAAATAACAAATAGGTGACACTTTTAAGACACAAATATGTAAGTTGAATCAAAGCATTGCTAAGCACAAGTATGAGAGTATACTGGTTATCGACAATCAATATTCGAGGATTCAATATGGAATACAGCACTTCTGATCTTTGCGACCACTTTGCTGATGTGGTTGATGTGCTAGAGCCTATGTTCATCAATTTTGGCGGCCAGACGTCATTTAGTGGTCGTATCACTACCGTCAAATGTTTTGAAAACAATGAGCAAATCCAAGATGTACTACAACAAGACGGTACTGGTCGTGTGCTGCTCGTTGATGGTGGTGGTTCAACTCGTCGTGCACTGGTTGATATTGATTTAGCTGAGCTAGCGGTCGAGAACAACTGGCAAGGCATCATCGTTTACGGCGCGGTGCGCCATGTTGATGAATTAGAAGAAAGCGATATTGGCATTCAAGCAATCGCTTCTATCCCAGTAGCAGCAGATAGCAGTGGCAGCGGCGAAGTCGGCATTCCCGTTAATTTCGCAGGTGTCTCTTTTTACGAAGATGATTTTGTTTACGCCGACTCCACCGGCATTATCATCTCTGCGGAAGAGTTAATTTTAGAAGATGATAACGAAGACAATTAAGCGCTAGAAGTAACAGTCATGAGTACAGCAGTCCGTATATATGATGAAAGTAATATTGCCACTTTTGTCAGTGCAAGAGCCGGTGAAACCAGAATTTGGCAAAGCATAAGCTTTTTACAATGTGATCATGACTACGCGGCTTCGCTTAGAGACGCGGCCCAATTTGGGATCCGTTACGTGTTGTTGGGGATCCCCGAGGATATAGGTCCGCGCGCCAATTGCGGGCAAGGCGGCGCCGAGCTCGGTTGGCAAGCCTTCTTAAAACGCTTTTTGAATCAGCCCGATAACCAGTTTTTGTCAGGCGATAAGGTTTTGTTGCTAGGCGAGGTGGATACCCTCGCTATTCAAACGCGTGCACTATCGCTCGATAACGCTAATAGCGAACAGCTAGCGCAGCTGCGCACTCTCTGTGCTGACCTCGACAACCAAGTTATTGCAACCCTAGCACCTATCTTTGCTGCAGGCTTGGAGCCAATTATCATTGGTGGTGGTCATAATAATGCTTTTGGTATTTTGCAGGCACATTTTGAGGCCAGCAAGCGTGCCGCTGGTGCTATCAACTTTGACCCTCATGCTGACTTTCGAGCTTGTGAAGGGCGACATAGCGGTAATGGCTTCAGTTACGCGCATCAAGCTGGTAGTTTGTCGCATTATCATGTCATCGGCTTGCACGAGCACAAAAATAACCAAACAATCCTTACTCAATTGCAAAACGCTGGATTCGGATTTTCAAGTTATCAAGCGATAAAAACCAGGCAAACTCAGAGTTTATCCGCATCACTCGACAAAGCGTTGGCAACGATGCCAAGCGACATTCCATTAGGCGTAGAGTTAGACGTTGATGCCATCGTCGGTATGCCTGCAAGCGCCCTGACCTATCAAGGCTTCACAAGTAGCGATGCCGAATATTTTGTTTACCGTATGGCTCAGGCTCGAAATGCTAAATATTTGCACTTATGTGAAGCAGCCCCGGCTAGACACCCACTTGGTGAGCAGGCGGGTATCGAACATTGTGGTCAAATACTAACAAACCTTGCGAACGCTTATTTAAGTACCCGTCAACAGAGGTGCTAAACACTGTCACAGCCAAACCAATGTAAAGGTAAGGCGCTCCTAGTTATTGAGGCAGCCTTTGTTTCAGCCAACTGATCAAAATATTGCTGTTCTGTGGTCGAGAAAAGTAAAACCCTTGCGCTGCCACCGTGCCAATGCTTTTTACAAACTCGAGTTGCCCGAGAGATTCAATACCCTCGCCAATCACGCGACAGTGCTTTTCTTGATGCATCTCTACAATGCCTTTTACCAAGGATTTGGTATGCCCCATATGCTCTGGTTCTTGCGTCATATTGCGCGACAGTTTCACGTACTCAAAACGCAGTGCGGGTAATTTAGCAAGTACCAGCGGCGCATCACCAAAGCTATCGACACACATTTTTACACCCAAGTTCTTCAAACGACTGATCATCGCAATTTCTTGCTCATCTAGTTCGGCAAGCATACTAGCTGGACACTCGATAATGATAGCGCCAGGGCTTAACTGATGGTTGAGCATAGTGTAGTCAATAAACTCGATAAAGCTTTCGCTCAAGAGCTCAGCACCAAAGACATTAATACTGATGGGAACGCTGATCCCTTCCATTTTCAGTGCCAATGCAATTTCGCATGCACGCTCTAATACATATTCAGCAACGGGAATGGCAAGTCCAACTAAACGAATATCATCAATAAACTCATTGGCACTTAAAATCCCTTGCTTTGGATGCTGCCAACGCAACAATAATTCCACAAACTCAATGCTGTTATCTTCATGACGAACGACTGGATGAAAATAGAGCTCAAATTCAGATCTAAAGTTGATTTTAGCTAACTCCGACAACCTAACCTGTTGCTCCAGCCGATGAATTTGCATACGTTGTTGATACGGCACGACCTGTTGGTGGCTATGCTGATGCGCTTCTGATTGTGTATCTAGCGCTAAAAACACGCAAGAAATCAGGTTCTCAAGCTGCCCCATTTCTTCATCGCAATTCACATAACTCGCACGCATCATGATCTCTAACGTACAGCTACCAACATTGAATGGCTTTAAAGTGCTGTTTGATATTTCCTCTATCAGCTGCTCATGAAAGTGCTTACCATGCTTTAACGAACATACAAACGCAAAGTTAAGACCACCTAGATGCGCCATTTTCGCAGTTTCATTGCCATGAGTGATGGCCATAACATCGCCTGATTGCAAACATTGTGCAATACGATTAGCCGACTGAGCTAGCAGCAAGTCACCAAACTCACGCCCTAAATGAAAATTTACCTGCTCGAAACCCATGAGACGGACTAGCACGAGCATACAAGGGCTCCCTTCCGTTTGGCGATATTCATTAAAAGCACGTTTAAAACTTTGCCGACCAGGTAACCCCAAACTTTCATGCTCGGTGTGGTCATCATTGTGTTCTTTCAATTCAAATTCATTTGCGCTGCTATACGCTTGATAGGCAAGGAAAAGAATATACATAAACACAATGACAATTGCGCCATGCTGGGCAGGAAATGTCCATAGATATTCAGACACAGTCCACATTACCAAAGTGATTATCGCAGCAGCACTTATCAACAATAAGCCACTTTTGTGCTCCTGTAAGCCATGGAATAGATACAGGAGTATCGTCAGAGTAAGTAAATGTAATGTAGTGATATTGCCCGTAAAGGCGAGCAGTATTGCAAGTGTTGCACTGCTAAGGTGAGCCAGCTTGAGCATACCAGAGGGGCGCTGCAACATTAATGCTAACGCCCCCATTACAATGGCTCCGGCCATGCCAGCCATCATTGGCGTAATTAGTATCGCTATTCCTTCAGACAGCAATAATTCCGTGGCTCCGCCACTAGCTGTTGAAATTGAAAGCATAATTTGTTGCTTATAAAAGGATCATTACTGATTAAGTTTACCTAAGATCCACAAATTTGACAGGTCCGCTACACCAAATTGATAACTTAACTGTGCAGGATGGGTAATGTCCCATAACGCTAAGTCTGCGCGCGTTCCAACTTTCAATACTCCACGGTCGCTCAACCCCAAGGCTTTCGCAGCATTAACCGTAACACCGCTAAGCGCTTCTTCCGGTGTCATTCTAAATAATGTGCATGCCATATTCAGCATTAATCGCAGTGAGCACAAAGGCGCAGTACCTGGATTGAAGTCGCTCGCGAGTGCCATTGCTACTTTGTGCTTTCTGAGCAAGTCAATTGGTGGTAATTGCGTTTCTCGTAAGAAATAAAAAGCACCAGGTAAAAGTACCGCAGTAACGTCCCCTTTCGCCATTGCTTCCACACCTGCTTCATCAAGATATTCAATATGATCCGCTGAAAGTCCTTTAAACTTTGCCACCAGCTCGCTGCCATGTTGATTAGATAGCTGCTCAGCATGACATTTAATCTGTAACCCCAACTGTTGTGCTCGAGTAAATACTTGCTCAGTTTGCTGATAGGTAAATCCGACGTTCTCACAAAATACATCAACAGCCGTTGCTAATTGGCGCGAAGCAACTTGTGGCAGCATCTCATCACAGACTAAATCAATGTAGGCTTGGCTATTGTCTTTGTACTCTGGGGGTAATGCATGCGCGCCCAAGAACGTGCTATGCACATCAATCGGGTGATGCTCATTAAGTAGTTGATTAATTTCTAGCAGCTTTAGCTCATTTTCAACGTCTAGGCCGTAACCCGATTTACTTTCAACCGTGGTAACCCCTTCTTTGAGTAAACTATTCAAGCGGTTCTTACCGTTAACATACAGCGTTTCTCTGTCTGCTAATCGTGTCGCCTTAACGGTACTTGCGATACCACCACCTTGCGCGGCAATCTGTTGATATGACGCCCCCAGTAATCGTTGCTCAAATTCGTTGGCCCGAGAACCTGCAAATAAAATATGCGTGTGGCAGTCGATTAACCCTGGGGTCAACCATTGGCCATTGGCTTTATGAATAGGGGTTGCTATGGCGTCAACCTCAGGTAGTTCACTACGAGGGCCTAACCAATTAATTTTGCCATCTTTAATAGCGATCGCTGCGTTTTCTATCGCACCATAAGGGGTATCCAAATTGGGATCCATAGTTGCAATATTGACATCGATAATAAGCAAATCGGCTTCTAACATCATACTTGTCCTAATCTAAATCAAATCCATATGCCAACACATTAAAAGAAACTCGCTCACTGCGAGATTTATCCATTGAGTCTATCAGGGATACTTGTATATACAAGAGAAGTGTGCCATCTTTATTTACATAAATATGAACTCGAGACAACAACTGTGCCTGAGCTTCCTAAATTTGCGCTGATAAAACAATATATTATCGATAATATTCGCGCCGCGCGCTGGCTCGAAAACGAGCGCGTGCCGTCGGAAAATGAGTTAGCTGACCAATTTAATGTTAGCCGAATGACCGCAAGACGAGCACTAAGCGAGCTAACTGAAGCCGGAATTTTAACTCGTAGCCAAGGTCTAGGTACTTTTGTTGCCAGTTTTAAATCTCAGTCTTCGTTACTTGAGATCCGCAATATTGCCGACGAGGTCAACGCACGCAATGGCAAATACTCATGTACCGTACTGACGCTTGAACTTATTGCTGCAGTAGCGCCTATCGCCATTGCACTGGGTGTAGAAGCGGACGCGCCAGTCTACAGAAGCGTAATTGTACATAATGAAAATGAACAACCACTGCAAGTCGAAGAGCGCTTTGTCAATCCACAGTTGGCACCGGAGTATTTAGACCAAAACTTTGAACTGACTACCCCTCACGAATATTTATCTCAAGTCGCGCCACTCACAGAGGCTAGACACACCGTTGAAGCGGTTATGCCATCACCAGAGGTTTGCCAGTGGCTTGGGCTTTATAATGAAGAGCCATGTTTACAAATGATCCGCCGAACTTGGTCTGCAAAAGGCATTGTTAGCTTCGCAAGATTAATTTCGCCAGGCAGTAAATATCGCTTAGGTGGTCATCTCACCTTTAAGCAAAGGTCGTAACACATAAAGTGTCGCCAAATATCGCGGCAGATAAATCAAAACGACATGGCAGCCTCGGTTGTCATGCAATACAAATAGACTAACAACCTAGTGAAACTAAGCAATCGCAGCAACTAGACGTTTCACTTAGGTTGTATATACAACAGGAGAGAGCAGAATGAGTGACAACCCAAGATTAGACCCTAGCCGCGAGATCCGCGCGCCACGAGGTACAGACATTACCGCGAAGAACTGGCTTACTGAAGCGGCAAAGCGAATGTTGATGAATAACCTTGACCCTGAAGTTGCTGAGCACCCAAATGCACTAGTAGTTTATGGCGGTATTGGCCGCGCCGCTCGCGACTGGGCATGCTTCGATAAAATCGTCGAAACGTTAGACCGCTTAGAAGAAGACGAAACCTTACTGGTGCAATCAGGTAAACCTGTCGGGGTATTCAAAACTCATAGCAATGCTCCTCGCGTCTTAATTGCTAACTCAAATTTAGTACCACATTGGGCTAACTGGGATCACTTCAACGAACTCGATAAAAAAGGCCTGATGATGTACGGCCAGATGACCGCTGGTTCTTGGATCTATATTGGCTCACAAGGCATAGTGCAAGGCACATACGAGACCTTTGTAGCAATGGCAAAGCAACACTTTAATGGTGAGGCGAAAGGCAAGTGGATCTTAACGGGTGGCCTTGGCGGGATGGGCGGCGCACAACCACTCGCGGCAACAATGGCAGGCTTTAGCGCCCTCGTTGTTGAGTGTGATGAGTCACGAATCGATTTTCGTCTTAACACACGTTATGTGGACCGAAAGGCAACCACACTTGATGATGCATTAGCTATTATTGATGAAGCTAAGGCTGCTGGACAACCAGTATCGGTTGGCCTGCTGGGCAATGCCGCGGATGTGTATGCTGAATTGGTTGAGCGCAATATCACGCCTGACGTAGTGACCGATCAAACTTCTGCGCACGACCCACTAAACGGCTACTTACCGCAAACATGGACTATGGCTCAGGCAGCCGCGCTTCGCGAAAGCGATCCACAAGCAGTTGTAAAAGCCGCAAAACAATCTATGGCAGTGCAAGTACAAGCCATGCTAACGCTGCAATCGCGCGGGGCCGCGACAACTGACTACGGGAATAACATTCGCCAAATGGCCCTAGAAGAAGGGGTTGATAACGCCTTTGATTTCCCGGGCTTTGTTCCTGCCTATATTCGTCCACTGTTTTGCCAAGGCATAGGTCCATTTCGTTGGGTTGCGCTGTCTGGCGATCCTGAAGATATTTATAAAACAGACGCGAAAGTTAAAGAGCTTATCCCAGACGACCCACACCTTCACAATTGGTTAGACATGGCGCGCGAGCGCATTCAATTCCAAGGCCTGCCAGCTCGTATTTGCTGGGTTGGACTGAAGGACAGAGCGCGTTTAGCACGAGCATTCAACGAAATGGTCAAAAATGGAGAACTCAAAGCACCGATTGTGATTGGTCGTGATCACTTAGATTCTGGCTCTGTAGCCAGTCCAAACCGTGAAACGGAATCGATGATGGATGGTTCAGATGCAGTATCAGACTGGCCGTTACTCAATGCCTTGTTAAACACGGCTGGCGGTGCAACTTGGGTCTCACTGCATCACGGCGGTGGCGTTGGTATGGGCTTCAGTCAACATTCGGGAGTCGTTATTGTGGCAGATGGCACAGACGAAGCAGACGCCCGTTTATCTCGCGTACTATGGAATGACCCAGGTACCGGTGTAATGCGTCATGCCGATGCCGGCTATGACATAGCCAAAGACTGTGCAAAAGAACAAAAACTAGATTTACCTATGCTGGAAGGAAAGTAAGTATGTACTCACTAAATTTAATCTCAGGCCAACTGACTTTAAACACGTTACGACAAATCAATCAACAGCCTGTCCATCTCAGCTTAGAAGAATCAGCGAAAGCCGCTATTGCTAACAGTGCAGACACAGTTCAGAAAGTAATCAAAGAAGGACGCACCGTTTACGGCATTAATACGGGTTTTGGCTTGCTGGCCAACACCAAAATTGCAAAAGACGAATTAGAGTTGCTACAACGCTCTATTGTACTGTCGCACGCAGCCGGTATTGGCGAGTTAATGGACGATAGCACCGTTCGACTCATGATGGTGCTAAAAATCAATTCACTCTCTCGTGGTTTCTCTGGGATCCGCTTGGATGTAATTGAATTCTTAGCAGCCTTGGTTAATGCCGAAGTCTATCCTTGTGTGCCCAAGAAGGGCTCGGTCGGGGCATCAGGCGATCTCGCACCGCTATCGCATATGTGTTTACCGATCCTTGGCGAAGGCCAGGTTCGCTATCGTGGTGAGCTTATCGATGCCATCGATGGGTTAAAAATAGCAGGGCTTGAACCACTTACTTTAGCTGCAAAAGAAGGTCTCGCACTACTTAACGGTACACAAGCATCTACTGCTTTTGCACTGCAAGGCCTATTTAGAGCAGAAGATCTTTATGCGCAAAGCTGTGTCGTTGGTTCAATGAGCATTGAAGCAGCTATGGGCAGCCGCTCGCCGTTTGATGCTCGTATTCACGAAGTCCGTGGTCAGAAAGGCCAAATCGACACCGCACTGGCGTTTAGAGATATCTTACAAACTCGCTCAGAAATAAGTGATGCTCATGTTGATTGTGAAAAAGTACAAGATCCTTATTGCTTACGTTGTCAACCACAGGTGCTTGGTGCCTGTTTAACTCAGATCCGCCAGGCCGCTGAGGTGATCCTTGTAGAATCCAATGGGGTAACAGATAACCCGCTGGTATTTGCTGATGCTGGAGATATTATTTCTGGCGGCAACTTCCATGCAGAACCTATCGCGATGGCGGCTGATAACCTAGCGCTTGCCATTGCTGAAATTGGTGCATTGGCTGAGCGTCGTATCGCGCTGCTTATTGATTCGAGCTTATCAAAACTGCCTCCCTTCTTAGTTAACAATGGCGGTGTAAACTCGGGCTTTATGATTGCGCAAGTCACTGCTGCGGCACTGGCCTCTGAAAACAAAACACTCGCACATCCTGGCAGTGTTGACAGCCTCCCAACCTCGGCAAACCAAGAAGACCATGTTTCCATGGCAACCTTTGCGGCAAGACGCTTACAGGAAATGGCTGACAACACCCAAGGTGTACTCGCAGTTGAATATCTTGCTGCAGCGCAGGGGTTAGATTTTAGAGCGCCACTTAAGCCATCTGACAAAGTGGCTACTGCTCAGCAAATATTACGAGCAGTCGTGAGCTTTTATGACAAAGATAGGTATTTTGCACCCGATATTGAAAGTGCTAATGCGTTATTGGGTCAAGCTGCACTGGCGCACTTGCTACCAGCACAACTCTTACCTTCAGCCTAACTCAGATTCATTAACAATCGGATGATGATAGGCAAAGCCGAGTTCGGTAATACGCTCGGCTTTGATAATGCGCGCTTCTTCTTTTGACGAAGCGAAACTTGGCATCTTAGTCCCTAACTTTTCACAGTGATATTGATAAAACGCCTGTCTCGTGGGGTGCGCTGGATAGCAAACATTATAAATGTCTGCAGCATCATGCCACTGCACGATCACGGTATTGATTGCAGTAACAACATCACCGCGATGAACCATATTCACTCTACCATTCGCTGAGCTAGACAAGGCTTTTCCTGCTACAAATCGCCCAGGCTCCCTACCGGGACCTTGAAGACCTGCTAAGCGCACAACTTTACCGCCTGCGTTAAGCACCATCTCTTCAGCAGTTCTTAGTATATCAACACGCAGGTTGGCTTTATCCGCTAACTTACCTTGTTCATCATATTCACCATTTTCGGTGCTATAAACGCCAGTGGTCGAACACAATAAGAAACCTGCTGCTGACATCTTCTTTGCAAGTAACAATGCCTGTTCTAGCGTTTCTAAATAGTTACTATCGACATACCTAGCTCTTGGTGGGATCGCACACACCCAATACGCGCTGTGTAAAGAAATTGAGTGCGCTAAGGTGCCATTTTCAGTTAAGACCAGCTGCCTTGACCAGCTATGCATCTCGCTAGCTTGGGTTCTGGTGCCTTCTATTTGCCACCCTTGCAACTCAGCTTCGCGACACAACGCTTCACCGAGCCAACCCGCGCCCAGTACCACCAGACTGCGATTTAATACTTTCATATGAATATTACCTTAACCAAGAAGTTACCTTGTATTATCTATGTAAAAGAAGTTAACGCAAACGGTGGCGTTCTCCTGTTATCTATGGTTTGATTACCGTTTGCATAAGCTAAAAATAAGAAGTGTCATGCTTGAGAATTTATCCCTTAGAAAGAAAATATTGCTGCTAATTGGCGGCACCATTTCCGTATTATTAATTATTGCATCAAGCTTTTTCGTCAGCCATATTGCAACGCTCTCTCGAGATGGAATTGAACGAGAAACGCAAAGCTATATTCAAGCCGAAAAATTGGCGATGGAAGCATTCTTTGGCCAATACGGTAAAGTAGTTGAAACCTTTGTTTCTACGCCTCACAACATTCATTGGTTTGAAAATTATAATACCCGTGGCGCCGATCTGACTAAAGATAAAGACTATCAAGAGGTCAATGAAGACTTAGTTAGAATCGCCAAAGGTGATGAAAATATTCTCTCAGCCTTTATTGCCTCAGCAAACACCGGTGAATATTTTAAAGAAAATGATCGTACATCAGCATATTCAGATGGTCGACCTTACTACGCCTATCAGCGCCCATGGTGGCAGGATACGCTTGATGTAGGTAAATTGTATGTCGGTCCAATTGCCACCGATATCAATACCGGTGCGGTGTCTGCTGTGATCCGTCAACCTATCTACAATAACGCCGGCAAACTCGTCGCCATGGGTGGCGTCGACTTACAGATCAATAAATTGAACGATATGGTTGAACGTATCAAGTTTCAAGATAAAGGTTTTGGCTTTTTGCTCGATGGTGATTTAAATGTTGTGCATTTATCCAAGCGTACTGGTCATTCACTCTCTACCACAGATGAAGGCGAGAAAGGCAAAGAAGGTTTAGATGGCCTTGAATCCCAGTTTTCCAATACATCAGGCTTTGACGCTCTAAATGCCGCTATCAAGCGTAACCCCGTTGGCAATAGTACAGTCACGTTCAAAGGGGAAGCGTATTATGTTGTTTATGACAATGTGAAATTAGACAACCCCCTATTGGATTGGCACGTTGGCCTACTTATTCCGGTGTCGCTGATCGAAGCGCCTGTAAATGACGCCGTAATGAGCACAATCACAGCCTTGATTATTATCTTAGCCATTATCGTGGCAATGATCTTGCTCGCCACGCAAATGATCACCAAACCGATTGTAGCGCTTACCGAAACCATGCGAGACATCGCATCAGGTGAAGGCGACCTAACTAGACGTATCGATATCACCAGTAAAGATGAAGTTGGTCAACTCGCGCTGCATATGAATACCTTCATCGATAAACTTAGAGCAATGATGCTCGATACCGCAGCACAAGCTGAACAATTAAGTAATGCTTCCGCCCAATTGCGTGAAGTATCAAACAATACTAACAGCGAAATTCAGCGCGAAAAAGAACAGGTAGATAGCGTAAGCGCGGCAGTGACCGAGATGGCAGCCACTGTGACTGAAATCTCACGTAATGCACAAGAGACCAACCAAGCCGCTGATGTCGTACAACGTATTACCAATGAAGGTGCAGGACGTTCATCACAAGCCCAAGAAGTCATGACTGAACTAGCACTCCATATTGGTGAGGCCGCAAAAGTGGTTGCCGGACTTGAACAAGAAACCAGTAACATAGGTGCTGTTATCGATGTGATTAACGGTATTGCTGAACAAACGAACTTACTGGCACTCAATGCCGCCATAGAAGCCGCCAGAGCGGGCGAGCAAGGTCGAGGCTTTGCGGTGGTTGCTGATGAAGTCAGATCGCTTGCAAGCCGCACGCAAGAGTCTACCGATGACATTCGTAATATGATCTCTCGTTTACAGCAAATTGCACAACAAGCTTCAGTGATGATGCAGCAAGGTCAAGACCGCGCAGAGGGGACCGTAGAGGAAACGCAAGCCGTGCTTGATGCCTTAAAAGAAATCACAGAGTCGGTCACGACAGTACAAGACCAGAGCCATCAAATTGCGACATCAACAGAGCAGCAAACCGTTGTTGCAGAAGATATTAACAATAGTCTTAACCAAATTAATGAGCTCGTTAATAGCACGGCCAACCACGCCAATGTACTGGCAGATGAAGCCCGTGACTTGAACGACTTAGCCAAGGCGCTGAACTCAACAGTCAACCAATTTAAGCTTTAATCAAACACCAAAACACGTCGCAATCGCGGCGTGTTTTGATCTGAGGCAAATCTAACCTAGACGGTAAAAAGTACACTGACACTCTTAATAAAACTCGAGAGTGCGTATCGTGATTAATTTACCTATTTGGAATGATTCCCTTATCAACAAGTACAATATATCTGGTCCTAGATATACCTCATATCCAACGGCCTTATCGCTTGAGTCTGGTTATAGCCAAAAAGAGTTACAAGCGGCTATTACGGGCTCTAAATCTCGTTCACTCTCGCTGTATATTCATATCCCTTTTTGTCATCAACTATGTTACTACTGTGGCTGTAATAAAATCATTACTCGTCATCAATCCAAAGCTGACGTTTACCTAGATTACTTAGCGCAAGAAATCGCAGCAAAAGCGCTGCTATTTTCTGAGTATCGTGTAGAACAACTTCATTTAGGCGGTGGTACACCAACTTTCTTAACTACAGAGCAAATGACACGTCTAATCGAAATGCTCAATAGTGCATTTAACTTCTCTCAAAGTGCACAGCGTGGTATTGAAATAGACCCAAGATCACTTGCACCAAATATGATGCGTCACCTACACGAGCTCGGATTTAATCGTGTGTCTTTTGGCGTACAAGATTTTAATGATGAAGTACAAGCTGCGGTAAACCGCCCACAGCATCTAGATGAAGTGCTGGCTATCTTAACTGAAGCGAGAACGCTCGGTTTTAAATCTATTAATATGGATATGATCTATGGGTTACCATTTCAAACAGTAGAGAGCTACAAGCAAACGATTGAGCAACTTATTGCGCTTTCTCCCGATAGAGTCTCTGTATTTAACTATGCCCATCTTCCGGATAGATTTGCAGCACAGCGAAAGCTAAAAGAGGCCGACATGCCAAGTGCGGGAGAAAAACTTGAGATCTTTAAGCAAACACTGGAACAGATGACCACTGCTGGATATCAATTCATCGGTATGGATCACTTCGCCAAAAAAGACGATGAGCTAGCTGTGGCGCAAAATGAAGGGCATCTACACCGTAATTTTCAAGGCTATACCACTCATGGCGAGTGCGACCTGTTAGGTCTTGGTGTGTCATCCATTTCTCAAATTGGTCATATGATCTTGCAAAATGAGAAAGAGTTAAAACCTTATTATCATGCTTTAAGTGATAAAAGATGTGCGATCACTAAAGGGATAACCTTAAGTGGTGATGATGAAATACGCGCGGCTGTGATCAAACAGCTTATTTGTCATTTTGAGTTAGATAAAAAGGTGTTCGAGCAACGTTATGATATAAATTTTGACGAATATTTCGATCAAGCACTTAACGCTCTAGAGCCGCTAGCAGCAGATGGACTGGTAGAGCTGAATGAACACTCCATAAAAGTCACAAGTAACGGCAATTTGTTTATTCGCATCATCTGCATGTGCTTTGATGCTTACTTACAAAACCAAGTCAAAAACACCCGCTTCTCTCGCGTTATTTAACCACCTAACCCTCTCAAACCTCCCACAATACTGTGTTTATGGTGGGAGTGAGTGCACCTCGCGAGCCTTTCTATGCCCCAAAGCTATACCCAAACAGAAAAAACCGTCGTATTGTTGAAACGGGTTTTGATGTACATGGGTGTTCCACATTATCTTTGAGCCGAAACTTTCATTGTAAGCCATCGGCGGGTAAACCACCTTATATGGACTGCTCCAATTGTACAAGCCATTTTTAGCATTATTGGTGTGATTGCGTGCTTATATCCGGGCTCTTGATGAGGTGCTACCTCGGCCTCTTTGATGTATTCGCGCCCTTGTGCCTTCTCTCCCACGCGGTATTTGTATACACCTGCGGTTTAACAGGCTCTCAAGGGTGGGTCTCACCGCTTAATGCTCTATCTTGGCTTGTTCAATACTGGGGGTAATCTCAGTATGCTTTCTGCTTTTACGTTCTATTTATCTTGATTTGTTCTTCTGTTACTCAGTGCTACACCGCTAAGATTTTTGGCTCGTATGTTGAGCCGTTTTTAAGTAAGGCATAGGCTGTTCTAACCGTTTTGTTGGCCAATGCAATGGCAACACATTTCACGCTTTTCTTGGTGAGTAGATTTTTTATCCAGCGTTCTTTCTCTGTGGTCGCTTCTTTATGTTTTAGCCTACTGACTACCGTTCTTGCACCGAGAAACAGGTTTTTCCTTAATGTATTGCCTCGTCTTTTGGGGATATGGCCTATCTTGGCTTTTCCGCCTGATGAGTGCTGTGTCGGTGTTACACCAGCACATGCCGCCGCCCCTCTGGCATTACTAAATTGTGAGGTATTGCCTAAAAAGGATAACAGCTCTATCGCGGTAATTGGGCCAACACCTTCTAATGCCATTAAACGCTGGCAGCTCTCATTTTGCTTGGTTATCGCTTCAACTTGTTTATGTAGCTGTGCTTTAGCGTCGCATTGTGTTTTATATAGGTCATAACTCACCGCGAGTGCTTGTTTTAATGCGATGGGGAGCGCATTTTCAGCATCTTCTAAAATATCTGGAACGACTTGTGTTAACGCAGCATCGCCTTGATTAATAACAATACCAAACTCTAATAGCAATCCACGTATTTGATTTGAAAGCTGAGTCTTTTGTTTATCTACTAAGGTTCTCGCTTGGCTCAATGACTGCAACGTTTGCTCTTCAACTGTCATGATTTTACAGGGCTTTACGTTATATGCTTGGCTTGCACTGGCAATGGCGAGAACATCGTTTGCATCGGTTTTTTGGCCTTGCCTAAACGCTTTAACGAACTTAGGGGGAAGCAACATGACATCATGCCCCAGCGACAGCGCTTTGCGAGCAATAAGCTGGGCGCTACCACAAGCTTCCATCACGACCTTTGAACCCTCGGCTTTTGCTAGCAACTCAAACATAGGTTCGCGTTTCATTGGCTTATTAAACTTGAGTTTATTGCCTTTCAGCTGCGCCACCTGGAAAATGTTTTTTGCCAAGTCGATAGCAATTAAATTAGACTGTGTCATGTATGGACTCCTTATTTGGTAAAAGTGTTTTGCAATATCTTTATACCGTACTCTCCCGTTAAGGGGGAGGAGTCCATACATCTCCCACCATGTTGCACTGTGCCTATACTGTGGTAGGAGCGAGTTTACCTCGCGATGTGTTGATTGGCTTGTGAGGTTTTATATCTCTCAAATCTCTATACCCCAAACAGAAAAAAACCCGTCGCATTACTGCAACGGGTTTCTCTTATTTGGCCCTGGCGATGTTCTACTTTCACATGGGTAATCCACACTATCATCGACGCTGTTTTGTTTCACTTCTGAGTTCGGCATGGGGTCAGGTGGGTCCAAAACGCTATAGTCACCAGGAAATTCTGTTCATCAATGAAGTCTCCCTCATCAATGTAAATCCGGAAAAAGCTATTAAATTCTTTTGTCTACTTTAGTCTATTAACTTCTGTCGCTTATAAACCACTTTGGCGTTGTATGGTTAAGCCTCTCGGGTAATTAGTACGAGTTAGCTTAATGCCTCACAGCACTTCCACATCTCGCCTATCAACGTTGTAGTCTTCAACGGCCCTTCAGTTGACTCTAAGTCAAAGTGAGAACTCATCTCGAGGCCTGCTTCCCGCTTAGATGCTTTCAGCGGTTATCAGTTCCGAACGTAGCTACCGGGCAATGCAATTGGCATCACAACCCGAACACCAGCGGTTCGTCCACTCCGGTCCTCTCGTACTAGGAGCAGCCCCTCTCAATTCTCAAACGCCCACGGCAGATAGGGACCGAACTGTCTCACGACGTTCTAAACCCAGCTCGCGTACCACTTTAAATGGCGAACAGCCATACCCTTGGGACCGACTTCAGCCCCAGGATGTGATGAGCCGACATCGAGGTGCCAAACACCGCCGTCGATATGAACTCTTGGGCGGTATCAGCCTGTTATCCCCGGAGTACCTTTTATCCGTTGAGCGATGGCCCTTCCATTCAGAACCACCGGATCACTATGACCTACTTTCGTACCTGCTCGACGTGTCTGTCTCGCAGTTAAGCTTGCTTCTACCATTACACTAACCGTACGATGTCCGACCGTACTTAGCAAACCTTCGTGCTCCTCCGTTACTCTTTGGGAGGAGACCGCCCCAGTCAAACTACCCACCAGGCACTGTCCTCAACCCCGATTCAGGGGCCTAAGTTAGAACATCAACACTACAAGGGTGGTATTTCAAGGTCGGCTCCACAGAAACTAGCGTTCCTGCTTCAAAGCCTCCCACCTATCCTACACATGTAGGGTCAATGTTCAGTGCCAAGCTGTAGTAAAGGTTCACGGGGTCTTTCCGTCTAGCCGCGGGTACACAGCATCTTCACTGCGATTTCAATTTCACTGAGTCTCGGGTGGAGACAGCGTGGCCATGGTTACACCATTCGTGCAGGTCGGAACTTACCCGACAAGGAATTTCG
>NZ_CP022522.1:3757500-3817500 GCF_002850255.1 Pseudoalteromonas sp. NC201
ATACACAACAAGAAAAACAATCAAACTTATCAACCACTACATTATATGTAGGTAATCTACCATATCGAGCCAACGAACATGTTGTCCGCGAGCTTTTCGAAGAGCAAGGGCAAGTATTTTCAGTTCGCCTACTTAAGGATAAAAACACAGGCAAACGACGTGGTTTTGGTTTTGTTGAGATGTCTAAGCAAGATGCAGAAAAGGCGATTACTCAACTCAATGAACGTGAATTTCAACAGCGTACATTAAAAGTAAGAGAAGCAAAGCAAAAGCCTGAAGGTGAGATGGATCACTCACCCGCTTAATTAATCTTTATTTAAATTAATAATAGAGATTACTTCTTTACTACCCATTACTGGTGCCGTTGCATAGAAACGCACTTCCGATGCACTCGGCACCTTTTCTCCTACTACTATTTGACTTCCCAACAATGACACTGCGCGATTGGCTATTGCTTTGCCAGAATCAACCAGCTCCACATGCTTCTGTAAGCAATTCTTGATATCGTGAGCTATCAACGGAAAATGTGTACATCCCAACACTAGCCTATCAACAGTGGCTGGAATGTAAAGCCGGTCTATTTCCGCGCAAAGTGCCTCTTTATCCAACTCGTTATGCCAATAAAAGTGCTCAGCGATCCTTACAAGCTCCGTTGAATGCAAAGTTTCAACTTTACAACCTGAGGTAAAATCCATGATGAGCTTATGTGTATAAGCATTATTTGACGTTGCCGGTGTTGCCAATAGTGCGATGTGCTTGGTCTTTGAACTAGACGCAGCAGGCTTAACAGCAGGAACAACACCTATAATTGGAATCTGGGTATGTTTTCTGGCTTCTTCCAACGCGTATGTTGAAGCGGTATTACATGCAATAACGATAAGATCAACATTGCCCAAGTATTGCTGTTGCCAACGAATAAGTCCCTTGATACGTGATTTGATTAGCTCTTGAGGCTGAAGGCCATATGGGAGAAAAGCGTTGTCCATAACATAACTAAATGAACCCCCCTGCAAACATACCTTTAAGTGCGACAGCACACTGGTGCCACCGATCCCCGAATCGAAAACCAAAATATGCGACAAACTTCATACCTCAAATCAATGAAGTATGAAGTTTGCCATGAGTCCTCGCGAAAATAAACTGGCTTAGCTTGTTTGTTTTTGCTCAACTTGCTCTTTATTTAGTTCATTCAGTTTACTAAAAAAGCTACTAGCATAATCCAAAAATTCATTTAGTCTCGACTGACCTTCATTCATCCAAGCAAGCAGGTTTGGCAACTCATTATCGGCATTGAGTCCCTTAGCTTGCTCTTGCACATCTGCTAACTGCTTATTCAGTGGCATAAATGCCTTCTCTAAGTCTTTCATTGGATTGCCTTGCTGATATTGAGCAATCGCAGCAGATGTTTTACTTTGTCTTAAATCCATCGTGAAATTAGTGATCTGATCTGAGTTTAAGCTAAGCGACTTTGCCAAATCGAAAGCTTCATCGTATTCACCACCGAAAAAAGAATCACTGACATTACGGATATCTTCCATCATATCGTTAATTGCCTGCTGCTCCTCTTCGTTCAGCTCACCATTTACCTTAATTGAGAAACTAACCTCATGAGAGGACTTAGTGCCATATGCCATGCCATAATCATTACCTTTTTGCGCGACACTCGCAGCGGCTCCCTGAGCATACGCATCGGAGAATGAAATAACGACTTCATCCCCTTCAGCTGTAGTAAATGCATATTCAGCCTGATTAGAAAGGCTCGCAAACTGTGCGGCACTGATCGCTAATGCCTTTGGCGATTTTTCTTCAAACAATTCTTTTTCAAAATCATCTAAACCTTTAAAAATCCCTTCTCGTGATTTTTCAATACCATCTTCGATGTCGGAATTGAAAGCGCCCGTGCCTTTTAACTCTTCGCTGGCTTCATCAATACCCTGTAGCACGCCCTTACGTGCCCCATCTAGCATGGATTTCAATTCGTCATCATTTTTGCCGTCGACTTTGGCTTTCTTCACTGCCCCCTGAACAAAATCGAGTACATTTTTGACAATAGATTCAAAATCAAATAGTGGCTTGTCTTTTTTATCTTGTGTCGGCTTCTCAATCCCCAACGCTTCTGCAAGCTTATCATCAAGAATTTTAGCTGCTAGCTTAGATTTATTCCCCGCATAGCTGTCCGAATTAATTTGGATATTTGGTCCTATCCCTTTGCTCTTTCCAGGCTTATGCTGCATCGCTGGATTGAGCAACTGATTTAATTGCCCGATTTTCATGGTATGCCCTCCAATATATTAGTTAGATTATCGGCATATTTGCGCAAAGCTAAAGTATAATGATTAAAAAAACAGCAAACCAGACGCATCAGTGATGCTAGACTGGACAAATTAGCAACGCTCCCTAAAATAGCGCCTCTTAATTCAACATAGATGGTTTTAGCATGGCAGTAATAAAAATTGATGATTCAGCATACGAGCAACAGTTAGCAGATAAAGCTGAGCGTATCACAACACAATTTGCACAGTTTGATGCACCTGCACTTGAAGTGTATGAATCTGCAACTCGCCATTACCGCCAGCGCTGTGAATTTAGAGTATGGCATGAGGGTGAAGATCTGTTTCACATCATGTTTGACCAGCAAACAAAAGAAAAGATCCGTGTTGATAGCTTTGATCCTGGTGCGCCGCTTGTCAATGAAATGATGCAGGTGATGATACATCAGCTGAAAGGCAACGAAATATTGCGTCGTAAACTGTTTCAGATCGACTACCTCACGACACTGAGTGGTGAAGTACTGATCAGCTTGCTTTATCACAAGCAGTTAGATGAAGCGTGGCAAACCGCGATGCAGACATTGAGAGCCGAGTTGCAACAAACCTATAAAGTTGATTTTATCGGTCGTGCTAGAAAACAAAAGGTTGTGTTTGGCAACGACTATGTAACTGAGAAACTAAGCGTTAACGGTAAAGAGTATATTTATCAGCAGGTTGAGAACAGCTTTACGCAACCGAATGCGGAAGTGAATCAGAAAATGCTAGCTTGGGCGCAGTCCATCAGTGAACCGCTAAGCAACGATCTACTTGAGCTTTATTGTGGTAACGGTAACTTTTCAATTGCATTGGCTGGTTCATTCAATAAAGTGCTGGCTACGGAGATCTCTAAATCATCAGTAAAGTCTGCACAATTTAATATTGCAGCAAACAAAGTCGATAACTTAGATATTATTCGCATGTCGAGTGAAGAGTTTACACAAGCCATGAAAGGGCAGAAGTTTTCTCGATTAGATGGTATTGATTTACAGTCCTATGATTGCCAAACGATTCTTGTCGACCCGCCTCGTGCTGGTATGGATGAATTAACCTGTCGCTTAGTCAGCAACTACGACAACATTATTTATATCTCATGTAATCCAGACACATTAGAGCGTGATTTAGCCTTGTTATGTGAAACACATAAAATCGCACGCATGGCAATTTTCGATCAGTTCCCTTATACCCATCATATTGAATCTGGCGTTTACTTAGTGAGAAAGTGATCTCTAACGATTAACGACTGGCTGCCATCGCTGTGATAAGTGCTGGCAGTTGAGTTTCGCTAAAGACTTGAATACCGGATTGCTGTAATAAAGACGCCGTTAGCCCCTGCCCTACTATTTTTTTACCTGTATGACTACCATCGTAAATCAGATTGCTGCCGCAAGACGGACTGGACTCTTTTAACAACGCAAACTTTATATCGTGCTGAAGACAAGCCGCTAGCGCTTTTTTAGCACCGAGTTCAAACGCGGTGGTAAAATCATCCCCTTGTTTACTCAAAACTTTACCATCTGCTATTTCAGCCGATGGGCGAGGTGTTGGTAAACCACCAGATACTTCGGGGCACAGCGGTAAGACCCAATTTTTTTGCCGCCAATACTGCAACGTATTGTCTTGAAGGCTTTGTGAAGAGGCGTCATACCTCACCGGATAACCTAATAAACAGCTAGAAACTAAAACTTTAAACATAAAAAAGCCCCGCAACAATTGCAGGGCTAGTCTAATACAAATTAGATTTTATTTCTTTGCTAAATAATTCACCAAAGCTGCAATTTGCTCAGGCTTAGTCGTACCAGACTCACGAAGCAATAGCTTGTATTTACCGTTTACCACGAACATTGGTACACCTGTTAGCGCGCCTTTATCAGAAAGTGTCTTCTGCATTCGTTGCATTTTTGAAGCTTTAGTACGAACAGAGAAACTGGCATAAAGTTTATCAAACTTCTCTTCTTCAACACCTTGTGCAATAAAGATATCTTTTACATCAGCAAGTTCATTGATTTTTGCGCGCTTGCCATGGATATGATTAAACATGGCTGCAACTATCTTGTCTTTTTGTGGCAGCACTTCAGCAGTTGCAAGTGCTTGTGCCAACACTTGTTGGATCTCAGGCTCTCTTGGACCAACAAAATCTATATGGCTCTTTTTAAACTTAACGCCTTCGTCCAGCTTTGGTTTAACGTCAACGATTAAATTTTCCATTGCGTTACAGGCTGGACAATAAAAAGAAAAATACTCCATTACCTCAGGCTTTTTCGTGCCACGCTCGGCAATAACTTCATAATGCACACCTTCTTCAAATGGCGCAGCCTGAGCAAGAAGAGGAAGCATTAGTGCAACCGCTAAGCCTTTTAATACTTTCAACATACTAACTTTCTCCAGTCCTTATTTTTTTAATAGATATGCGATCAATTCATCAAGCTGCTCTTGGCTCTTGATACCTTTCATTTCGATTCTGTATTTGTCATTTACGATAAAAGTTGGAACGCCTGTTAGTGCACCTGCGTCAGAAAACTTATTTTGTGCTTTAAGCATGTTATTTTCAGCACTCACGACAGGCATACTCGTTACAGCCTGCTCAAACTTTTCAGCAGAAATCCCATTTAACTCCATTAGTGTTTTCAAATCTTTAATGTCTAACAGTTTGTTTCTTTCAACATGAATAGCATTAAAAATCTTCTCAGCAATCACATCCGCTTTGCCTTCTTGCTCGGCAATAATATAGGCATAGCTAAGATTACTTTGCGTCTCTGTAGGAATACCTCGTAGGAAGTTTACATGGCTTTTTTCAAAGCGAGCTTCCTTTGGTAAATTCTTTTCAATCGCTTTTGCAATTGGCTCAAAGCGGAAACAGTGAGGACAGTAAAAAGAGAAAAACTCGGTAACTTTCTCTGATTTACTCTGTTCGGTTGTTAAGGTCGTGTAGTGCTCACCTTCGGTAAAGTCTGAAGCCATTGCTGCAATAGGCAAAAATAGTGCGACTAATGCGATTCTGAATTTCTTTAGCATGTTACTCTCTCTAATTTTAAGGAAATAGGCTCAAACTTGGTTCATCTAATGCGGCAAATTGCTCTTTTAACGCTAGGATCTGTTGTTCCCAGTATTTGTCTGTCGCAAACCAAGAAAAGTTCCGTTCGAATGCAGGATCCTGCCAGCGCTGTGCCAACCAAGCCATATAATTCACCATTCTCATGGCACGTAGCGGCTCAATTAACGCAAGCTCTTTTGAATCAAACGGCATAAATTCTTCGTAACCCATAAGCAGGGTGTCTAACTGTACCAATTGCTCGTTGCGTTCGCCATTTAACATCATCCACAAGTCTTGTATTGCAGGGCCTTGCTGACAATCGTCAAGATCCACCAACATCAATTGATCTCTAGACCACAATAAATTTCCAGCATGACAATCCCCATGAAGCCGAAGTGTTTTAGTAACTTGATACTTTGAGGTTGCTTTGTTAATAACTTGCTCAAGAATAGTAACAAATGGAGTATGTAGATGACTAGGTACTAGCTGGCTTTTTAGCAGTGTTTGTTGCGCATCAACCAAAAAACGCTGGGTATCGAGCTGTGGTCTATGCTCGAATGCTCGCTCAGCCGACAGACAATGCAAGCGCCCTAGATAGCGACCTAAAATTTCTAAGTGGTCTAGATTATCGAGCTCGAACTGGCGTCCACCAACGCTTGGAAACAACGTATAGCGGTAACCTTCATGAAAGTGCAGACTACGCCCAGCAATAATTAAAGGTGCCACAACTGGCACTTCAGCTTCTTTCGCTGCCAGCGCGAACTCATGCTCTTCAAGAATTTGTTCATCCGTCCAACGCGCTGGGCGGTAAAACTTCACTACATAACGCTTGCCGTCCTCAGAACCAAATTGATAAACACGGTTTTCATAGCTGTTCAGGGCCAATAACCCCGTTGTAGGATATATCTCAAGTGCCTCAATCGCATCTAAAATAAGATCCGGTGTCAGTGCGTTAAAACTAAAATCGTTCATAATGTTTATAAAAAAGCGAGGTTTTATACCTCGCTTTTACCTTACTCTATTATCTTCCTTTGAAGAAATTGGTCGGCTGCGCCAGCCGCTCTTCTGGATCTTCTTGGTTAATAAGCACAAACTCAAATTCGGTTACTGGCTTTTTCAAATCATATGGATCAATCACAACAGAGAGTGGCACATCTAATGTCGTGCCTGCAGCTAAGTGCACCTCATGCTTACCGATCACCTGATAATTACTTAGACCCGTTATTGCAATAGAAAATTTCTGCTCAACTTGCGCTTTGTTTATCACTTTCAAGGTATAGGTATTTTCTACCAATCCCTCAATATTGACACGATAAAGTTGATTTCTATCCCGAATAATATCAAGATCCATCGGCTTACGCATCGCAATATTCGCAACTAATGCACCAGTGATAACGACCAGGATCATTAAATAACCGATTAATTTACCACGTACTGGTTTGGTCTTTTCGCTAGATGATTCTAAATTGCGCTCTGTAGTGTAAGCAATTAATCCGCGCGGGTAGTTCATCTTATCCATAACACCATCACAGGCATCAATACACGCACCACAGTTGATGCATTCATATTGCAAACCATTACGAATATCGATACCGGTAGGACACACCTGAACACACAGGTTACAATCAATACAATCTCCTAGACCTAGCTCTTTTGGATCTTGCTTGCGTCCTCGAGGACCGCGACTTTCACCTCGTTCGCTATCATAAGCGACGGTAAACGTATCCTTATCAAACATGGCTGATTGGAAGCGAGAGTAAGGACAGATGTGTAAACACATAATTTCCCTCATCCAACCGGCATTACCATAAGTACAAATGGTAAACACGATGATGCTAATGACGGAATAAAAACCTGCTGAAAAAGTAAGTAAATCAGGGAGCAATGAGCGGATCGGGGTAAAGTAACCAACAAAAGTGATTGCGGTATACAGTGAAAAGAGTATCCAGCTACCGTGTTTTGCCGTTTTTCGCCAAAACTTGTCAAAATCCATCGGTCTCTGATCTAGTTTTTTCCGTTGGTTTGCTGTTCCTTCAAATTTTTCTTCAAACCAAATAAAAATAAACGTCCAAACGGTTTGCGGACAGGTGTAGCCGCACCATACCCGGCCATAGAAGGTGGTCACCAAGAACAGAGCAAATGCCGCTATCATCAGAATAAAAGCAAAGATAGTCAGATCTTGTGGCCATAGTGTCATGCCAAAAATATTAAACTTCTGCTCAAAAATATCGAACAACACCGCTTGATGGCCGTGAAAGTTTAACCAAGGTAAAGCCATAAATGCCAACATACCAATAAAGCCGATACGCCTTCTTAGCAGTTGATGTAGGCCAGACACCGCCCGGACATATATGCGATTACGAGGATTAAAACGATCGGGCGTAGAGCTATTGAGCGATTTCCCTTCAGTGCCACCTATTGGCTTTTGAATTTTTACTTCAGACGGTATGTTTTTAACCTTGATTCTTTCGTTCTCCATGGAAGCTCCTTAGTGCTTTGGAACGAGATGCACTTGCTACAGTGACCTTGAAAAATACAGGCTAAACTATTGCAATGTGCCCCATGACATAGTTTAGCGCTTACTATTATACGCTTTGAAACCCTATGATTAATAGTAAGTTGAGCTAAAACCCACCATAAATGATGAGAGACTTGTTGCGACCTGACAGACAAGTTTATTACACTAGGAACAAGATTTTTGTTAGCTAGATCAAATCAGCGTCAGATTATGAAAAAATTCTTAGTATTAGCCATTATAGTCGTTGCTCTGTTTACTGTGGATCATCCATTGATTAAAGAGCCAAGAGATAGGTTACTCGGTCAAGGCGTTGAAGTGCTAAGCGAGTCCAGCAAAGTACAACGCAGTACGGCTGCAAGAATCGCCAGAGCCAACGTCGTAAAAACAATTACCATGACAGATGACGAAAAGCGCTATATTGATGAAGCCCTTGCAACAGATGAAAAAGTAAGACTTTTCCACCTCAAGTATTGTAAAGAAAACGACTATAACTTGTATTTTTACGGCCCCGATCTCGTCAAAATCTGTGAAATTGCAGAGCAAGCCATTCATGAAGCAAAGGGATTATAATGGACTTTAGTCAATTAAATAAAAAGTCGGCAAAATCCTTTAATGATCAAAAAGCACTCATTAAAAAGCTTAGTCAGGGACGTGATGTCAATTGCCCAAGCTGTCAGCAACCCATAGCACTCAGTTTAAGCCAATCGACGTCAAATAGAGCTGTGGCGCAATGCCAGCAGGGTTGCACATTTATCGAGTTAGATCTCGCATAAAGATTATTCAAATAGTCCACTATTCACTGCGGCAACTTCGACTAACTCAGCATAAGATGCGGCAAACTCGTCAGCCAATTGCGCTTGAGTTAGTTGAAACTCGGCCAGTGACTGTCCTATTTTGTCACAGTAAATCGTTAACTGTTGCTCACCAAGTGCAAAAAGCCCTAGTTGTTCTGTACTCACTTGCAAAGCTTGTTTAATATCGTCGGCGAGCGGACTGGACATCAATTGCTCGTAAAAGGGCGTTGCCGCCATTAAAAATCCTTCGGCCCAATTAATTTTTTGCTCAAGTGGTGTTTCACCATTCCAAGGCAATTGAAATTCAGTTTCGTATACCTGCTCAGAAATCTCATGATGTAAGGCCATCAATGCAAACGCAATACTCTCATCTAATTCTGGATCCGCATTGGTTAAAGTCTTAAGCCACTTATCAACCTCAATACCGTTTGGGTCTATGCAGGTAGCAAATAAATATCCTTGTAAAAAAGCGATATCAATAGAAAGCTTGCGCGCAGAAAAGTAGTTTTCTAAATTCAGCTGATCAGCTGCAGTAAAAGAGAAGTCGTGCATAGTGTTGCCTTGAACTTAGGCGCCGTATCAGCGCCTACAAAAATACTTTTATATTAATAACTAACCTGAGATTAGATTAATACCAATTAGTCTTAATACTTGCTCAATTTGAAGGAGCAAATCTGACGCTAACTGCGTTAAAAATTTCTCATTTAGAACAACTAAATAGCAAAATTTTCGCCTTGCCTACATGGATGTAGGTACCTTGGCGATAGCAGGACGCGTAAGCGGTGTTATCGGCAAGATTTTCTCGCCTCAAAATAGGTCACTTAATTAAGCAAATTGGTATAACTAAAGTCTGATATGACAGAAGTATATTATAAATTTACCGGGTAACGACCTTCGCCATCCGGTCTACCCAAAAACTTAACCGCATCGTGTACTTCTTTTGGTAGACTTGCATCTGGCTTAATATTACCAGATACGCGAAACTGGAAATTGGCAGCAAGTGTCGCATCAGCCTGTAAGCCCAGACGATTTTCAGGGTCAACAAGCACGGCAATATCTCCTGATTTACAATCGAGCTGGCCACTAAGGTCGCCGATACTAAACCAACCATTCATGCCTTTAACATCAATATTTGGACTACTTATCTCACCATTTAGTCCTTCACAGTATGGTGCACCACTTTGGTACTTTTTCACATTGACGATAACACGCCCTTTGGCATCAACCGGCAATGGCAGGGTTACTTGATCCATAGCCTGCTCAACACTGAAACGAAGTGAGGCATTATTTACCATCACTGATTTACTGACTAAATTCGATGAGAAATTAGCTTTTCCTGAGATCTCATTTTTATCTCTCGCATTACCAAACTGTACATTGCCTGCCAGATCACCGAGTAGTAAAGCCGACGGTTCAAGCTCCCACTGAACCTGATTCAATTGAATGTTATTGAATCTCACACCGCTCACTTGACCATGCCAAACAGAACCATTTACTGCACCTAGCTGCAAATTAGCTGGCAATTGACCTTTAAAAACTTGCAGCAACACCGCTGCTGGCATAGTAAAAGCACTAAAAATAATAAATGCGAGTAAAAATATAATGAGTAGAGATAGTGTTTTTTTCATAATTATTTCTCTAAAACCAAGCGACTAACACGCACAAAGCCAGGTAAATTCCCTTGTGTAAGGTCTAGGTTTTCTACTTTTACTCCATGCTTATTTGTCAGTTCATCTATCCAAGCAACAAGTTTATTAAATTCCACATCATCGATGGTTAAACGCAGGCTTTCGCCACTAGGTTGCATTTTACTGATATCGATTTGAAAGCGGCCACGGGTGTTATTGACTATCTGGCTGATATTACCGCCGCTAATCACCTGTGCAGGGCTGTTAGATTTCAGCTTATTCACGCTTTGACCAACCCAATTTACGAGCTCGTGATTACGTTTTAGCTTAGCTTCGGCATCGCTGACAGCCTGATTTAAAGGTTTGAATATACCCATTATCAGAACAAAAACGACAAAAATAACGCCGGCAACGATCAGCAGTTTTTGTTCTTGCTCTTTTAAACCACGCCAATAGTTAACTGCTTGCTGCTTCATGCTGCACCTCGAATACGAATTTCACCCACCACAAAGTCACCATCATTGTTCAGGGCCCCCTGTTCAACGCTTACACCGCGTTGCTCTAAAATTGCTTTGACCTGACCAAATATCTGGAACTCTTTTGCGCGCGCTCTAATTCTGAGTTCATTCCTACGTTTGTCGTAACGTAGCGTTTCAGGAGCGAAAGCATCAACCTCTTCATAAATGGCCACAAAATGATTTGTTAATTCGAGCAAGCCGCCTTGCTCCGTACCAGATAAAGCATCAAGCTCATTTTGGATCTGTTTTTTCAATAAGTGCGGACGCACTACTTTATTTGGAAATGCCTGTTGATACATAGCAACCGCTTGGGTTTCTAGCTGATTAGCTTGATGACTTATTACATACAGTTGAGTGCCTTTAATTGCGATAAAGCTCACTACTGCCACGCTCGCCGCTATTAAGCCACTGCGCCAATCACGCCACCACTGCGGTTGCTTTTTCTTCGCAGCGAACCGACCTTGACGCAAATTAAAATCAATATTTGATAATGATTTCGCGAAGATGGCTAAAGGTAAATCGTAATCTTGTTGTTGCGCAGTGAGCGCTATCGTTTCTGAGAAATCACTTGCAGGGCTAAAATGCGCCAGCTGCTCAACACCCGCAATGGCGAGGTACTCGTTAACCCAGCTAAGTTCAGCAGTGCCAACTTGCCAAGCATTGTGTTTGAATAGCCATTGCAGCCCTAACTGCACGGCACTAGTCATCTCTTCATGAAGCGGCAGACATAAGGCGTCTGGTAGCGCTTTACTTACACTGATCCCTGCGTCATCGAAGGCACTAAACCAGCTTTGTAGCCAACTGCTATCACAAATCGCAACATCGATAGTATGTGTGTCGGCTTTCATACCCGGTTTACCAATTGCGATAAATAGCGCATCGATGTCGGTCGCGACATGTTCCTCAAGCATAAATGGTAAGGCTTGCTCTAGTTTCCTATTCCATTTTGCTGGTAATTCTAGCGTGCGTAACTGCACCGCTGTCGCTGGTAGTAACAAAACAACTGGTCTCGTTTGCGCTTTTTCGGCAAGGCTACCAAGCTGTTCACTCCCTTCTAATTCACCACTGGCAATAATTTGTTGTTGTTCTGTTGACCACACTAACCAGTGTATTGTCGCCTGGTGTGACTGATCCACACGGATCAATAATTGTTCTGTCACTCTACGCCTCCAAATTTACGAGCAAGCACGTACGCTTTACCATCTTTTGTTTCTATAATTGATGTGAGAGAAAAGCGTCGCTCATCAAACACAGCTGTTGCTCGCAACTGAAAATAATTGCTGTTAATCGTAAAAATTTTGGAAGTCTTGTTAGGGTCTTTGACCCCTTGATTCGCGACTTCCGTGTAAAATTCATTGATATCGGTAAAACCTTTTTTCGGCCTTGCAGAAATAATAGCTTCAGCACCTGATTTCGATAAACCAGGCATAAGCGCACTGAGTAAAAGCGCTTGTTCTGGCAATATCGTATTGACGTTTACCGCGAGCTCCTCACTACCGGGGATCACGCAAACATAAGGCTTAATTTTTTCCATCACCAGTGGGTTAAAGCCCTTAATCACGCGTAGCTCACTAACAGACGCCATCAAATTATTAGCCGTTAAATAAGGCGTCTGATTAGACATATACTCGTCTTCTTCTGCCCCTGAGCGGTAAGTAATGCTATCTTCGTCAAGCCAATCGTAGACACTATCAGCAAGGGCTTCCTCGCTTTCGTTACTCGGCAAATCCTCAATATTCTTCAAAAGCTCCAATAGCGCAGCATGGGCTGGGTTAGTGTTCTTTCCACCAATCTGCTGACCACCTTGGTTATTTCCATTTGTTTGTGACTTTGCTCTCAAGGCATTCAGGTTTAGGCATGCCTGTAAGTCTGTAACTTTACCGCTCAACGTACCATGGTCAACGGGGTAAGGCACTTCTTCACGAGCCCAAGGCTGGTCTAGATTAACGGTATCAGGATCATCTTTTTTCGCTTGTATCAACGCTCTTTTGACTAATTCCTCAGCACCATAGCTATACCACTTGGCTTGTTGCTGAGTTTGAATATTCGAGGCCTTTTGTACCTGCACCATTAAACTACTCGCCATTTCAGCGGCAATTGTCGCTGCCAATGCAACGATGAAAAGTACGATAACAAGCGCTGCACCTTGCTGCTTCATGGCTGTTGCCCCTTATCATCAGCGACACCACTGCCTGGCGTTAAAAATAAACGGCTTATTGGATCCGAGTCTTTTCTTTGCAACGTCACTTTAATCGCTTTAGGTAACGATTTCGACTTCCAATCAGCTTGCCATTTTAGTTTGTCGTCCAAAAATTCAAACTTTAATTCTTCGACATCTTCCAAGATGACCTGCGCGCGTGGCTCTGTTCCATCTAGCTGATCAACGTATATTCGATAAATACGCTCAAGCTTGTCATCGATAACCCGATAGCCCACTGCCTGCAGTTCAGAGCGAGGCAATAAACTAATAGGGTTAGTCCAACCATCACGAACAAAAGCGATACCATCATATTGGCTCTCAAGCTCATACCGGCCATGGATGATATAAGTTGGGCTAAAATCCCCTGCTTCATTTCTGACTTCTCGCTTAGTGATCTGATTAAAATCCTGATCCATCAAGCGGAAAGTCGTTTGTAGACCTTCAATTTCGGCAATTTTTTCCGCTGATGCAGCTTGGGCCTTCAGCGTTGAATCTAAAATTTGGTGAGTCGCCGTCACCACCACCGCTAAAATAGCCAGTGCCAACAATACTTCTATTAGCGTGAAACCACGCTGAGGTGTACGCACTGTCACTACTTACTCCGGTACATAAAAGTGGTGATGTCATACACTGAGTTTTTGAGTTCAGGTTCGCGGAAAACGTGCACGGTGAGCTTTACAAAGCTAGGATCTGCGGTTTGTTGGATATGCTGTTGCCAATACCAAGTGACCCCGGCCATTTCCTCTTCGCCTTTGTTACCATTCTTCCCATGCCAGTCATCGCCTTGCGCACGCAAAAATACCAAGCGATTTTCTGCCACCCACGACGCATAGGTCTGCTCTTCAAGCGAGCCGATATGGTTTATATGTTCGCTTGTTGCTTGCATTGCAGCAATACCAGCGACAGCACAAATACTGAGCGCAACCATGACTTCAAGTAAGGTAAAGCCTACGCTTTTTTTAGCGTTCATTCTTCAGGTTCCCGCTTCAGCCCTACTGGTGCCATAAATTCACCTTCGACAAAAAATATTGGCTCTTGAAGCTCTTTATTTTCCACACTTAATCTAAATGCGCTGACTTCACCGGAAGATAAAATAAGTACTTGCGGGATCTTGAGCTTTTTAAGTTCAAGCAAATTGTCGTCGTCGCCGCCACTCATCAACTCTCGCCAATTTGCTTGCTCAAGTAAGTTATCTTGAGACCAAGGCAGATCTTCTAAGATTAATTCCACTTTGTACTGCTCAGGCAGCTCAATTGGTTTGTAGATATCGTCGGCTTCGAAAGTTCGCCACTTCTCACCGTCAAAAACCAAAAACTCAATCACACCTTTATCTAAGTGAAAACCAAGTTCAACCTGATTTAGTACTGCAAATTCTGATGCAAGATTAATCGTCCCCTGCACACGCATAGCCATGGTTTCGAGCTCTTCCTCATCACTATCACTGACGGTATAAGTAATGAGGTTTACTGAAAAAGCAATGATCACCAAGACAATAAGGACTTCTAGTAAACTAAAGCCCTTTACCTTAGCTAATGCCGGTTTATGCAGAGGTGCTAACATAGATTAACGTTCGTCTTCCGTATCCCAGTTACCGATATCATCATCAGTTCCAACTTCGCCATCCGGACCCATTGAAAAGATATCGATTTGGCTCATTTCGCCAGGACTTACTAATTGGTAAGGATTACCCCATGGATCTTCTGGAAGCTTAGAAATAAAGCCACCTTCAGGGAAACGTTTTGGTACCGGGTCAATATTGGTTTGCGTTACCAAAGCTTCCAAGCCTTGCTCTGTAGTTGGATAGCGTTTGTTTTTTAGTTTGTACATCTTCATTGCGTCTTCAATCTGACGAATATCTAGACGTGCCTTTTCTTTTGCTGCTTCTTCTTGTTGACCCATCACGTTAGGCGCAACGATAGATAAGATCATACCGATGATAACAAGTACCACCATCACTTCTAGTAGTGAGAAACCTGATTGTTTTTTCACAATGTTTACCTCAATGCTGTTATTGATGACCATGCAAAAACATGCGATGGCCTTTCCTTTTTGACTACAATCCTACGGCTTTGTTCATCGCCATAATCGGCTGAAGAATCGCCATAACTATAAAGAGTACAATAATTGCCATCGTCGCTATCATCGCAGGTTCTAGCAACTTCAGCGAGACATTTACCATACTTTCAAATTCTCTTTCTTGGTTATTCGCTGCACGCTCAAGCATCTGTTCTAATTCACCCGACTTTTCTCCGCTGGCAATCATGTGCAGCATCATAGGTGGGAACATTTTGGTCTGTTGCAACGACGCTCTAAGGCTTGCACCTTCACTCACCCGAGTCGCAGCTTCAGCAACGGAGGCTTTGATTTTTTCGTTCTCAAGTACTTGGCCTGAGATTTTCATGCCCTCAAGTAGCGGAACAGAACTCGATGAGAGAATACTTAAGGTACGCGCAAATCGTGCAGTATTGACACTGCGAGTTACCTTACCAAGACCTGGTAAACTCAGCAGCTTACTATCATACCAAAAGCGGATCTTAGGTTTTTGTAATGCTTTTTTAATCGCGTAGGTGCCAATGACAACCACTGCCAATGTGATCATCCAGTAGTTTTGTACAAAATTACTGGCAGCCATAACCCACTCTGTTGTCCAAGGCAGTGCTTGCTTAGATTTCTCAAAGGTCTTCAAGATCTTTGGTACTACCGTTCCCAATAGAATGGAAACAATCGCGATAGCAAAGATGACCAAAATAATGGGATACACCATCGCTTGCGTAATTTGGCTGCGCATATGCTGGCGCTGTTCAGTGTAATCGGCCAAGCGATTTAGTACTTCATCTAAGTGCCCTGACTTTTCTCCAGCGGCAACCATTGAGCGGTACAAGTGATCAAATACGTGAGGAAACTCCGACATACCATCTGCGAGTGTATAACCTTCAACGACTTTTGATCTTACCGCCATCAGCATACGCTTTAGTCTTGGCTTTTCGCATTGCTCAGCTACAGCCATCACCGCAGCTTCAACAGGTAAAGAGGATTGGATCAAGGTCGCCAACTGGCGCGTGATCAAGGCAAGGTCTGATACCGAGGGACGGTAGCCTTTAAAAAGCGTAAAACCACCACTACTTTGGTTTTTATCTTTCTCCGCAGCAGGCAAAACTTCAAGTGGCATCATGGCTTTTTCTCTTAGCATCTGCCTAACTTGCTTCGCCGTATCCGCCTCTAAAATTCCTTTCTTCTCTTTGCCTTTACCATCTAAGGCGCGGTATTCAAACGCTGCCATTAGCCTTCCTCACGTGTTACACGCATTACTTCTTCTAAGGTTGTTTGACCAGCAAGTACTCGCGAACAGCCATCTTGTCGGATGCTTGGCGTACGCTTACGAATATACTTCTCAACCGCCTGCTCACCTTTACCGTTATGAATAAGTTCACGGATGGGCTCATCAACGATGAGAAGCTCATGAATACCTGTACGGCCTTTGTAACCATTGAAGTTACACTCTTCACAGCCGACTGCACGGAAGATTTGCGTGCCACTGTCTTTGGCCACACCCAGTAGTTCACATTCTCGTTCATCCGCCAAATGCGCTTCTTTACAGTTAGGGCAAAGCGTTCTTACCAATCGCTGTGACAGCACGCCTAGCAGTGATGAACTCAAAAGAAACGGCTCAACCCCCATATCTTCCATACGCGTGATAGCACCGGCGGCTGTATTCGTGTGTAGTGTGGATAATACCAAGTGACCGGTCAAAGATGCTTGAACACCAATTTGCGCGGTTTCTAAATCTCGGATCTCACCGACCATCACTACATCGGGATCTTGACGTAGGATTGCACGTAAACCTCGAGCGAATGTCATATCCACTTTTGGATTCACTTGTGTTTGGCCAATGCCAGGGATCTCATATTCAATCGGATCTTCAACCGTTAAAATATTGCGATCCTTAGAATTGATTTGTGTCATGCCTGCGTACAGGGTCGTACTCTTACCTGAACCCGTTGGACCAGTAACCAGTATAATACCGTGAGGCTTGGCTATGATCTCTGCAAACGCATCGCGGTTTGCTTGGGTCATGCCCAAATCTTCGAGATCTAATCGCGCATTATTTTTGTCTAACAGACGTAGCACCACTCGTTCACCAAAGCTTGATGGCATCGTTGATACACGCACATCCACGGCTCGTCCCGCGATCCGCAGACTAATACGACCATCTTGCGGCACACGTTTTTCTGCGATGTCGAGCTTAGCCATTACTTTGATACGAGAAACTAATAATGAAGACAATTTACGGTTTGGCTTCAAGACTTCTTTCAGTACACCATCAACCCTAAAGCGAATAACTAGTTCTTGCTCGAATGTTTCGATATGAATATCCGATGCACCTTCTTTTATCGCTTCACTCAACATGGCATTAATTAGCTTGATGATAGGCGCATCATCATCCGCGGCAAGCAGGTCTTCTGTTTGTGGCAATTCTTCAGCAAGCGAGAACAAGTCCATCTCGTTGCCGATGTCTTCCATCATCTGTTGTGTTTCAGAGCTGTCTCTTTGATAAGACGCCTCAAGCATATGCTCAAAGCGTTCTTCATCTAAAGCTTCGAGATGTAATGTCTTTCCTGCAACTCGGCGTACCTCCATCAGCGTTTCAAGATCAAGCGTACCTTTGTGAAAGAGCTTAGCCTGATCGCCATCAGGGCTGAGTAACACCCCTTTGCGACGTGCAAACGAAAATGGCAAACGTAAAGTGATTGCAGGGACGGGCGGCATTTCAGCCACCTCACCTAGTATTGGCTCAGCGCTTTGCAGCTGCGCTGCCATCTCTTCAGCTTCAGCTCCTAAATCCGGCGTGACTTTCTCATCAATCATTTTCACGCTCTTTTTTGTTTTGTTCTTTTAAGAACTCTTCATACGTCGGTGGCAGAGTAAGCTTATCATCCCACTTAGGTAAGATTGGCGTGTCTTCAAATGGCATTAGCTCAATGCCATCTTCTCTTTGTTTATGCTGCTCACCACGGATAAAGTTATATTTTGAATGGCTAATTTCATTCATACTGCGGCTATCACGTACAATAGTCGGACGAATGAATACTAATAGGTTGCGTTTTTCCTTTTTAGTCCCTGTTGATCTAAATAGGTGACCTAATATTGGAATGTCACCCAATAGTGGTACTTTAGATACACTTTCTTGAACGGTTTCATCAATCAGACCACCTAAGATAACCATGCCGCCATCATCAGCAATAACCGTGGTATTGATAGCACGTTTAGCCACTCGAATATCCACCGACGTCGCACCTTTCACGCTTGATACTTCTTGTTCTATCGTCAGTTGAACCGCTGTGCCATCGTTAATCTGAGGGGTTACTTTTAATTTAATACCCACTTCTTGGCGGTCTACCGTTTGGAACGGGTTTGAATTATTGTCGTTCGCCGTTGAACCCGTAACAATTGGCACTTCTTCACCGACGATCATGGACGCTTCTTCGTTATCCATAGTCGTAACCGATGGCGTGGCAAGAATATTTGAGTTGGTATCAGTAGTTACCGCTTGAATGATTGCACCCCAATCATTCTTGACAATACCTGCGGCTAACCCATTAATACCGCCTAGAACTTTGGCAAGCCCAGTCAAATCGCCCTTAACAGTCTCATCATATTCCGTTGTTTTTCCAGATTCTGTACCTGTTATATTTTTAGTGACTGTTTTGTCACGTGCTTGCTCAGCAGCAACCGCTATGGATCCAATTGGTGCAGTTGTACCGTCATTAAACTGTAGCATACCGCCTTTTTCAGAGATCCATTGTAAGCCAAGGTTAATACCATCGGCTTCAGAAACCTCAACAACAATCGCTTCAACCAATACTTGGGCACGACGGATATCCAGTTTTTTAATAACTTGACTCAGTGAACGCATAGTGTCTGGCTGCGCCGTTATCACCAATGAGTTTGAGTCTTCATGCGCCTCAATGCTGGTTTCATTTTTGCTACTACTGCGAGTTCTTGCTTGCTGACCTGCGGCTTGCTCTTCTTCAATCGATTTACTCACGCCTTGAAGAACCTTAACCAGATCTTCAGCTTTTGCGTAATTCAGATAGAAGACCTGAGTATTGCCTTGGGATTGCAACTCGTCGTCTAAACGCTTTATAAGCTCAGCAGCTCGGCTACGCGCCTGTGACTCGCCGCTGACAATGACGCTATTAGTGCGGGTATCTGACACAATTTTCGGGATAAGGAAGTCTGGTACACCGCCTTTCCCTGAGTCTTGAAAAATCTTTTCAACGACTTTAACAACATCTTCAGCAGTGGCATGCTTCAGCTTAACGATATCAACACGTTTATCACCTGCTTGGTCAACCGTTTTAATTATATCAACTAGGCGATTCACCGAGGACGCGTGGCCAGTTAGCATCATCACGTTTGCTGAATTTAGATTGGTTACGTGACCACCATCTTTTTGGTCACTGAACTGACGAATAAGTGGACCAAGCTCTTGCACGCTAACGTTCTTCACGCGAACAACGCGTGTTACCATTACGTCACCATTACCTAGCTCTTCACCAGATACCAAAGGTACATTTGACTTTTTACCATCAGAACTACGAACTACCTTAAGCACACCGCTATCCATTTCAATAACAGAATAACCATACACTTCCAGCACGTTTAAAAAGAACTGATAATAAAGCTTTTCATCCATCAACTCATAACTGCGAACATTGATATTACCGCGCACGTTAGGGTCTATGATGATAGTTTTATTCAGCTTATCACTAACGATATTAATGAATTCATTAATATCGGTACCTTTGAAGTTCGCGGCATATTCAACCGCAGAAACAGAAAGTGAAATACCAGCAGCAATCAAGAGCGTTGCATACTTAGCTAACCCTTTTTTGGTTTTTGTGAGGTGTAGCTTTTTACCCATTATTCTAAAACTCCAAAATTAGTAACTTTACAGGCTAAACTGCACATCCATCACTTGACCGTCTCGCTCAATCGTGATGTTCGCATCTGTGCTCGTTCTAAGTTCATTAATAGCTGACATAGCCTGTTTCATATCCGTGAGCTGAAACCCATTAATTGCGATTGCTAAATCATTCGCTTTAAGCCCCACCTGTTCGAACAATTCAGGATCCTTTCCAGGTGAGAGACGATAGCCAATAACTTCGCCGTTACGCTGTTCCGGAGCAATCTTAATATAATCAAATAATTTACCTGGATCGCTGAGCAATTCCTGGCGACGATTTGCTAGTTCATTTCGAGATGGGGTTGGTGAAGCTGTGCTGTTGACGGTTTTCTTTGACTTTGTTGGCATCGCCACAGTGCGACTAAACTCTATACCATCTAACATCAGCGTTTCAAAACGCCCACTGACATCCAAAATCACACGATCAGGTAACACTCGGGCAAGCTTAGCGCGAGTGCCTGTGATTGGTGCATCAACTGAGTAGGTCTCCTGGCGACCCTGAGACTCGATAATAGCAAGACCCGCACCATCATCTTGGCTTACCGCTACGATACCGGTTAGCCTAACGTTAAGCGTTGTTTCTGGTGCATCAGAAACCACGGGCTGTGGTTTGGTATCAGGCTTAGCATTTGCCTCACCAAACAAATTTTGAGCGACAATTCCTTGGCTTGTGATACCGCTACTTGATTGACTATACAGTTGTGATGCTGGAAGCAAGGGTTGTGTTTGTGGCACTGGCCATAACAACCAAAATAATTGCGAAAAGAGAAACGCAACGTAAACAACCGACAGGACAACAATGATACGACTCAATTTTGCGTGAGGCAAACCAAGCCAAAACTTCTGAAGCTGTTGTAACTGTAATTCCATATAATACTTTTCTTATTTTCTTGAACGCCCCAGTGTACCGCCTCGAAATTTTTTCAACAAGCGTGCATTTGTTAAACTTTTAATTAAATAGGTACACCGTAGGCCAATTAACTGAATCTAAACTTAACCTTGGAACATAGACACACATATTAGTTCATTTTTTAGGTAAAGTGCGATTAACTCACAAGTTTAGTGCCTGTCATCTACTTTGTTTGCATAACGAAATATGCTAAATTTGTTAGGTTAAATTTCACACTAGCAAATAGTTAACGAATTGTGACAAAACTCCAACAGGAAAACAACCAATCTGAACAGAAAGTTCGTATTGATAAGTGGTTATGGGCTGCTCGCTTTTACAAAACACGAGCGCTTGCTCGCGATATGGTCCAAGGTGGCAAAGTACATTACAACGGTCAACGCTGTAAACCAAGTAAAACGGTTGAAGTCGGCGCGGTAGTGAAATTAGCCCAAGGATATGAAGAGAAAGAAGTAACCATACTCAAAATCATGGAAAAGCGACAAGCGGCTCCAATTGCTCAAACTCTTTATGAAGAGTCTGAAGCAAGCATTGAAAAACGAACGCAAAACGCGTTGGCGCGCCAAAACAATAGCTTGTTTGCGCCTCGTCCTGCCACTAAGCCGGACAAGAAACAACGCCGTGAATTACTTAAATTGAAATCAAACTAGGATTTTCATTGATGCAGACTGATTTACTTCATCGTTATATTTTTGACAAGCTAGACGTACGTGGTGAGCTTGTACAAATAGAACAGACTTTTACTGACATCATTAGCGGTCACAACTACCCAGAGCCTGTGCAACACCTATTAGGCGAGTTATTGGTTGCAACCAGTTTACTGACCGCTACGTTAAAATTTGAAGGTGACATTGCGGTTCAGCTCCAAGGTGATGGTCCAGTAAAATATGCGGTGATCAATGGTAATCACAAACAACAGATGCGTGGCGTGGCAAGGCTGCAATCTGAGGTTTTGGGATCATCTATACCTGAGCTCATGGGCAAAGGGTATATGGTTATCACCATTACACCGACAAAAGGCGAACGCTATCAAGGCATAGTTCCCCTTTCTAAAGAATCACTTGCCGAATGTTTAGAAGAATACTTCGAGCAATCTGAGCAATTGAAAACCCGTTTATGGTTCGCAACAAGCCTAGTCGGCGATAAAGTGAAAGCGGCAGGTCTGTTTTTACAAGTACTGCCCGTCAATAAAGAAAAGTCTGTTGCCGATTTCCAACATCTTGAAGCACTAAGCGACACGATTAAAGATGAAGAGCTACTAGATTTAGACGCCAATACCGTACTAACTAGACTGTATCACGAAGACAATCCTCAACTTTTTGAACCGCAAGCTATCTCGTTTGTATGTGGATGTAGCCGAGAAAAAACCGAGAATGCGCTGGCCAATGTCGGACTAGAAGCCTTGATGGAAGACTTGCAAAAACACGGCGAAGTCAATATTAGCTGTCATTACTGCTTGAAAAACTACGTTTTTAACGAGCAAGATATTAAATCGTTATTTAATTAAGTTGCGCTTTAGCCCTTAATTACAAAATGAAACCGCCATTTTTGGCGGTTTTTTTATGGCTATTGGGTGATACCGGTGTCATAAAACATACAAAAGTTATGACACCGGTATCATTGAAATTATTCAAGTTTTTTGACGTTTTTATGTAATTTTAAGCACTCTAAAGGCTCGAATATCTCAATTTCATCTGTTACTATAAATTTAGCTAAGGGCAAGAGTACCCCAGAGCTATCCCGTTCAACTCTCACTTTTTAGGTATAAACATGACTTCAAGCGCTACTCGTTTTGTCGATTTAACCGCAGCTGAACTTGTCGAACACGCTATCCGTCGTGGCGAGGGCACTTTAGCCGCAAATGGAGCTTTTGTTGCAAAAACTGGTCGTCGTACTGGACGTTCACCAAACGACCGTTTCATCGTAAAAGAATCAAGCACAGAAAATGACATCCAATGGGGTAACGTAAACCGCCCATTCGAAGGTGCTAAGTTTGATGCTTTATGGGCTCGCGTAGAAGCGCACGTTCTTGAAAATGACCACTTCGTCTCTCACTTAGAAGTCGGTGCGGATCCAGAGCACTATTTACCAGTCGTTGTAACGACTGAAACTGCTTGGCACCACATTTTCGCTAAAAACATGTTTATCGAACCTAACTCTTATAACAAAACTGATTTACCTGAATGGCAGGTGATGAACGTTCCTTCTTTTGTTTGTGATCCTGAGCGTGATGGTACAAACAGCGATGGTACCGTTATCATCAACTTTGCACAGCGCAAAGTGCTTATCGCAGGTATGCATTACGCCGGTGAAATGAAGAAGTCGATGTTCTCTGTACAGAACTTCTTACTACCAGCAAAAGGTGTGCTACCTATGCACTGTAGTGCAAACGTTGGCGAAGCTGGTGACACAACGTTATTCTTTGGTCTATCAGGAACAGGTAAAACTACGCTTTCTGCGGATCCTAAGCGTTTTCTTATCGGTGATGATGAGCACGGTTGGGCACCTGGTAGCGTATTCAACATTGAAGGCGGTTGTTATGCGAAATGTATCGACCTGTCACAAAAGAACGAGCCTGTTATTTGGGATGCAATCCGTTTTGGTACTATTTTAGAAAACGTCGTGCTAGATGAAACGCGTACTCCTGATTATACCGATTCAAGCTTAACGCAAAATACGCGTGCAGCTTACCCTCTTGAGCATGTTGAAAAGCGTAAAGTTGAAAACCGCGCGGGCGAGCCTCGTGCAGTTGTATTCTTAACTTGTGACGTGAGCGGCGTATTACCTCCAGTTTCAATCCTAAGCGAAGAAGCTGCGGCTTATCACTTCCTTAGTGGCTACACAGCGAAAGTAGGCTCAACTGAGATTGGTTCAACTTCTGATATCGAATCAACTTTCTCAACTTGTTTTGGTGCTCCTTTCTTCCCGCGTCCAGCAGGCGTGTACGCTGAGCTACTAATGAAACGCGTGCGTGAGTTTGGCGCTAAAGTTTACCTAGTAAACACAGGTTGGACTGGTGGTCCTTATGGCATTGGTAAGCGTTTTGACATTCCAACAACTCGCGCCGTGATTGATGCAATCGTAAACGATACATTAGAGGGCGTTGAGACACAGCACATTGAGGCACTAAATTTAGATGTACCAGTGGCAGTGGAAGGTGTTGATAGCAAGCTACTTAATCCGGTAAATACATGGCAAGATCAGGCTAAGTATGCGGAATATGCAGCTAAACTTGCGGCTGACTTCAAAGAAAACTTCGCTAAATACGATGTTTCTGAAGCAATCAAAGCAGCAGGCCCTCGCGGCTAACCTAAGAAAGGTTCCTTTATCAAAAGCGCCCCTTGTTTGGGCGTTTTTTTGCGCCTGATTTTTTACACATGAATATCTTTCAACAAACTTATTATTAACATTTAGGTACATACATGCTTATATATTGCTGATTATTTAAACAGCACGTATAAGGAAAACCATGAAATTACAATTAAAAAAGAAACAACTAAAATCGCTGCAAGCGAAAGATCTAAACAATCAGGCGACCAGAAAAATTGCTGCCGCGGGCGCGACTTTTGGCTCTAGAGTTGATTGTGGCAGTTGGCAAATTTGTGATACTCACGTTGCAATTTGTGAGTCAATGGGACTTTGTCGTTCAGTAGATATCTGCTAATAACGCGATAACCAAGTCCTTTAATAGGGCGAAAACTCGCCCTATTACGACGTACTCCAAAGCTTATTTAGCACCAACTTTTTAAAGGTTAATACAAATTGTTTCATTGTGATTGGAATGATAGCCACAAGCGCAATTCCCTTATCAAAGTCAGGATTAACACAACAGTAAAGTGCAATCTCAGTTTTGCTGCTTTCTCTAAAGCGTGTAATTTCAGCCTCGCTGTAATTGGTTTTGCGTCCAACAGCTTTCAAACACCTTAGGCCATTATAAGGGCTTACCAAGCCAACTGGATTGATGGTGTCATAGAGAATTGCTATCGCGCTATTTTGAGACAAGCTATTCGGATAAACTTCGGCGATATTTTTTGCCATGGCCCTGAACATGGCGGGACTGAGCATGGTATCTGCATATAACAGTTTTCTACGTGGGTTACGTATATAACGTTTTAATACCTCGATAAGAGAAAACCTAAAGGTACTGTTTTTCCCTCTAAAGTCAGGCAAAAAAGCAGCTGAAGCGCCAACAATGCAAACATCCTTGTTGCTATCATCAAAGGTCAATAAGCAATAGCCGACAATGTCACCGCCTGATAAAAACAACCGGAGTCTGCGCTTTGTGCTTTCGCCTTTTTCAAAGTACAAAGCAAAGTAATGCTCTACCTCGACATTGGAAAAGCTTGTCGCTATCACTCGCTTCAATTGGTTTAAATACTGTGTATCTAACACTCCCTTTTGATAGCTTAAATCCCTATGCTTTATTGTGCTCAACTTGCTCGCCTACCCTATTGAAAATCATGCTTCCTCAAGCTTTCCCCGATAAGCTGGCAAAGAAACCTCCGCGATCAGACCACCACCATCTCGATTTCGTAGTCTTACTTTACCGCCGTGTGTGGTCACGATACGTTTGATAATGGCAAGCCCTAAACCACTCCCCTCACTCCCTCTAGCCTGATCTCCCTGTTTAAATGGTTCGAATACAGACTCTAACTCTGACTCAGGAATACCAGGCCCTCTATCCATTACTTTTACGATAACAGCACGGTGCTTGGGGCTATACTCTGTCGTCACCTCAATATCTTGTTCAGAATAACGGATCGCATTTTCAATCATGTTAGTAAACACTCGCTTTAACGCGACGGCATTCATCATTACCGCTGGTAAGTATTCCTCTGCTTGCAGGTGAATTGGTCGCTGATGCTGCTGCTCTGCATGAACAACTTCTTCAATAACCGTGTTAACATCGTCTGCCGACATTTCCGCACCGTTGTGATGACGGAGATATTCGATGAACTGGTCAATAATCGCATTCATATCTTCAATATCGTCGATTATCCCCTCGCGCAGGTAGTCTTCTTCATCCGACATCATTTCAGTTGCTAGACGAATTCGGGTTAAGGGCGTACGTAAATCGTGCGATACACCAGCCATTAACAGTCGTCTATCACTTTCTAGGTCTGCGATCCCTTTAGACATTTTATTAAACGCCCGAGTCACCTCTATGACTTCCGTGGACCCTTCTTCAACAAGCCGGGTTGAAAAGTCCCCGACCCCTACTCGACTAGCAGCAATTTGTAGTGATTTTAGCGGTTTATTTAGATGCCGAGCAAAAAGCCAACCCCCTAACACACTTAAGAAACCAATACTGGAGAGGTAGAAAACTAAAAACTCCATTTTTGTTTCACTGAGTCCGCTAAGCGGCACTCTTACCCAATATCCTGGCGCTTGTGGTGGCTCAACCCAATAAACAACCGGATCTCCTTGGCTTATCCTGACTCGCGCAGAGCCCTTAAGTTGCTCCGACATACTACGAGACAGCAATGTATATTCTTTGGCCTGCCCCAGCCCATTTACATACGCCTCTCTTTGTGTCATCACCTCAATGCCGGTTATCTCAAAAAATTTGCGAGATAGTGTATTGTCCACTTCAACACCATCTTCCCAATCAATGAAGACCGTTTTAACCTGCTTAGCGAGCATCAGATTCACTTGTTCAAAGGTTGGTTTGAAGACGTATAAGGTAACGGTAATGTAAGACACGACTTGATTTATCAATAGTAACGCGCCGACAAAGAAGACGGTTTGCCCAAATGCACTACGAGGTAACATGCTGGCTACTTCACACCGTCAGGCACAAATACATACCCAAGACCCCACACCGTTTGTATATAGCGAGGATTAGAGGCGTCATCTTCAATCATACGACGTAAGCGCGAAACCTGAACGTCAATGCTACGCTCAAGTGCGCTATAATCACGCCCTCTAGCAAGGTTCATTAACTTATCTCGACTAAGCGGCTCGCGAGGGTGACTCACCAGTGCTTTAAGTACCGCAAACTCACCTGAGGTAAGTGAAATTGTCGCTTCCCCATGTTGCATCTCTCGCGTCGCTAAATTAAGGGTAAAGTTACCAAAGCTCACTTCATTTTCTTCTGCCGCAGGCGCACCTGGTACTTCTTTGGCACGACGACGAAGAATGGCTTTTATTCGCGCCAGCAGTTCTCTTGGGTTGAATGGTTTTGGAATGTAATCATCTGCGCCAAGCTCAAGGCCAATAATACGGTCAACTTCGTCACCTTTCGCCGTCAACATAACAATTGGGATCTCATTCTCTTTTTGTCTTAAACGACGACAGATGGAAAGGCCATCTTCTCCAGGAAGCATCAAATCTAACACCATTAAGTGAAAGTTTTCGCGTTCAAGTAGTCTATCCATTTGTTCAGAATTGGCTGCGCTGCGGACGATAAATCCCTGCTCAACGAGATAACGCTCTAAAAGACTGCGTAAACGCATATCGTCATCAACTACGAGCACTTTGGTGGTTTCATTTCCCATTTATATTTCTTCTATTTATTAATTTACTAAAGCTTGCTGATCTGCGACATTTCGTGCACAAATCATCATCCTGTTCATTTAACGCTCATGGCGATAATGGACCATGATATTATTATGCTTAAATATAATTGAATTTGGTGCTTTTCGACACCATACATTGATACTAGATTGTTACCGAACATTACAAGGGTTTAACCCAAAATACCTGAGAAACATGAAAACGAATTTGATCACGCCCGAAGGATACCGCCAACTGCAGCAAGAACATGATCATCTGTGGTTTGAAAAGCGCCCAGAGATCACCAAAATTGTGAATTGGGCAGCGAGTTTAGGCGATCGCTCCGAAAATGCCGACTACACCTTCAATAAACGTTTATTAAGGCAAATAGATAGACGGGTGCGCTTTTTACGAAAGCGTATGCCCGAACTAAAAGTCGTGGAATATAGTCCCGAACAAGAAGGTAAAGTATTTTTTGGCGCTTGGGTAGAAGTAGAAAGCGAAGAAGGCGAGGTTCGTGCATTTCGGATTGTTGGACCTGATGAAATATACGAACGCAATGACTACATCTCCATCGATGCGCCAATGGCAAGGGCCTTACTAAGCAAACAAGTCGATGATGAAATTACGGTCACCACACCGCACGGCCGAAGACTTTGGTATATCAACCAAATCGAATATCGCAGAAACACCGAACAATGATAACATTGAGCTAAATTTTGTTTGCCCGAGATGAGTATTATCTAGGCAACACAGACCGATTAAGAAGAGTATAAGGATTTTGCATGAGCAATATCACACAACGTTTAGCAACTGAGCTTAACGCCAGAGAACAGCAAGTTAATGCTGCTATTAGTTTGCTAGACGAAGGGGCAACCGTTCCATTTATTGCACGTTACCGTAAAGAGGTAACGGGTGGCTTAGATGACACTCAACTGCGTTTGCTTGAGCAAAGGTTAGGTTACTTACGAGAACTTGATGAACGTCGCGAGTTTATTTTAAAAACCATCGATGAACAGGGTAAACTCTCTGCTGAGCTAAGTGCAGAAATACAAGCCGCCGACAGTAAAACCGTACTCGAAGATTTATATCTCCCATACAAACCAAAGCGCAGAACAAAAGGCCAAATCGCGATAGAAGCAGGTTTGGAACCCTTAGCTGACGCTTTATTTGCAGATCCAACATTAGACCCAGAGCAACAAGCGGCCCCTTTCATTGATGAAAGCAAAGGCGTTGCTGACAGCAAAGCGGCTTTAGATGGCGCTAAATTCATTCTCATGGAGCGTTTTGCAGAAGACGCTAAACTACTTGCTAAGCTCCGAGCACACCTTAAAGACAACGCGCAAATCGAAGCAAGAGTCATCGCAGGTAAAGAAGAAGCAGGAAGCAAATACCGTGACTACTTTGAACATAATGAGCTACTAAATAAAATTCCATCACACCGTGCGCTGGCGATGCTAAGAGCACGTAACGAAGGCTTTTTGCAGTTATCTATCAACCCGGAACCAAGTGCAGAAGACGCCGCTCAATTTTGTGCACAGATCATTGCCGATCATTACCGCCTAGCCGTCTCTGGTAAAGCTGCCAGTGATTGGTTGATGGGTGTAGTCCAGTGGGCATGGAAGATTAAAATCGCCCTGCACTTGGAAAACGAATTCTTAGGGTCAATGCGTGAAAAGTCAGAGCTAGATGCTATCGAAGTTTTTGCGAAAAACCTAAAAGATCTGCTGATGGCTGCGCCTGCAGGTGCAAAAGTGACAATGGGTATCGATCCGGGATTACGTACCGGATGTAAAGTCGCTATTGTCGATGCCACAGGCAAACTGATTGCAACCAGTACTATCCACCCTCATGCCCCTCAAAACCAGTGGGATAAGTCGCTGAAGACACTAGAGCAAATGTGTCGCCAATACAAAGTTGAGCTTATTGCTATTGGTAACGGAACCGCGTCTCGCGAGACCGACAAACTGGCCGCAGAACTGCTAAAAAGCGCCACCGAATTAAAACTTAATAAAATCATGGTGAGTGAAGCTGGCGCATCGGTGTACTCTGCCTCTGAATTTGCCGCAAACGAATTTCCAGATCTTGATGTATCTCTACGTGGCGCAGTTTCTATTGCAAGAAGATTACAAGATCCGTTAGCAGAGCTTGTAAAAATCGAACCAAAATCAATCGGTGTTGGCCAATATCAGCATGATGTTTCTCAAAGCCAGTTAGGGCAAACGCTAACTGCTGTGGTCGAAGACTGCGTAAACTCAGTGGGTGTCGATGTGAACACGGCATCGATACCATTACTAACGCGCGTCTCGGGCTTGAATAAAACATTAGCCAGTAACATCGTAAAATACCGCGACGAAAATGGCTCTTTCACGGATCGCAAAGCGCTTAAAAAAGTTGAGCGATTAGGACCTAAAGCATTTGAACAAGCAGCCGGTTTCTTACGTATCGCCAATGGCGACGATCCACTGGATGCATCAGCAGTGCATCCTGAAGCTTACCCTGTTGTCAAAGCGATTTGTAAAAAACAAAATCTAGAAGTGAATACCCTTATCGGTAATCGCGAAGTCTTGAATGGCCTTGTGGCAAATGACTATGTAGATGATAAGTTTGGGGTACCAACGGTCACTGATATTATCAAAGAATTAGATAAGCCAGGCCGAGATCCTCGCCCAGAATTTAAAACGGCGCAGTTTAAAGCTGGTGTTGAGACAATCACAGATCTTAAAGTCGGTATGATTTTAGAAGGTGTGGTCTCTAATGTTGCCAATTTTGGGGCTTTTGTGGATGTAGGTGTACATCAAGATGGACTTGTTCACATTTCAGCACTCACGGATAAGTTTATTTCCGATCCACGTGAAGTCGTTAAAGCGGGAGATATCGTTAAGGTCAAAGTGATTGAGGTTGATGTGCCTCGTAAACGCATTAGCTTTACCATGCGCTTAAACGATGAAATATCTCAAGCTCCAGCGCAAAAACAGAACGCTAAGCCGCACAAAGGAAAACCGGCGCCTAAGTCTTCTAAGCCAAAGTCACGAGATGCAGGTAACGCCGCGATGGGTAATGCTTTTGCTGAAGCCTTCGCAAAGCTGAAGAAGTAATCTCAACAGAACAGTGAACAAAGAAAAGCGCGGCCTTGGTCGCGCTTTTCGTTTGTCGGGGGTTTTAACTCGTTTTCACTGCAATGACCCGCGGAGGAGAAGGCCAATACCTACGGTTAAATTTGCACTGATAGCGATGCGGGTTGGTTAGGCATCGCTACATGTTGATAAAAATTTGAGATCCTGAGCGATCTTGCTTGGATTTCAGGGTCAGCTTCAATTGGCATCGCAACAGCGTAAGGATCTGCATCCTGCTTAAGCTTGGCTTGCTCCTCTTCACTCTCTGCTTTTGCCTGCTCACCACTCAAGCGGCGAGTTTGAATGTTTTGTACCCGCTTGCTATCACTTTGCTCTTCACCACTGATAGAAGCTTTTGCCAACTCAGCCTGCGCCGCCGAGAGTTTTTGAGTCGCATCTGCTGCGATGGCTCTGTCAGCGCCAGATGGTTCTGCTGGTGCTAACGCTGCCGCTCTCACCGTTTGCATTTTTTCAATCGTGCCCTGCGGGTCACCTTCAAGCGGCGCAACGTCGATCATCACCTCACCGCCAATAGCGTAGTTATTGCCATCAGGACCGCGCTGATATTCATAACTCGGTGATCCGGCATATTGCCCACCTACTCTGGCATGAGCCTGCTCATGTAATCTTACTTCTCTATCTCGAGATTTTAATTCTTGAACGACCTGCTCATCTTGCTCTGTTTGTTGCTGCTCTTGTTCATTCTTTTCTTTTTCTTGGCCTTCGCCTTTTTCACCTTGCTCTTTGCCTTGAATAGTTTTGCTTTGCTCTGTTTTACCATCAGAGCCGTAAACTTTTGCATCGTCTACGTTAGAAGAGCGGCCTTTTTCAGAATCGGAGAGGTTGCGGTTTTCAGTAAATGAGGGATTAGTTGGTGCAGGTTTTGGGATCGCTTCACGCAGCTGGTTATCGCGTACAACCGTTTCGGTGTACACGTTGGCAGTGTTTAAATTCATCGCCGGTGGTGGCGTTACTATGTTCATTACACTTTAATATCAATCAACGTACCTAGCACTTCATCTGCAGTGCGAATAGTTTGCACATTGGCTTTCGCGTTAAACTCTTCAACTTTTAAGGCTACCACTGATTCGGTCAAGCTTGGCGTCTCACTCACTGGAGCCGTCACAGCTTCACCGGCACTAGCCCCCTGCAACTGCCGCCCAGCTGCACGTTCAGAATCACTTTGTTGATCGATGGCAGCGCGGTTAATATCAGCACTTGCTTGGGCAATCCCCTGAGCAGCGCGGTTATAACCGTCAATTCCATTATTTAACACATCACCTATTGGCATATTAGCACCTAGATAAACCTTTTCTTACTGACTAATTATTGCGCAAAATATCAACAAAGAAAAGTAAAAGCGGCAATTTTTTGCCGCTTTATTACTCCAAATATTTAAACAATTGATTTAAGGAGTGATAAAAAGGCTTCTTTATGAGAGATAAAAGGCGCATGAGAGGCCTTTGCAAGCGTATGAGCCTTAAAATTTGGATTGAGTACCTGCATTTTCTCTACAGCCGCTTGTGGAACAAGAGAATCTAAACGGCCGAATATACCTATTATGGGAAGTTGCAGCCGTGAAAATTCATCTCGTAAGTCCTGCGATTTTAATATCTCCAGTCCACCAGCTAGTGCTTTCGCCTCCGCTTCCGGCAGTGTGCCCAGTAGCGCTTTGAGTTGTTTGATATCTTCTCTGGCATGTTCACTGCCCATCGCTTGAATCGCTAAAAACCTTTCTATCGTCTTTGCGCTATTGGTTTGCAGTTGAGTCTCAAAGTTGTTTAGCACCTTAGGGGCTATTCCGGGCCAATCTGCTTGCTCACAAAAAAATGGCGTTGAAGCGACCAAAATAACCTTGCTAACTTTGTCTGGAAAATGAGCAGCTAAATACAATGCAAATAAGCCCCCCAAAGACCAGCCTATCAACACGCTTTGTGGCATCAGCTGCTCAGCAATAAGTAAAGCGTTACGCTCAAGAGAATAATCGCCCTCAGCGCTTGGTGTACCACCAAATCCAGGAAGATTGACCGCTTTAATTAGTGTTGTAGGTGCAAAAGCTTCCTCGCATAACTGCCACACCGCTTTGTTCATCCCCCAACCATGGAGCAGCACAACTTCATTTTGCATTTATCTGTTCTCTATACCAAACTTGACGCCATGATAGCTAACCCGGGATGGAAAGCAATGATCCAACTTAATCGGTTATTACCTAAAAAGTGGTGTCAGCCTTGTGTATGTTGTGAACAACGCACAACAGAAGCCTTGCTTTGTCCACACTGCTTACAAGCCTGCTTAGACTTTATGGAACAAGAGATTAATCTACTTAACTACCCCAATATCCAACGCATGGTTAGCCTTGAAGACTGCGATGGGTTAACCGTGGCGAGTTGGTACCGCACGCCTATAAACACATGGTTGCAAGGAATAAAGTTTAACCACAGCAAAGCCTATCAATGTGCCTTAAACCTGCTAGCTCAGGCGCTATGGCAGCGCTTCAGTGAAGAAAATGCTTTCCCTGTAGACCTTGTTTGTTGTTTGCCACTACACCGAAGACGGTTAATCCGACGAGGTTACAATCAAGTTGAGCAAATTTGGCAAGGGCTACCACTCACCCAAACAATACTCAAAAGAACAAAGCACACCAAGCCACAATCTGAGCTGACCAAAGCTAAACGAAAACGTAACTTAAACAATGCCTTTGTGCTCAGCCAACCTGTTGAAGGAAAAAATATCGTATTACTTGAGGATGTGATCACAACGGGCGCGACCATGAATGCAGCGGCAAAAGTGTGTAAACAAAATGGGGCAAAAATGGTGTGGGCGATGGCTATCAGCCTCACACCATTCGACGCTTAAAAGCGTATTATTTGATTGATATAACAGATACCAATCAACTTGCTAAATGTTCTGGACCTTATCTTATGCCGTGTGCAAAGAACAACGCGTTATTTAGCAACCGGCTAGAACCGAACCAAAAGCCACGAAATACCGGGTTGTCAGTCATTCCAACAGCCACCCCACGTCCAGACTTTGACGCAATCAAGACAGAGGAACCTGCGATCTGCTCAACGTTGATATTATCAGTATACCCTGCCAATAAAGGCTTTTGAGTGTAAGTCAACGACTCGATAAATGGCTTATTATTACGATGCATCACCCAAGTACTATTTTTAAAGACAGGTAATTCCCGGTTCTCGAAGCCAAAAGACAAGGGATGACTTAAATCCAAACGCGCATCAAAAATCGCGCCGGCAATCCGCTGCTTTGCCGAAAGGCTATCTTGATCTGCAAAGGTGAGATTTTTGCTGTCAAACTGGGCTCGCATTTCTTTGCTTGAAACCATTTTAGCGTCTAGTAGTTGCTGTTCGATTAGCCACTGTGCACCACGCTTTTGCCCCCAAATCACACCGCCTTTAGCAACCCAACTCAAGAGCTTGGCTTTGCTCTTGTCACTTAAATCTCCATATTTACCATCAGCCAATAAAATATGGGTGTAGCGTGTAAGATCGAGTTTCTCGATATGCTGCTTTTCCACAATCGACGGGGCTAGTTTTAAATGCCTATCCAAATGATACCAAAGCTCACCCGCTTCATATTGACTTACACCCGCACCACCTATGATGAGGACTTCTGGCTTTTGCAGCTGCAGCATTTGTCTTGAACCAAAATCGACGCCACTTTGTGTCATGCCTGTAGTCACACTATATACTGGAAGTGAAAGCTCTCTGGCGATTGTTTCAAGCTCAGTAAACCAGTCCGCTTGCTGTTGAATACCACTTGCTATCACCAATGTACCGGCCTGAAAGTCATGAGAGCCTGAGGTGGTTGATGCTGAAAATGGTGACATTGCAGCTGCTACTTTCACTCCAGCCCGTAAGAGGCGATTTGCTAATTGTGGCGCCAGGTAATGATGCCATTCTATGGTGTAAGCATAACTTCCTGCAACGGGAGCCAATATATTTGAGTCAGTGCTCGATTCACCTTGAAGCTTTAAACCCCAGCCACTTTTTACTGCGGCAAAAGCTAAATCATAAGCATACGGCATCGTCCAACCTGAAACATCGTAGAACGTGTTGTCCTTAAAATGCGTCTGTGTGCTAAATAGTGCTTTTATCAAGCGATATTGCGGCTGGGCTAGAGGAATGTATAAATCCCCTTGCTGATATTCGGTGTTATCAACTTCTTTGGCTTTTGAGAGGTATTTAACCTCTATCTGATGCTGTTTCAATAAATCCACAAACGCTTGAAAACGGTAGTTATCTTTGCCGCGAGCAACAACGTAACCGTTGATTTCATCTTTACTCGCAAGCTCGTTCGCTTGTTGATAAAACTGCTGCTGATAATCAAGTAAAGCGCGTCGATGCGTTATGCTGGCTTGGAATGTCGAGAGACTCGTCGTGACTTGATTTTTAATCGTTTCAGGAAAACTCAACACGCCATACTGAGTTTCTTGTGCATGCCCTCTACTACTAGCTTGTTCGAATAAAATGCCAACCGCACCATTTACGTCGGGGTACGTAGAACCTTTGCCATAATAAAAGTCATCAAAACTCTCTTGAGTGAAATATAACTCCCCTTGCGCATCAAGAGCTTTGGCATGAAACTTACCAATCTCGTTGGTTAGCGCTACGTTTTGTAATGGGGTAATTGGGTGAGTTCTTGATGGGATCCCTGGTTGGAAAAAATACGTACTATTTGGTCCCATTTCATGAAAATCGGTCAGTACGTTTGGTTTCCAACGATGGAACGCTTTGATCCGTGCTTTTGACTCAGGATGTTGTAGTAGTAACCAGTCACGATTGAGGTCAAACCAATAATGGTTAGTGCGACTAGAAGGCCAAGACTCATTATGCTCACGATGTGCAGGATCGGTTGATAGCGACATGCTCTTATTGGCGTTTGCCCATGTAGCAAAACGTGATAAGCCATCAGGGTTCAAAGCTGGATCTAACAATATCACCGCATTATCAAGGAGCTGCGTAACAGACTCGCCCTGCGCCGCAGCTAAATAATATGCCATGAGTACCGCGGCATTGCTTCCTGAAGACTCATTACCGTGCACGCTATACCCCATCCACATCACAACTGGCTGGTCTGAACGGTTTTGGCTACTGCTCAATGAAGCAATATGATCTTGCTGAATACGCGCCAAGTTTTGTTGGTTTTGTGGCGAGCTCGCTTTTAGGAGTAACAAAGGACGTCGCTCATGGCTAAACCCGATTGTTTCGACACTCAGTCTTGGACTTTCGCTTGCAAGGGTATGTAGATAATTAACGATTTGATCGTGGCGCAAATGCCACTGCCCAACTTCATATCCAAATGCTTGTTTTGGCGTAGTTATTGTGGGATCAAATTTTACTTCATCGCCAAAATAATAGGCAATGGGCTTGGCCTGCAAGCTAAAGCTCAACAGCACGATAATACAGCTTATTAACCGCATGATAATGTCCTTTAATTCCGATTACTTTTCAAGCTAACAAGCACACCGCCGATTGCCAAATTTTTACGCCGAACACTAGCGACAACACGACGAGGAGAGTATGATACGTATTAACCGAGTAATTTAGTCAAGTATAGAGCGAATTATGATCCATATTTCAGATTCTGCCCAAAGCCATTTCGCGAAACTATTAGCCGATCAGGCTGAAGGCACCAATATTAGGGTTTTCGTGGTTAATCCAGGCACCTCTCAAGCTGAGTGTGGCGTGTCATATTGCCCAGCAGATGCCGTTGAACAAAGCGATATCCGCTTACCGTTTAATGGTTTTGAAGCCATCGTTGATGAAGAAAGTGCACCATTTTTAGAAGAAGCCGATATCGATTTCGTTACCGATAAAATGGGGAGTCAGTTGACGCTTAAGGCACCGAATGCCAAAGCTAAACGATTACGTGACGATGCGAGCCTAGCTGAACGCGTAGAGCACATGCTTGTGACAGAAGTAAATCCACAATTGGCCAATCATGGTGGTCAAGTTAGCCTAGTAGAAATTACCGCAGATGGTATTGCAGTACTTCAATTCGGCGGTGGTTGTAACGGCTGCTCAATGATTGATGTCACATTGAAAGAGGGCATCGAAAAAGAGATGATCGCTAAGTTTGAAGAGATCAATGGCGTACGTGACATCACAGAGCACGCGCGTGGCGAACACTCTTACTATTAATGAGCAAAACCCTCATTTATCGCTTAGGGTCTCACCCTAAGCGAAGCCTCAAATTTTTCCTTTTTGGCCTTGTTATTGTGTTACTCGCGGGTGCTTTAATCGCACTGGGTTATTATCAAGATCATCGCTTTCAAATCGCAGGTTTAGTGCTTTTACTTCCTGGTTTGTGCTGTGCCTTTTACGGTTATATTGGTATTTTTTCTAATCGCTTTTCTCAAGTGATAGAAGCCAGAGAAAAACGCCGCCAAGCCCTAAAAGATAACGACCCATTTGCTTAACGCAGCTCCATTATTCGAGTAAAGCAGCTTCTCGAGAGAGCTGATGATATTTATATGCCAAAGTCAATCCACGCAACCCCATAAAACAACTCATCGCAAGCCAGAGCGCATGATTACCGAGTGGCAATGCAATCAAAAACGGCAAGAAGAAACCGAATACCGCAGAAACTAACATGCTGTTTCGCATTTCTTTAGCACGAGTAAGCCCCACAAAGATACCGTCAAATAAAAAGCAACTCATGGCAATCAAAGGTAATAGCACCAACCAAGGTAAGTAAGTGCCTGCTAACGTTATCACTTCGGGGATATTGGTTAATAAGCTAATGATCCAGCCACCAGCTAGATAAAAAATAGCGCTGTATAAAAGCGCAAATGCGGCCCCCCAAAACAGGCTTACTTTTACCCATAATTGCAATTGCCCCAACGAGCCTTGTCCTTTTGCTCTGCCGACCTTAGCCTCCGCAGCATAAGCAATACCGTCCATCGCAAAGCTGACTAACATCAAAAAATTCAGTAAGACAGCGTTGGCCGCTAGTGTGATCTCACCAAGCCTTGCGCCATAGAAAGTCATGAAACTAAAGCAGAGTTGTAAGATCAAGGAACGAATAAAAATATCACGATTCAAGGTGAGTAAACTGATCCACTGTGCGCGCTTTGGTAGAGTGAATTTCAACGTAATACCGTGACGCTTTGCGACCAATGCGCTCAAAAACAAGGATAAGCCTAATGCCGAATAGTCTGCAATCAGTGAAGCCCAAGCTGCGCCTGCTACTCCCCACTCAAATCCGACAACAAATAAAATGTCCAAAGCTATATTCACTATGTTTGTGAACAACACCAGATAGAATGGCCCTCGCCCGTAATGCATCCCAAGCATAAAGCCCAGCAGCACAAGGTTTAACATTGCTGCAGGCGCACTAAATACACGGATTTGAAAATATAATTTTGCTTGCTCAAATACTTCACTAGAAGCATTTGAAAGCTGAGCAATAACTTGGATCAGCAGAGGAGATAACACAATCAAACTCATGGCGAAGAGCAGCGCAATGAGCATACTGGTATATAGTGAACGTGTTAGCTTGTCATGGTCTTGCTGGCCGCTTGATTGAGCGATCACTCCTGTTGTACTCATTCGCAGAAAACTTGCAAGCCAAAATAGTACCGAGATAGCGCTAGAGCCAAGCGCAATCCCAGCCAAAAAATGCGCATCCCCCATATGACCAATTACTGCCGTATCGACTAATCCTAACAGTGGCACCGTAATATTTGATAGTATCATCGGACCTGCAAGTAGTAAGAGGCTCAGATGTTGCGCTTTATGGCATTTAAGAAATTGATACAACATATTATTTTTGGTTTGGCCCTATTTTCAGCAAATAGTTGGAGTGCGGTTATCTTACAGTATCATCACGTGAGTGAGAAACTCCCAGCGGTCACCAGCGTGAGTGAAGAAACCTTTAAATCTCATCTTAACCACATTAAAGAACATGGTTTTTCGGTGATACCTTTACCACATTTGTTAGATAGCCTGAAGTCGGGTAAGTCTTTACCAGAAAAAACGTTAGCTATCACCTTTGATGATGGCTATGAAAACAATATCACTGCGGCGGCCCCGATCCTGGAATCTTTTGGCTTTCCCTATACGATTTTCGTCAACCCTCAACTTATTGACGAAAAGAAAAGCTATGTCATGACGTGGGATGAACTGAGGGCATTAGCAAAACGCGGGGCTATTATCGCAAATCATAGTGCTAAGCACGATTACCTCCATCTCAAACTAAAAAATGAAACAGTGGCACAGTGGCGTGCGCGTGTTGAGCACGATATCACATGGTCACAACAGCGAATTAAAGAAGAAATTGGCCACGATTACCCCTACCTCGCATACCCGTACGGCGAATTTAATCATGAATTACAAAAGCTAGTAGCAGAGCTTGGACTTATTGGTATTGGGCAACACTCTGGTGCGGTTGGTATTTCTTCAGATTTTACACGTATCGCTCGCTTTCCCGCATCGGGAAACTACAGCAACTTAGAAACATTAAAAACTAAGCTCGAGACCAAAGCGTTCTCTCTACAAAAATTAGAGTACCTTGATAGCGTCACGAACAATAAAACCCCAGCAATCACGTTGCATTTTAACAATAAGGATTTTCATCAGAGTCAATTTGCATGCTACGTTTCAGGTGTTGGGCAAGCTGAGCTGACGTGGCTATCAGAAACCAGCGTACGTATCCAAACCCCGAAAGCACTATCCATAGGACGGTCACGATATAACTGTACTGCACCTTCAATCAAAGACACAGGACGATATTATTGGTTTTCACAACCTTGGGTTATTGAAAAATAACAGCTTTGGGTAGGAGCAAATTAGCTCTTACCCTTACTTTTTAACCGCGCTCAGCATGGTTTCAGTCACTTTACTCAAAGGTACTAGGCTTTGCACTGCACCAAGCTCGTACGCAGCTCTAGGCATTCCCCATACCACACAGCTAAGTTCATCTTGTGCAAATGTTTTAGCACCTGCAGCTTTCAAAGCTAGCATTGCTTTTGCTCCATCACTGCCCATTCCCGTGAGCATAGCAGCACAAACATGCTTACCCATTGGCACAAGGGAGTTAAATAACACTTCAACGGAAGGTTTATGACGATTAACAGGCTCAGTATCATCTAATCGGCAGACATATCCGGTTGCTGTGTGTGCCACCTTAAGATGTTTGTCTCCCGGTGCAATGAATACATGACCTGGTAATAAAACATCTCCCTCTTCCGCTTCTTTGACTGATACCGCACAGGTGCGATCCATTCTTTGTGCGAATGAGGTACTGAAAACTGGTGGGATATGTTGGGTGATAACAACAGGAGGCGCGTGTGTTGGTAATCGCATAAGCACCTCTCTGATAGCTTCAGTTCCTCCAGTTGAGGCGCCTATGGCTAAAATAGTATTACGCGAAAATGTATAATTACGGCCAATTTCTAATTCGCTTTCCTGTTTTGGTGCTTTAAAAGCCCTCACTCGTGCACCTGCCGCTACTCTAATCTTCTTAACCAGTAAATCAGAATAGGACATTAAGGTATCAGCAACATTGCTGGTGGGCTTAGAAATAAAATCAACTGCACCTAACTCTAGTGCTTCTATCGTGGCGGGTGATCCCTCTTGGGTCAACGTAGAGATCATCACAACAGGCATAGGCCTTAAACGCATTAAGTTTTTAAGAAAATTAATGCCATTCATTTTTGGCATTTCTATATCCAAAGTTAATACGTCAGGTGAAGTAGACTTAATGAGCTCTCTAGCTTCATAAGGGTCTTCCGCGGTGCCAACAACTTTAATACCATCCGCCTGACCTAAAATTTCTTTTAACAACCCACGAATTAACGGCGAGTCGTCAACAATCAGAACTTTGATCATATTTCACACCTAAAATAGCTCAATATCCGTTTTATTGTCTTGAGCCTCAATGTCATGTAAGTAACGCACTTCACGTTGTTCAATTGTGTTATTGTGCATGGTTCGTAACTTTTTCACTTGTGCTTTGCCACTTTGAGGATGAAAGATAACTTTTCTTGGCCAAGGGCCACCTACATCCTGTGAAATTAAATTCAAACTTTCCTCTTCCACATAGGCTTGAGCAAATCTGATATTCCCTTCTCCAATATCAGTCATTGCGCTAATAATTTTTCCACCGCCAAAAAGTTTGATTTTTAAATTGCTTCTAGACGCCCCATTTTTGAGTACTTCATTTATCAGATACTCCATCGCCCAGTTGCCGTAGCGACAATTTAGGTCATCCGCATGTACTTCTCTTAGTGCCTTTGCTCCGGGTAACATAAAGTGATTCATGCCACCAATCCCCAACTTCTCGTCATATACGCAGGCGGCAATACAGGAACCTAATACAGTCGAAATCAGTTCGTCCTGCTTGGATACATAAAACTCCCCCGGAAGTACTTTTGCGACGACTTTGGCACGCCCTGAATCCCAAAAGCGTTTTACATGCTCGAAGCCTCTGAGAACAGGTCTAAACTCTCTCATTCAACTGGCCTTTTTGATAAATGGTTTTACCTAGATTTTTAAATTCTAGGTGCTCTTTCCCCATCGTTTCGGAATGCCCGATAAGTAAGTAACCATTGGGAACTAACATGTCATGATATTGCTCAAAGAGTTTGTCTTTGGTTTCTTTATCAAAATAAATTAAGACATTACGACAGAAAATAACGTCAAAGGGTCCTTTCATTGGCCATGGTTCTAGAAGATTAAGTCGTTTAAAATGGATGAAGGATTGCAATTTAGGCTTCACTTTATACATTGCTCCATCAGCACTTCTAAGAAACCATTTTTTGAGCTTATCTTCATCTAAACCCGTGACGTTATTTGCCGTATATTCTCCAAGACTCGCTTTGCCCAAGACGTTGGAATCTAGATCTGTTGCTAGCACTTTGACATCCCAACCACTTGGAAAAGCATTCGCAATGGTCATCGCGATACTATAAGGCTCTTCACCTGTAGAGCATCCAGCAGACCAGATCCGAACTCTTCTATCGTGTTTGTGCCTGGCAATAATTTCAGGAACTATTCTTTTCGTTAAGAACTCGAAGTGATGATTTTCTCGAAAGAAAGAAGTTAAGTTAGTTGTTATTGCATTAATAAAATGGCTAAACTCAACATCTTGATTTTCTTCCAAAAAAGATAAATACGCCTCAAATGATTTTAGCCCGTTGGCTCTTATGCGCCTTGCCAACCTTGAGTAAACCATTTCCCTTTTATGCGGCCCGAGTACTATGCCGCATGTGTCATAGACCCGAGCCGAAATTTCGGAAAAATCCTTATCGGTCAACAGAAACTCTCGCATCGTCGTATTCCTTCAGCCAACCCCACTAAGGAATTGGTCTATTACCAAACCCTAAAACTCTTCCCACTCTTCCGAGTCATCAGCAAACTGATTACTTCTCGTGTTTTGCTGCGGTGGCTTATTGGAGTTCATTGTCCGTTTTGGTAATTGCTTTTCTGGCGCTTTATAGTTCTTCGGTGACTCAGATATTTCTAAGCTACGGTGTGAAGATTCATCAAGAGTGAAGAAGTTTAATAATCTTCTCATATCATTTGCTTGCTCAGCCATCGACTCCCCTGCGGCTGACGCTTCTTCAACTAAGGCAGCATTTTGCTGCGTCATTTCATCCATTTGTGACACTGCTTTATTAACCTGCTCAATACCTGAACTCTGCTCAATCGACGCTTCAGCAATGTCAGAAATCATGTTTGTCACCCGCTTAACAGACTCAACTATTTCTTTTAGTGTTTCACCTGACTCATTAACCAGTAACGTACCATCTTCAACCTTACTTACACTGTCTCTGATCAGGTCCTTAATTTCTTTAGCTGCTGCGGCAGAGCGCTGAGCTAGATTACGAACTTCACCGGCAACCACAGCAAATCCTCTACCTTGCTCTCCAGCCCGAGCAGCTTCAACGGCTGCATTTAATGCCAATAGGTTTGTCTGGAAAGCAATTTCATCAATAACACCTATAATGTCAGCAATTTTCTTACTTGAATCATTAATTTCAGACATGCTTTCAACTGCGCGTGTGACTACTTCACCGCCTTTGGTCGCCTTGTCACAAGTATCTTCAGCCAACTCATTAGCTACTTTCGCGTTATCTGCATTTTGTCTAACTGTGCTCGTCATTTCTTCCATGCTAGAAGCAGTTTCTTCTAGCGAGGAAGCTTGCTCCTCGGTCCGCTGACTCAAATCTGCGTTTCCTTGAGATATTTCATCTGCACCACTGGCAACTAGATTTGCAGATGTACGTATGCGACCAAGCATTTCGGTTAACTTTTCAGCAGTGGTGTTTGCGTCTTTTTTAAGCTTTTCATAAGCCCCGCGATAATCGCCTTCAATACGCCTAGTCAAATTACCAGTCGCCAATGCGTCTAACATATCCCCCATATCTGTAACAGTCTCATCGACAGTAGACACTAAACTATTTAACCCTTTGGTTAGTCTTAAATAGAAGCCATCTTTCCCATCTTCTGATAAACGAACACTAAGGTTACCAGCGTTAGCCGACTGAACGAGGCCATTCACCTCTTTCTCAATCGTAACTTCTTTGGTTCTATCTTCCCATTCGACAACGGTGCCCACGCGTTCATTATTGCCATCAAATATCGGGTTGGCGACTAGACCAAAGGTTCTTCCGCCGACAACGATTTCCGTTTTATACTCAGTTTCGAGCCGAGAAAGCATACTGCGTTGATGACTTGGGTTGCGGTGGAATACATCAATATTCGCCCCCATAAGATGGTTACTGTCAAAATTAGGCAGGTCACGCCTTAGATCGCTCTCAGCATTTCTCATCATATCTTTCACTGCGCGATTCAAGTAAACGATCTCAAACTGCTCATTTGCTATCATCGTATTCGTTGAAACGTTGTCTAATGCTCTTCGGACGCGTAAGTTTTCAGCTGCGGCAGTTTTCTCTTCTTCTTCACGAACTAAACGCTCTGTTTTGTCGTCCCACTCTACAACGGTACCAATCCGCTTTTTCTCTTCATCAAACACCGGGGTCGCAATTAAACCAAAGGTGAAGCCAGCAACTTTGATATCTGTACTGTATACATCACTCAGTTTCTCAAGCAGATTTCTTTGATGGCTAGGGTTCGCATGAAACACATCAATACATTGCCCTACAAGCGTATCCACATCAAAGTTCGGTAATGATTTTCTAAGCTGCGTTTGATTGTCTCTCAACATTCGCACAACCGAATCATTAACATAAATAATATTCAATCCTTCGTCCGCTAGCATTACGTTTGCCTGACAAACGTCCAGCGCGCTCGATATACGAGCATTGTGACTCGCCAAGTCCGCCTGCTTTTTCTCTAGCGCTAATTCTCTTGTAAGGTCTTTCCACTCAACTAAAGTCGCGATCCTTTGCCCTTCATCATCGAAAACAGGCGTGGCAATAAGATCAAAGGTCAAACCTGCCACTTTGATTTGTGTGACATATGGACGGGTCAAATTAGCTAGGATGCCTCTCTGATGGCTGGGGTTTTTATGAAATGTATCAATGTTTGCACCAATCAAACTATCCACATTAAAGCCAGGCAATTCTTGCTGTAACTTAGCCTGATTTTTACGCAGCATACTGGTTACGGAATCGTTCAAATACACAATATTGAGAGAAGCATCTGCAAGCATAACATTGGCCTGACAGACCTTTAAAGCTAGCAACAAACTATGGCTATGATCTTGACTATCTACTGCGTCACCATTTAATAAATTAGCAACCGCTTTGTATAAGGATGATTGACGTGACGCATTACTTGCATCGAGTAAGCTAGCATCTTTACTCTCTATCGCGGGAACAATTTCCTCAACATCTTGTAACTTAGAAAGCAGAATATTTGCGCTCTGCTTAAGTAGTAAAATTGCCAGCACCACACTGACAGCTGCTATAACCATCGCCACATAGGCTTGTGTAGACATATTAATATTCAACATTTGAACACTAATTGCCAAGCCCACAAATATTATGGCACCCGCAATCAGAACCCTACTGTTGAGTTGACTTGCTAATGCTTGATCGCTCATGTTATCCCCCGACAACCAATTGCTCATTCTGCTTGACTTCAAGATCTAATATCTTCTTCAAATTTAAAAGTACGACCATTTTTTCACCAACATTTACAAGTCCTTGTACAAATTGACTATTTTCCGAGTCTTGAAAATCTGGAACATCCTTCGCTGTTTCTTCGTTGATGCTGTATACGTCAGAAACAGCATCAACAACTAACCCCATAATTTTTGTTGCCTCTTTTATTACAACGGAGACAACGATAACCACAGTTAGAGCTCCATATTCGATTTGCGGTAAGCCGAATCGAATCCTTAAATCTATGATTGGTACTATCGTGCCACGTAAATTAATCGCACCGTTCACATACTTAGGAGCATTTGGAATTGCAGTGACTTCTTCCCACCCTCTGATTTCCTGTACGGCCAGAATATCCATGCCATACTCTTCGCCCGCCATCATAAAGGTGAGAAATTGTGTATCGTCATCTCTGTCTGCAAGCATGACTTGTTCATTAATCGAGGCTTTTTCAGTGATCATGACACCACCTCATCTAACTCTTGTTCTACTAATAATTCTTGAGTTCCTGGACGCTTTAAGCCACTTAGCTTGATAAGACCACTAATATCAACAATTAAAGAGACTCTGCCATCACCTAAAATTGTCGCCCCTGAGATCCCATTTACTTTCTGATAATTCGCTTCGAGACTTTTAATAACGACCTGTTGTTGCGCCAGCAAATCATCAACCAACAACCCCACTTTGTGATTATCACTCTCAACAACCACTAACAGTGTTTTATCCAACTCTTCTATTGCACCACCATGATTAAATAATTGATATAGCCTTAGTATTGGTATGTATTCATCTCGTAACCGTAGCACCTCTAAGCCATTACCTACTTTGCTCACTTTTTTAATATCTATTTGTAAAGACTCAACAATAGAAATAAGTGGAATGATGTAGGTATGCTTTGCAACTTTAACCAGTTGACCATCAAGAATGGCCAGCGTTAATGGCAATCTAATTGTAAACGTTGAGCCAACCCCTTTTGCTGAAGTTACTTCAACGCTGCCGTTTAATGCTTGAATATTTCTTCGAACAACGTCCATACCCACGCCGCGACCAGAGATATCACTCACTTCATCGGCTGTTGAAAACCCAGGCCTAAAAATAAGTTCATTAACCTCTTCAATAGTCAGCTCATCAGTTGCTTGAATTAGGCCATTGGCAATTGCTTTACTTTTTATTTTTTCGGTATTCAAGCCTCTGCCATCATCCATGATTTCAATCACAATATTTCCACCTTGGTGGAAAGCATTCAGTGTCACCGTACCCACAGGATCTTTTCCGGCTTTTATTCTGTCTTCCGGTGTTTCTAAGCCGTGATCCAAAGAGTTTCTTACTAAATGAACCATAGGATCGGAAATTTTTTCCATCACGGTTTTATCTAATTCTGTTTGCTCTCCTAGCAGTTTTAGCTCAACCTGTTTGTTCAACTTCTGTGATGTGTCTCTTACTAAACGAGGAAATCGGCTGAAGACAAAACTAATAGGTAACATCCTGATCCGCATTACATTTTCTTGTAAATCTCGCGTATTATGGGCTAATTGAGCGAGGCCTTCTTGCATCGCAGCAAGCGTATTTTCGGTCGGTTCTTGCTCGCCTAATTGAGTCAACATAGCTTGGGTAATAACCAACTCCCCTACCATATTGATAAGCGAATCAACTTTATCAATCCCAACACGGATCGAAGTCGATTCTGCTGATTTCTTGCTAGCCTCAGGCTTAGCCTTTGTCGCTGTCGCTGAGGATGTTTTTGGTACATCAATATTTTGAGTGTCGTTGCTCGACGCTTCTTTCTTCTCACTCTCTGGTTCTGGCGTTGTGGAGACACTCACATCATCTTCAAATAAACCACCACATAAGGTAATAGAAATTTCAGCATCATCCTCAACCCACTCAAATACTTCTTTAATCGCCGACTCTGGATGACTGGTTGTTAAGTATAACCGCCAACTGAGGTAGCAATCCTCTGGATTGAAGTCATCAATTTCAGGTATTGCATCACAAAACGCATGAGTTTCTAAATCCCCCAATTCTGATAGCTCACTTAACATATAGAGCGGTTCGTTACCGGTTTTAAACAAGTGGGGGAGCGGTTTAAAGTCTATTTGATAGGTTTGAGATTCTTGCCCTTGAGGTATGCTATCGGCAGTATCTGAGCTAACACTCTCTTTACCACCTAAAATCTCTTCAAATTTAACTTTCAACTCATTCGCATTGGAAAGATCTGGCTCTTCTTCGGCTTGTAATGCGGTTAGTAAGGCCCTTAAACAATCAACGGATTGGAGCAGCAAATTGACATGTTCAGCGGTCAACTGTCGACGCCCATCCCTGATTTGATCGAGTAAGGTTTCCAACACATGCGTGAAGTTAGCGACAGAAGTAAAACCAAATGTTCCACTGCCACCTTTGATGCTGTGTGCTGCGCGAAATATAGTATTGATCGTTTCTGAGTCTTCATGGCCTGGCTGTAAATTCAGCAGCTCAGCTTCCATTATGTCTAGGCCTTCAAAGCTTTCTTCAAAAAAGACATCAAAAAATTGGCTTAAATCAATACTCATATCGACGCCTCTCTGTATCTATCTTATGACTTTTTTCAATACCGCTAGTAGTTGTTCAGGGTTGAATGGCTTCACTATCCAACCAGTTGCTCCCGCCGCTTTACCTTCTGTTTTTTTATCTAACCCCGACTCGGTGGTCAGCATTAGTAAAGGGGTGAACTTATAGTTGGGTAGGCTACGCAGCTCTTTAATAAGTGTGATCCCATCCATTACAGGCATGTTTACATCAGAGATCACGGCATCGAACCCTTGTTGCTTGGCAATAGATAGCGCTTCACTGCCATCTTTGGCTTCCGTAACATCAAAACCTGCTTTTTTCAAAGTAAAGCCAACCATTTGGCGCATTGACGCCGAATCATCCACAGCTAAAATCTTTTTCATATTCACCTCTTAATTTTCAATACTATGGAATAAATAATGGGTTAATCCCAACTCATTGACAGCCTGCGCTAAAGCGTCACTTTCACCATGCCATACAATTTTATGTTCTAACGAGAGCAAGTGTTTCTGTACGGCACAGAGCAGTTGTATAGATGCTGTATCGGCTCTTTGCACTTCACTAATATCAATCGTGATGTCTGATGTTTCCATAGAGTCTTGGAAAATCTGATGGTACAGGCTTTCCACATGGTTAATCGCCATTTCAGGTGGAAGTTTCAACATGAGCTGAAGACTATCCTTGTAAAAATGAGTAATAAAATTAGCTTAGACCGTGATGGTAAAAATGCCACAAAGATTGATTAAAAATCCGCAAATAATTAAAGCGTTAGAGGTAAGATAGTGCAGCGACACTAGGGTCGACCAGTGTCGCTATAAGACTAATTGATGATCTTCTCAAGGTCAGCAAGAAGTAGTTTGTCATCGATTGTAGGGACAGCTCCCACTGTATGTGTAGGTTTGAAAATAGCCTCAAGCTGACCTTTTGGGTTAATTAATGCTACAGACGCACTATGATCAACATAATACTCTTCTGTCTGTTCCTGATTTATTGCGTATATTAAACCGAGATCTCTCACAAACGGAAATAAAGCAGAATGCTCGGCAGATACCGCTTTAAAATCAGGATCAAAGTGCTTGATGTAGGCCAAACGCTTTTCTTCAGTATCTCGGTTGGGATCGACCGATACAAACCATACTTGTAAGTCACCTTTATTTTTTACAGATTGATATACGTGAGTTAATTTCAACAGCGTCATAGGACACACGTCGGGACAACTCGTGTAACCCAAAAATAGCAAATTCCATTTATCGGTAAAGTCTTGGTTTGAGACTATCGCACCGTGTTGATCCCTTAATTCAAACGCTTTAACGTCCTTAGGCTTTGGGTACCAAACCACTTTTTCCGACACATCTGGTGCAGGCCCACAACCAAACAAAGTTAACATAGAGATAATTAACAGAAATTTTTTCATATAAATGCTTTATCCACAAAAAGTGCAATGAACACTATCAAAAGATGCCAGATAGAGAAATAAAATACCCTCATAGCATACTCTAAACTATTTGTTCTCATAAGCTTTGTCGCTTTGTAAATAAAAGCGACATTTGCCATACCAGAGACCAACAAGTAGATCCAACCAGACATTCCCACTAGGTAAGGGAGCAAACAGACTAAAGTCAAAATGATGGTATAAAATAGCACACAGAGTTTTGTAAATTCGTTTCCATGCGTTACTGGTAACATGGGGACTTCGGCTTTTTCGTAGTCTCGTTTACGAGCAATAGCTAATGCCCAAAAGTGGGGAGGTGTCCAAGCAAAAATGATCATTACTAACAACCAAGGCTCTGCACCAAGCTGACCAGTCTCACTGACCCAACCTAACAGGGGTGGCATCGCTCCTGCTAACCCCCCAATTACTATGTTTTGAGGTGTTGCGCGTTTTAACAATAACGTATAAATCACGGCATAGCCGAATAGCGCGGCTAAGGTAAGTAGCGCACATAACTGATTGGCGAAAATAGTTAATAGAGCATACCCAGAAATTGCGAGGCCTATCGCAAAGATTAAAGCTGATGATACAGAAACAGAGTCTGTCGCTAACGGTCGGTTTCGTGTTCGCGCCATCTTTTTATCTATTTCTCTATCCACGATATGATTTACAGCTGCTGCACTACTCGAAAGCAAACCAATGCCAAACAAACTCATTAATTGTGCCAATAATGTTTTATCACTTTGTGGTGCTAACATCATCCCGACCCAAGCGGTAATAACCAACATACATACTACTTTGAACTTACACATGCCAAAGTAGGCTTTGAATAAAGTAGTTGCTTTTTGAAGCTCTGAAAAACTAGTTAATTGAAGCATGTTTTACTCCTACTTTTTGCGCCAAGCTGATAAAGAAACACAATTTCACCATTGCTAATAACACCATTGCTGCCATGAAGTTATGGAATAAGGTCAACAACAGAGGAAATTGGAAGTGTACGATTGCCCCCCCCACCAAAACTTGTATAGAAACTAAAGCTAAAACGACAAGCGCTGAATGTCGGAGTAAGTGGTTTTGACCAGCTCTAAGGAGTGGCCAACATGCAGCAAGTAGCGTTAAAACGGTAACAACTGCCCAAACCCGATGGATAAAGTGAATAGATACTCTAGATTCAAACGGTAACACTCCAAACTCGTAGGTCGCTGAAGCTTCAGGAAGCGTAAATAAGCTCTGCCAAGAGAAAAGCTGAAGGTTGTCACATAGTGGCAGCCCTGTACAATGTGGAGCAGCATAATTGGCTGCAAGCCATCCACCTAGCGCAATTTGTATAATCAACACACCAAGAGCCACATAACATAAACGACAGGTAAGGCTAGTTACACTAGCAGTAATAGTGGTGTATTTCAGCCTTAAAACCAATAACACCAGCAATGCAAGAATACTAAACCCACCTAGTAAATGACCCATCACAATGACTGGCTGTAAATTCATCGTCACGGTCCACATCCCAAGTGCCCCTTGAAATAACACAAGCAATAGCAGTAAGTAGTAGTGACGATTAGGGCTTTTTGTTTTTTGCTTCTTGAACAGCCTTATGCATGCAAGTGCCAAAATAAGTAACCCGAGGAAACTGGCAAAATAGCGATGGATCATTTCAATCCATGCTTTTTCTGCTTCTATTTCTAAATGTGGAAAACTGTCTTTAGCCGCAGATAGTTCATGAGTCTCATTTGGTACTGTTAAAAAGCCGTAACACCCAGGCCAATCTGGACATCCAAGTCCCGCATCACTTAAACGTGTGAAGGCGCCAAGTGTCACTACCGTTATTGCGACGAAACAGGCAAATATTGCGATTTTTATTCTTACCTTGGACATATTTACCTCCTAACTTGAACGAGAGTAGTTCAATAATTTCTTCAGATCACTCAGTAGCCCTTTTTGTACATTTCGCATTTCTTCTAAGCTTGCTACTGGTGCATACTTGAGTACAAATAACCCTGTTTTATCAACCAAATAGAGATAATTTTCGTCTAACTGGTTGAGGTATATCGGCAAAGAAGTAGCGTACTCAATACCTTTTTCATTTCGCTCTTGTAATACCACAAGCGATACTTTCTGCTGGTTTTTCCCCAGCGCTAAATACAAATTAGGTAAGCTATCTAGTAGTAAAGAACATTGCTTATTACACTGTTTTGGTCGCTGGTAAACGATACTCCACTCAGTATCTAAAACCAGCTCTGATTGGCGAACCTCCTGACTTAAAAATTCACCGTGATTAGTCGTGCTATGTGGTATCCAGCCAACCTTCAGGGCAACAAATGCCAACAGTAAGGGGAATACGAACAGCCCTATAAACCATGCCGCACTTTTAGACATTTTTATTCTCCTTTTTTGAAAGTTTCCAGCCAATTACTACCGCAGCCAAGGCAATAAGCAACCACTGTAAAGCATAAGCTTCATGTTTTTGCGGTGACATTACTACCGGTTGATAATGGGGCTCAGTCCCGGCAAATCTGTTTTTAGTCATGTAGGCAATTAGAGGTAAAAGAGGTTTACCTGACTCCGCAGATAAGTAATCAACATCAATATATTGGATCACAGATTGTTTTGTTGCCTCCTCTGCCGCAGACTTAGCTAAGGTGAACCGCTTACTAGCACTAGATTTGATATAGACAGGTAGAGAAACGGTACCACTTGGAAGAGAAAAAACGGTAGGCACGCGACTAGCTTGCTGTGGCACAAAACCCAAATTCACAGCTAGATACTCATCAGTTCCGGAAATTTTTATAATGCCAATTACATCAAAACCGACTCGGCCTTTTACGACTTGATTATCTAAATACCAAACCGCATCGCCTACAAAATTCCCTGTAATCGACACTTCAGCATTAACATATTGCGTTAGCTGCTGGGATGTTACTTGCTGCTCATTAGCTACACCTAGCGATTTTTCAATCTCAACTTTATGCTGCAACACATGTTTTTGCTGTGCTCTTTGCCACTGCCAATAAGAGAGCGAGCCACATAAAAGAACAACTATTAATGCTGCTAATATGGGGGGTTTTGATCTACCTTTAAAAAGTGCACCTAAATCCATCGGACACCCCTTATGATTAAAATTATTATTGTTGTACTGCTACTACTCGTTTTTCTAAATCTATTTAGAGCTATGCTAGTCATGCTCAAGTCAGAGCAACAAGAGTCGATGGCGAGGCTATTGCAACAAAGAGTTTATGCATCAATAGCTGTCGTACTTCTAATCTGTCTTGCTGCTCAATTTGGCTTTATAAAACTACACTCTTCACCCGTTGTTACAACACATAAACAAATACAAACAGGCACAACCAAACAACATCAACAAAATGCCAATACCAAGCCCCAGCTTGAAAAGCAAAGTGGTTCTTAGCGGTAAAGTGGCCCTTCAACACCCTGATCCATATAACGAAAAGAATAATCGCGCCAAGAGTGACATGAAAGCCATGAAATCCTGTCAGTAAAAAGAATGTATTACCGTAAACCCCCGACTGGAGAGTTAACCCCAGATCTTGGTAAGCGTGAATATACTCTTCCACTTGCAAGGTTAAGAATGCGACGCCAAGTAGTACTGTTAATCCCAAGAACGCCTTTACTTTCGCCCGTTGCTCTTTTTCTAAAGCTACATGAGCAAAGCTAAGGGTTACTGATGATGCTAATAGAATAATCGTATTGATCAGTGGAAGTCCCTGCCAACCCATAGCTTGAGTGACAGTTCCATCTGGAGTTGTGAGCAATGGCCATACAGCTTCAAATTGAGGCCATAAAACCTCATTGGTACTGGCATTATTACTTGCACCGCCTAACCACGGCACAGCTATCATTCGTGCATAGAAAAGTGCACCAAAAAAAGCAGCAAAAAACATAACCTCGGAAAAGATAAACCATCCCATTCCTTGCTTGAACGAACGATCCATTTGGGCAGAATATAACCCATTTTGAGATTCTTGGATCACATTCCTGAACCAACCAAAAATCATATAGATCAGCACAGCAATACCCACGAGCAGTAGCATTACTCCACTATTACTGGTTGATTTAAGTTGAATAATCGTTAAGCCAGCGCCAACAGCGATAAAGAAAAGTGCAAAAGCCCCGACGATTGGCCATGGACTTTGCTCAGGCACGTAATATTTTTCTTGTTCATGGTTCATATTTGAACTCCTCTCGAGCAACTAGCATATTCAGTCCATCACTGTCTTGTTTGCTAACTCGCTCTGTAATATCAAACAACGTATATGAAAGCGTGAGTTCCTCAACATCACTTGGTAGCTCCGTATCTACATAAAACCTCAAGACAAACTCAACTTCTTCTTTGCCTTTCATTGATTGCTGATCAAAACAAAAGCAGGCCATTTTGTGTAAATACTTTGCAGCTTTCCCCGGGGACACTGAAGGGATCGCTTGCAACACACGCTCACTATCACTCAAGTTTTTTGCAATAAATTTGACATCGGTTAGCTTACCGGGTTGAACACTAACCGAATGCTCGACTGCATCGACCTTAAATGGCGCCTGGCTTTGACTATGCGTTGTGAAGCTCACATCTACTTGTCGACTTTGTGCAATTGACTCGCTCTGCTTTGCGATTTCCATGGATGGCTTACCATTTAGGCCTGTGACATCACAAAAAACGTCATATAGAGGAACCAGTGCAAAGGCAAAAGCAAACATACCTAGCGTCAACAAAATAAGCTTCTTAAGCAGGCGGCCATGTTGCATTACTTAATCTCCGGTGGCGTTGAAAAGGTATGATAAGGAGCCGGAGATGGTACTTGCCACTCTAATCCCTCTGCCCCATCCCATACTTTCCCAGAGGCCTGCTCTCCACCTTTTATACATTTATAAACCACTGCAACAAACAACAGTTGAGAAAGACCGAATGCAAACCCTCCGATACTAATGATCGCGTTGAAATCAGCGAACTGTAGAGCATAATCAGGGATCCGCCTTGGCATGCCAGCAAGACCAACAAAGTGCATTGGGAAGAACAATACGTTCACACTAACCAAGGAGAGCCAAAAGTGAAATTTAGCCAATTTGATATCAAACATGTGCCCCGTCCACTTTGGTAACCAATAATATGCGGCGGCCATTATTGAGAACACAGCTCCCGTAACTAACACGTAATGGAAATGCGCGACAACGAAGTAGGTATCGTGATATTGGAAATCGGCGGGAGTAATCGCTAACATCAAACCGGAAAATCCACCAATTGTGAAAAGTACGATGAATGCAATAGCAAAAAGCATAGGCACCTCAAAACTAATAGCACCTCGCCACATTGTAGCTACCCAATTAAAAACCTTAACGCCAGTAGGCACTGAAATGAGCATAGTTGCATACATAAAAAACAACTCACCAGCTAAAGGCATACCCGTTGTAAACATATGATGAGCCCAAACGACGAACGACAGCAGTGCAATTGAAGCGGTTGCATAAACCATTGATGCATAGCCAAACAGTTTCTTTCTTGAAAATGTCGGTACTATCGTAGAGATTATGCCGAAGGCAGGTAATATCATGATGTACACTTCAGGATGGCCAAAAAACCAGAATATATGCTGGAACATAACAGGATCACCACCACCTGCTGCATCAAAAAAGCTCGTTCCAAAGAACTTGTCGGTCAGCACCATAGTTACGGCGCCAGCAAGTACCGGCATAACTGCAATCAGAAGAAATGCAGTTATCAACCAGGTCCAGACAAATAAAGGCAACTTCATCCATGTCATACCTGGAGCTCTAAGATTGACGATGGTCACGATAACGTTGATAGCACCCATAATAGAGCTAATGCCCATTATATGAACAGCAAAAACAAAAAATGCAGTATTGTCATTGCTGTACGTTGTAGATAGTGGCGCATAAAAAGTCCAACCAAAAGCAGGCCCGCCGCCTTCCAAAAATAATGACATCAGTAAAATTGCAAATGCAAAGGGTAGTATCCAAAAACTCCAGTTATTCATTCTCGGTAACGCCATATCAGGAGCACCAATCATCATTGGGATCATCCAGTTGGCAAGACCTGTAAATGCGGGCATTACTGCGCCAAATACCATTATTAGTCCATGCACGGTCGTCATTTGATTAAAAAAATGCGGATCTACAAGCTGTAACCCAGGTTGGAAAAGCTCGGCTCGGATCACCATCGCCATAGCACCGCCAATTAAAAACATGGTTAGTGAGAACAATAAATACAGTGTTCCAATGTCTTTATGATTGGTGGTAAACAGCCAGCGCTTTAAGCCTTTGGGAGCTGTATGGTGTGAATGTTCGTCTACGATGGCACTCATTACTTACCCTCCTCTAGTGCATCTATCTCACGCTGTATTTGGCTTGGCTGAATAACATCGCCAGTGTCATTACCCCAGCTATTTCTTTTATAGGTGATCACCCCCGCGATCTGCTTAATTGTTAATTGCTTTGCGAAAGATTGCATCGCAGTTCCTGGGCGACCTAAAAGTAGAATATCTATATGAGCTTTAATATCTCCAGTGACGACTTTACTTCCTTTCATTGCAGGGAAGACTCCTGGTAGCCCAAGCCCAGTTGGTTGATGGCAAGCTGCGCAATAAGCCATGTAAGTTTGTTCCCCAACCTCCATTAACTCTTCTTTCGAAAGAGTTTGTTGCGCAACTGCCTGTGACTCCGCCTCTGCTTTTGCTTTTTCAGCTTTAGCATCGTTAAGCCAACTATCAAATTTATCAGGACTTACGGCCTCGACGACGATTGGCATAAAGCCATGATCTTTGCCACATAATTCAGCACATTGGCCTCTATAAATTCCCTCATCGTTTACCTTTGCCCATGCCTCATTTATAAATCCCGGATTGGCATCCTTCTTCACCGCAAAATCAGGCACCCACCAAGAATGGATGACATCATCCGAGGTCATCAAAAAGCGGACTTTCCTATCTGTAGGAATAACTAAATGCTTATCAACTTCAAGCAGGTAATTTTCATTTTTTTCTTTAAGATCACTAATTTCATCTTTCGAAGTAGAGAGCAAAGAATAGAACTCAACATCATGCCCCATATACTCATAGTGCCATTTCCACTGAGAGCCTGTGACCTTAATGGTCAGATCAGCTTTACTCGTGTCTTCCATAGCAATAAGCGTTTTTGTGGCTGGTATTGCCATACCAATGAGTATCAGGAAGGGAATTGCAGTCCAAAGTATTTCCACTTTGGTGCTTTCATGAAATTGCGCTGCAACAACGCCTTTTGACTTTCTGTGTTTTATAAGCGCCCAAAACATAATCCCAAATACAATCACTCCAATGACACAACATATTAGAAATATGGTCATGTGAAGCTCATACACTTGATGACTAATGTCTGTAACACCTTGCCTCATATTGTAAGCGCTGTTAGCAAGTGAGGGCATGGCGATTAGCACCGCGATGAATGCTACAACTAATCGACAAATTTTCATTTGACGTCTCCTTCAAGACAACTCGTGGTTGTCTCTTGTTATTATTGGATGACTGTCATATTGTCTATTTGTACATAGACTTACTGCACGACTATTAACCAATTAGTCAAAAAACAAACAAATTGCAAGATTTTCGAGAAGACCGACTTTAGAATCAAAACTGGGGACTATAGGGAGTAAAACGAAGAATGATGAAAAATAGTGTATAAAGATCAGAAAACTAAAAATATTACTAAATGATTAAAGTCACTATAATTATCTAACTTTCACACAGTTAGAAAAGTTAATTATTACTTTCTAAACAAAATATAGTTAAAGCAAGCGCAACTTTATATTTAACGCTACGCTCGCTCTCATAAACTACATCCAGTCTGCACTTCGGATAACACCGACAGCTAACCCTTCAATGGAGAAATTTTGATGTTCTAGATCTACTTCAATCGCTTTAAATTCTTCATTCTCAGCATGTAAAAAAACTTTCTTTCCTTTCTTTTCAAGGCGTTTAACAGTCACATCTTCTTCTACACGAGCAACTATCACTTGCCCATTTTCTGCCACTTGAGTTCTGTGAACAGCCAATAGGTCACCATCTATAATACCAATATCCTTCATGCTCATACCATTAACTCTCAAAAGGTAATCAGCATTAGGTTTAAAAAAACTAGCATCTACATTACAGTGGCTTTCTACATGTTGCTCTGCCAAAATAGGCTCACCAGCAGCAACACGACCAATAATAGGCAAACCAAGTTGTTCTGATTCATCCTCTACAAGTCGAATCCCTCGGCTTGCGCCTGGGACCATTTCGATAACTCCCTTTTTCGCAAGCGCTTTCAGGTGCTCTTCCGCTGCATTTGCACTCTTAAAACCCAAAGCATCAGCTATTTCAGCACGAGTTGGAGGCATGCCTGTATCTTTTATGAATACTTTTATTAATTCAAAGATTTGTTCTTGTCGTTTTGTTAGAGGACGCATTAACTGGTATTCCATACAGTGGTTTATTTACTGTAAGTATATACAGCTCAAAAAAAATCGCAAATGTTTCTTTCTTCGCCATATTTTAAGTGTATTTATTGATAGCATTAATTAGATCAGCATTAAACAAGAATCGAAGTCTGTGCTTCAGAGCATAACCTACGACTCTACGAAATAAGGATTATTAAGATTTAGGGCTGATAAATCACCTCCTACCATTTTGCACTGTGCTGATACTGTGGTGGGAGCGCATTTACTTAGGTTTAGAAAACCTGGCGAGGCTTTTTATATATCAAATTTCTATACCTCAAATAGCAAAAAACCCGTCGCTTGCTACAACGGGTTTTGATGTACATGGGTGTTCCACATTATTTTTGAGCCGAAACTTTCATTGCAAGCCATCGGCGGGTGAACCACCTCCCACCATGTTACACTGTGCCTATACTGTGGTAGGAGCGAGTTTACCTCGCGAGGTTTTTTCGGAATTTCATTGCAACCCCTCGGCGGGTAAACCGCCTCCCAGCATGTTGCACTGTGCCTATACTGTGGTAGGAGCGAGTTTACCTCGCGAGGTTTTTTCGGAATTTCATTGCAACCCCTCGGCGGGTAAACCGCCTCTTAGCATGTTGCACTGTGCTGATACTGTGGTGGGAGCGAGTTCACCTCGCGATGTGTTGATTGGCTTGTGAGGCTTTCTATATCCCGAAATTATAACCCCCAAACAACAAAAAACCCGTTGCATCTCTGCAACGGGTTTTGATGTACATGGATGTTCGAATGTCGATGAAGTTCATGGATGAACGCTTTTCATCAACCTCTTATTTGGCCCTGGCTCGCTACGAAGTAGGATGTTCTCATTTTTTAAATAGAGAGTCACATGGGTGATCCACACTATCATTGACCGGGGCCGACCCTTCGGCTGTTTTGTTTCACTTCTGAGTTTGGGTGACGAGAAACCGAAGCACCGCTTCGCAGTTCGAGGAAGTGAGCACAAGGACGCGCGAAGGGGAGATGCTACATGGAAGTACTTTACCCCAAGCAGAAAAAAACCCGTCGCATTACTGCAACGGGTTTTTCTTATAAGGCCCTGACGATGTTCTACTTTCACATGGGAAGCCCACACTATCATCGACGCTGTTTTGTTTCACTTCTGAGTTCGGCATGGGGTCAGGTGGGTCCAAAACGCTATGGTCATCAGGAAATTCTGTTCATTAATGAAGTATCCTTCATTAATATAAATCCGGAAAAAGCTATTAAATTCTTTGTCTACTTTAGTCTATTAACTTCTGTCGCTTATAAACCACTTTGGCGTTGTATGGTTAAGCCTCACGGGTAATTAGTACGAGTTAGCTTAATGCCTCACAGCACTTCCACATCTCGCCTATCAACGTTGTAGTCTTCAACGGCCCTTCAGTTGACTCTAAGTCAAAGTGAGAACTCATCTCGAGGCCTGCTTCCCGCTTAGATGCTTTCAGCGGTTATCAGTTCCGAACGTAGCTACCGGGCAATGCAATTGGCATCACAACCCGAACACCAGCGGTTCGTCCACTCCGGTCCTCTCGTACTAGGAGCAGCCCCTCTCAATTCTCAAACGCCCACGGCAGATAGGGACCGAACTGTCTCACGACGTTCTAAACCCAGCTCGCGTACCACTTTAAATGGCGAACAGCCATACCCTTGGGACCGACTTCAGCCCCAGGATGTGATGAGCCGACATCGAGGTGCCAAACACCGCCGTCGATATGAACTCTTGGGCGGTATCAGCCTGTTATCCCCGGAGTACCTTTTATCCGTTGAGCGATGGCCCTTCCATTCAGAACCACCGGATCACTATGACCTACTTTCGTACCTGCTCGACGTGTCTGTCTCGCAGTTAAGCTTGCTTCTACCATTACACTAACCGTACGATGTCCGACCGTACTTAGCAAACCTTCGTGCTCCTCCGTTACTCTTTGGGAGGAGACCGCCCCAGTCAAACTACCCACCAGGCACTGTCCTCAACCCCGATTCAGGGGCCTAAGTTAGAACATCAACACTACAAGGGTGGTATTTCAAGGTCGGCTCCACAGAAACTAGCGTTCCTGCTTCAAAGCCTCCCACCTATCCTACACATGTAGGGTCAATGTTCAGTGCCAAGCTGTAGTAAAGGTTCACGGGGTCTTTCCGTCTAGCCGCGGGTACACAGCATCTTCACTGCGATTTCAATTTCACTGAGTCTCGGGTGGAGACAGCGTGGCCATGGTTACACCATTCGTGCAGGTCGGAACTTACCCGACAAGGAATTTCGCTACCTTAGGACCGTTATAGTTACGGCCGCCGTTTACCGGGGCTTCGATCAAGAGCTTCGCCTAAGCTAACCCCATCAATTAACCTTCCGGCACCGGGCAGGTGTCACACCGTATACGTCATCTTACGATTTTGCACAGTGCTGTGTTTTTAATAAACAGTCCCAGCCACCTGGTCACTGCGGCTCTCGTTTGCTTACAGAGCAAGTCCTTAACAAACAAGAGCGTACCTTCTCCCGAAGTTACGGTACAATTTTGCCTAGTTCCTTCACCCGAGTTCTCTCAAGCGCCTTAGTATTCTCTACCTGACCACCTGTGTCGGTTTAGGGTACGATTCAGTATGAACTGAAGCTTAGAGGCTTTTCCTGGAAGTAGGGCATCAACAACTTCACCACCTTAGTGGCTCGTCTCGACTCTCAGCCTTGGCAACCCGGATTTTCCTAAGTCACCAGCCTACAGCCTTTCACATGGACAACCAACGCCATGCTTGCCTAGCCTGCTCCGTCCCCCCATCGCATTCATACCGAGTACGGGAATATTAACCCGTTTCCCATCGACTACGCTCTTCAGCCTCGCCTTAGGGGTCGACTCACCCTACCCTGATTAACATGGGATAGGAACCCTTGGTCTTCCGGCGGAGGAGTTTTTCACTCCTCTTGTCGTTACTCATGTCAGCATTCGCACTTCTGATATGTCCAGCATGCCTCCCGGCACA
>NZ_CP022523.1:1242500-1244003 GCF_002850255.1 Pseudoalteromonas sp. NC201
TGTAACCATGGCCACGCTGTCTCCACCCGAGACTCAGTGAAATTGAAATCGCAGTGAAGATGCTGTGTACCCGCGGCTAGACGGAAAGACCCCGTGAACCTTTACTACAGCTTGGCACTGAACATTGACCCTACATGTGTAGGATAGGTGGGAGGCTTTGAAGCAGGGACGCTAGTTTCTGTGGAGCCGACCTTGAAATACCACCCTTGTAGTGTTGATGTTCTAACTTAGGCCCCTGAATCGGGGTTGAGGACAGTGCCTGGTGGGTAGTTTGACTGGGGCGGTCTCCTCCCAAAGAGTAACGGAGGAGCACGAAGGTTTGCTAAGTACGGTCGGACATCGTACGGTTAGTGTAATGGTAGAAGCAAGCTTAACTGCGAGACAGACACGTCGAGCAGGTACGAAAGTAGGTCATAGTGATCCGGTGGTTCTGAATGGAAGGGCCATCGCTCAACGGATAAAAGGTACTCCGGGGATAACAGGCTGATACCGCCCAAGAGTTCATATCGACGGCGGTGTTTGGCACCTCGATGTCGGCTCATCACATCCTGGGGCTGAAGTCGGTCCCAAGGGTATGGCTGTTCGCCATTTAAAGTGGTACGCGAGCTGGGTTTAGAACGTCGTGAGACAGTTCGGTCCCTATCTGCCGTGGGCGTTTGAGAATTGAGAGGGGCTGCTCCTAGTACGAGAGGACCGGAGTGGACGAACCGCTGGTGTTCGGGTTGTGATGCCAATTGCATTGCCCGGTAGCTACGTTCGGAACTGATAACCGCTGAAAGCATCTAAGCGGGAAGCAGGCCTCGAGATGAGTTCTCACTTTGACTTAGAGTCAATTGAAGGGCCGTTGAAGACTACAACGTTGATAGGCGAGATGTGGAAGTGCTGTGAGGCATTAAGCTAACTCGTACTAATTACCCGTGAGGCTTAACCATACAACGCCAAAGTGGTTTATAAGCGACAGAAGTTAATAGACTAAAGTAGACAAAGAATTTAATAGCTTTTTCCGGATTTATATTAATGAAGGATACTTCATTAATGAACAGAATTTCCTGATGACCATAGCGTTTTGGACCCACCTGACCCCATGCCGAACTCAGAAGTGAAACAAAACAGCGTCGATGATAGTGTGGGCTTCCCATGTGAAAGTAGAACATCGTCAGGGCCTTATAAGAAAAACCCGTTGCAGTAATGCGACGGGTTTTTTTTCTGYTTGGGGTAAAGTACTTCCATGTAGCATCTCCCCTTCGCGCGTCCTTGCGCTCACTTCCTCGAACTGCGAAGCGGTGCTTCGGTTTCTCGTCACCCAAACTCAGAAGTGAAACAAAACAGCCGAAGGGTCGGCCCCGGTCAATGATAGTGTGGATCACCCATGTGACTCTCTATTTAAAAAATGAGAACATCCTACTTCGTAGCGAGCCAGGGCCAAATAAGAGGTTGATGAAAAGCGTTCATCCATGAACTTCATCGACATTCGAACATCCATGTACATCAAAACCCGTTGCA